>JBBKXT010000254.1:0-30010 GCA_037969625.1 Saprospiraceae bacterium
ACAGATGAGCGATCACCGGAAGATATCATGGATATCATCAGTGGGATACCAGGCAGTGAGATGAATCTGGATATCCAGCGTCCCGGGAAGAGCGAGATGATCAACAAGACCATCATACGAGGAGGAATGGATGGTAAAAATGTCCCATACTCCGGAATGGTTGAGAACGGGATCGGATATATCTCACTGACCACCTTTACACGGGATGCCGGCAGGAACGTGGCCAATGCGCTGAGGGATTTAAAGACATCATCGGCCGACCTTCATGGGGTCATCCTTGATCTACGTGGCAATGGCGGAGGCCTTCTGCGCGAAGCGATCAACGTATGCAATGTATTTATCCCGGCAGAAGAAACGGTCGTCACGACACGCAGTAAAGTAGTTGAAGAGGATAAGGCATACAAGACACGCAATGAACCGGTAGATCAAAAAATAAAACTGGTCGTCCTTATTGACGATAATTCAGCTTCAGCTTCTGAGATTGTGTCCGGTGTGATGCAGGATTTAGATCGCGGTGTCGTCATCGGTCAATTGTCCTATGGAAAAGGATTGGTCCAAAACACCTTTGATATCGGTTATAATGCCAAAGTTAAACTCACAACCTCTAAATACTATATCCCCAGTGGCCGATGTATTCAATCTGTTGAATATAAAAATGGAGAGCGTGTGCATATCCCTGATGATCAAAGGGCTAAGTTTAAAACACGAGCCGGCAGAACAGTACTTGATGGGGGTGGTGTAAAACCTGATGTTGCGTTGGAGGCTGAAAAGAATCCGTTGATCGTGAAGAAACTAACGAAGCAAAATGCCCTATTCAATTTTGTGACCAACTATTGCATTGGTCTTGATAGCATTGCAGCTTTAGAAGATTTTCATTTCAATGACTTTGATGCTTTTACCAAATATTTGGTGGACAGCGACTTCCAGTTTGAAACAGAGACGGATATTGCCCTCAATAAATTGAAAGAAACAGCGGAAAAAGAATCTTACTCAGGCGCTGTTGCTACCCAAGTGGATCAATTGAAGGCGCTTGTAGAAAAAGAAAAGGCCAGCCAAATTAATAGCTATCGCAAGGAAATCATGCTGGCGATCGAACGGGAGATATTGAGCCGATATTATTACGAAACCGGTTTGGTCAAGCATCAACTGAAAAATGATCCCGAACTGGCGTCAGCCATTTCGATCCTGAATAACGATAAAGAGTATACAGCTATCCTGAGCGTTCAATAAGGATCATTTGCCCTCTTGCGATGTCTTGATTCAATCATAGTCCTTCCAGGCCTATTGTCTAACAATTCATGTCTGTATGCCTTATTGAGCAAACCATTTCACTAAAAATTCCGTTATCCTATCTGAAGCTACAAATCATAGCTTATAATAATATGTATATACTTCATATTGAGACCTCCACTAGTGTATGTTCCGTTGCCCTCAGCAAAGGTGGGGATCTAGTCGTCTGCAAGGATATGAACGAGGGTATGAACCATACAGCATTGTTGACGCCGGCGATAGATCTATTACTTGCGAAAGAAAATTTGTCTCCTGCTGATCTATCAGCTATTGCAGTAAGTTCAGGGCCAGGCTCTTATACTGGGCTCAGAGTAGGAAGTGCTACCGGCAAGGCAATGGCCTATGCCCTAGACAAGCCATTGATAGCTATTCCGACGTTGAAAATGCTGGCGAGTGCTGCTTTTGACCGTCATCCGGAAGCTCAATATGCGCTCCCGATGATTGATGCGCGTAGAAATGAGGTGTATGCCGCATTGTACGATCGGTCTTTTCAGGTCATATGGCCTGATGCTTCAGTTATATTAGAGGAGGCGTTTTTTGCAAATAACCTACCTAAGGAGGGGAAAATCGTGTGTTGTGGGGATGGTGCCTTGAAGATCGGCCCATTGGCTGAATTAGCTCCTAATCTAACGGTGGATACCCAAATAATGTGTAGTGCTCGCCATTTGCTGTCACCGGCTCATATATATTATAAGGATCGTCGCTTTGAGGATCCGCTTCATTTTGTTCCTTTCTATCTAAAGCCGCCAAATATCACGAAATCCAAAAAAAAAGTTAATCCCTAATATTTATGGGGTATTGGCTCGCTTTTCGAAGGACTTAAATATTCGAAAGGGAATGTATATAAAACTAATGCAAAACATAAATCATTGATACTCTTTTACTTAACCATTGTTAAAATTAATATGGTACGGTTTATGATAATTCATACATGAATCCGATATAATCTCGCTCATGATGAAAAAGAAGACTGAAATTGTAAGTTTGCGAAAGGGATCCAGCGAAATAGAACTGAACTACGCTGATCTCCGTAAAGCTGTACTTGTATTACGTGCAGTGAATCACAAACTTAGACAACGTGTTATTGATTTGCTCGAGGAGCATGCTACGATGACTGTAACCGACATTTACATTAAACTGCGTCTGGAGCAGTCAGTTGCTTCGCAGCATTTGGCTATTCTGCGCCGTGCAGGTGTGGTTCTGACCGAAAGGCAAGGAAAATTCATTTACTACTCCCTTGACAAAGATCGGTTGAATCAAATTTCGAAGCTGGTAGAGGAGTTAGCCGGCTAAATCTTTGCTTTAGGTAGTCCATTTAAGGGACTGATACTGTGAAGATTAAAAAATATTTTTGCCCCCCATTTTTTTACATTTCGTTAACAATCAGCTATTTAGGTGCTAGTAGGTGATTGCCATGGTATTACGAATGCATTTTTTTTGTAATATCATTTGCAGGAGTCAAATCTTAATTGCAAATTTGTTGCTAAGGTTTAACTCAAAATAAGGAAATGTATGAAAAGGACTAAGGTCACCTTTCAGCAAGAGAAGCTCACGGTGTCAACCGAGCTTATGCGAGCTCTGGCGCATCCACTTCGTCTGAAGATCTTGGAGTTTTTGGATCAAAACAAAAACATACAGGTCAATCAGATTTACAACACGCTCAAAATTGAGCAGTCCATTGCTTCTCAGCACCTTCGAATATTGAAGAATGCAGGAGTTTTGGTTGCCGATAAAGACGGGAAGTATATGCACTATGCAATTGACTACCAACGAGTAAGCAATGCTGTGAAAGCAATCAATCGTTTTTTATCCAAATAAACAGGATATATCAGCGAAAATTTTACAACAGTCATCCCATCCCAAAACTTTTTTTCTCACGGCCGCTCCGGAGTTATACTGCTTCGCGCGCACCCGTTTCAACTTGACACACACCCGCCTACAGGCAAGCTTTCAGCTGCCTGATAGCGCCAATCCCTATTATTAAAAACTTACTACGACTTAATTTGATTGAGTGGAAGCCGATGAGCCATCAGACTCCGCCACATCTGCTGAATCCTCCGAAAGCTCTACCTCATTCTTTGCCAATTCTTCCTTGGATTTAAAGATCCGATGATGAAACACGATCAGGCTGAGCACGCCGGTAGAAATCGCAGCATCAGAAATATTGAAGACGGGTCTGAAAAACTGGAATCGTTGACCTCCCCAAATAGGAAACCATTCCGGAAAGTAAGTATCAATCAGCGGGAAGTAAAGCATGTCAACTACTTTTCCAAAAAGCATCGGGGCATACCCACCCCCTTCAGGAAATAATGTAGCCAATCCTCCATGATAGGGTGACTCCGAAAAGATAAGCCCATAAAAAGTACTGTCAAGGATATTGCCAAGAGCACCGGCTAAAATGAGGGAGAATGAAAAAATCACACCCAACGTTTCCTTTGTTTTAATGAGTGATCTGATGATGTATATCAGAAAGCCCACAGCGACCAGGCGAAAAACACTCAGGCCTAGTTTGCCCCAGTCTCCACCCAGAGAAAGCCCAAAGGCCATCCCTTTATTCTCAACAAAGTGTATGCGCGCCCAGCTCAAACCCAGAAGGCCAAACTCCTCACCATATTCCATATGTGTTTTGACCCATATCTTGAGTAGCTGATCTATCAGCAGGACAAGGAATACGACCACTAAAACCGTACTTGTACGATTAGACATAAACTTTCATTAACAGTGGTATCAATTCTTCTCAATGATCCCTGCGGTGATTGCTAAAAAACTACGCAAAGACATTCATCCGAACTTAATATCGCGTGAGATGAATTATTTCTGGGCTTGTTTTGCCTCAATGGACAAAGTAGCATGAGGTACGGCACGCAATCTTTCTTTCGAAATCAGCTGGCCTGTTTCTCGGCAAATACCATATACTTTGTTTTGAATTCTGAGCTTGGCATTCTCCAGGTGTTGTAAAAGCTTTTGCTGACGCGAAGCCATGGAGCTTATACGCTCACTTTCAAGGCTGCTCATGCCATCATCAAGACTTTTGATTTTATTATCCGGATTCTCTGCCATATCCTCCAATTGCTTTAGGTAGAATTGGAGTTGCTCTCTGGCTACGACGAGCTTCTCATCGATTAATGTATCAAATTCCGCCAGCTCTGCATCACTATATCTGGATTTTTGGGGTGTGCCTTTCGGCAATTGAGCCCCTACTGATCCGGTTTCTTTTTTCATTGACATTTTATCTATTTTCATTGCTACGGGTGCAACCAATGGTTGCCCAAGCTGCTTTTCAATTTTTTTTCTTTTTGCTACCGACAAATCGGAAGACTTTGTAATTACTTTTACTTTCTCCTTTTTATCAATCGTTTTTACCGAAGCTTTTGTTTTCTTCTTTTTAGCAACCTTTTTAGTAGGTGCTTTTTTAGCGACTTCTTTCTTCTCTGGTGTAGGCTTATGCACCACTGCTTTTTTAGCCGGTGCTTTCTTTGTTACCCCCTTTGATTTTGGGGCTGCCTTTACGGGCGTTTCCTTTGGGGCCACAGCTTTCTTTGGGGCTACAGCTTTCTTTGGGGCCACAACTTTCTTTGCCACTACCTTTTTAGTTGCTGCTTTTTTCTTTGGCGCAGCTTTCTTAACTACCGATTTCTTAGCGGTAGCTTTTTTGACAACAACTTTCTTTTGAGGTGCTACCTTCTTTGCCACTTCTTTTTTAGCTACTGCCTTTTTTGCCACTGTCTTTTTCCTTGGCGCTGCTTTCTTAACTACCGATTTCTTAGCGGTAGCTTTCTTAACAACAACCTTTTTCTGAGGTGCCGCTTTCTTTGCTACGACTTTCTTTTGAGGTACAGCCTTCTTTGCCACGACCTTTTTAGCGGCTGTCTTTTTCTTTGGCGCAGCTTTCTTAACTACCGATTTCTTAGCGGCAGCTTTTTTGACTACTACTTTTTTCTTTGGCGCTGCCTTGGGAGAGGTGGGCTTCTTAGCAGCAACTTTTTTTACTACCTTTTTCTTAGTCACCGGCTTCGCCACTGCTTTTTTAGCAGTGGCCTTTGAAGTGGTTTTACCTTTAGCAGCTTTTGCTGGACTTTTTTTCTTCTGAGTGGCCATAACCTCTCCTTTTTATTTGATTAAAAATTGAATTTCCCGACTTCCTCCCGAAAATCATTTGTCGCGGTACAACGTCTAAAAACGCCGCAAATTTACACGAATGACTTCAAAACTTACTATGTCCTAAATATTAAGCTGATATTTTTTCCATTTCAAATGAAATTATAGGTCAAATAGTTGTAAAATCCAATTTAAATTTGTTCAAATAACCAATACTCCAAATTAAAATATTGATTTAAAAGAATGTATGCAGTATGTATTTTTGTTATATATAAACAACTTGAAATTAGCATTTTAAGCAATAATTTGCTGCTATTTATTCCACAAAATAAATAACGAACAATCGATTTGCTGATAAATTTAGCCTTGTGCACAGATAAGGTGCTGCTAATAAAAAATTTACATATAATTATTATTAATAATTATAAAACGAACTCCTTCTTTTCCCTTTTAACCCACCCCTTTGACAGAAATTTTTCAATAATGGCCTTAATAATTGACCAATTAGCCCAAGCTCTTATACCACGATACCCAATTGACTTATCTTTGCTATTATTATTTGAGCCATATGGGAAAGCACCTTCACAATCGTATAAATCATGCAGAGCTGAGAACAATTGTTCAGCATGAAACCATCGAGCGAACCACACTTTCCTTCTATGTGTACACCTTACTTCCTGATCCACAGACTTTTAGAGACCAATTTTATGCAGATTTGGATCAATTATATGTCTTAGGAAGAATATATGTAGCCTCTGAGGGAATAAATGCTCAAATATCCGTGCCTTCAGAAAATCTGACCGATTTAAGAGATTACCTGAATACATACCCTTTCTTAAGTGATATTCGACTCAATATAGCTGTGGAAGATGATGGGAAATCATTCTTTATGCTCAATATCAAGGTCAAGGAGAAAATCGTAGCAGACGGTCTCAATGATGCCACATTTGATGTTACTAATCGTGGCACCCATCTTTCTGCGCGTGCATTTAACACCCTGACGGAAGATCCCAATACCATCATCGTAGACATGCGAAACCACTATGAAAGTGAAGTAGGTCATTTCGACAAAGCCATTCTCCCTCCGATGGAAACATTTCGGGATGGACTTCCACTCGTCGCTGACATGCTGGAAGAGGATAAGGACAAACATATCGTGATGTATTGCACCGGTGGTATCCGATGTGAAAAGGCATCTGCCTACATGAAACATAAAGGCTATAATAATGTATACCAACTCGATGGCGGTATCATAGAATATGCCCGACAGGTTGAAAAACAAGGGCTACCGAATAAATTTGTGGGGAAAAATTTTGTCTTTGATGAAAGACTTGGCGAGCGCATCTCGGAAGATGTCATCGCTACTTGTCATCAATGCAGACAACCATCAGACGAACATACCAATTGTGCTAATGATGCCTGCCACATCTTGTTTATTCAATGCTCTACTTGCGGCGAAGCGTATAATGGATGTTGCTCTGTGGAGTGCAAGGACTTTGCCGCACTACCGGCTGAAGAAAGAAAAATCCAGCGCAAAAACAAAGTCTTTAACGGCACACAATTTTCAAAAAGCAAGCCTGGATTATTGTAACTCAAGTTTTTATTATACTCCTCTATTTGTATCGAAAACTAATCCCAAAAAAAACCAGTGTCACTTGCGCGACACTGGAACATACAATACTTATTTCTTTATCCTTTTAATTACATCACAGCATCTCATTCGGCCAATGATTCATGGCATCTAATATACCGCCCATGAGCATCAAGCAAAGAATCCAGTATCCGGCATTGATCATCATATTAGTCCAATTCTTTCTTTCAAAAAGACCATTGGTAATCATGACGGGAGTAACAAGTAATATAGCTATTATAGCACCATGAAAAACACCGTGTTTGAAGGAATCAAATTCACCTTCTTGTCCTGGTCCATTGACATTGGCCGCCAGAAAAAAAGCGATCAGAAATGAACAAACAAATGATACACCGAAGATCATTCCCATGTTTCCTTTTTGAACATCTTCTTCCGTGATGCCCAGCGAAGCCATCCAGGCTTTGCCGAAAACAACTTTATGGTAGTAAACAAATCCGAGCAACATAGGAATCAATGTTGCGATGAGCAATGAAAGCCAATTAAATGGAGGCATAATAGTTATGATTTAAAGTAGTGAACGATACAATTCAAACCTACAGGAGAAGGTCATTTGCCTAATATTCTGCATGTTATATATCGCAATTTAACTATTTACCACTAGAAATCAATTTTTTTCAGCATAAAATTTCAGACCGTGGAGGCCTTTATCAAACTGCTTTTTAAGGTCGGCTTTTATCATCAGCCCTATATATTTACTCCAGGGCATCATGCCTACATCAATATCCATCGTCCAATCAACAACGACATTTTCTCCTTTGTGCGAAAATTGAAAAAGTGTACTTCCCGGACCACGACCATCAAATTCAATGGCGGTTCGGATTTCTTCAAACTGAATGACATTCTGAAGCGTGAGCGTTCCACTACCTAGGCGTTTATTCTGTGATTCCCACTTATAAAAAGCACCTTCTCCGACCGGTGGATTACTGAAAGTGATCACCATCGCCGGATCCATTCGCTTCCATGGATCCCATTTTTCCCAATTGCGCAAGTCAACCACCTGATCAAAAACGTGCTCCATAGACGCTTTGATTTCTACACTGCGCTTAACATGTATTTCGGAAGGAAGCAAAAAGGATATAAGAATCAGTCCAAGGAGGAAAAGGCCTGCCCATAAACCAATCTTTTTAAGCATCTTATTCATAGTCTTTTATTTGAATGTAAATATCGCTAAAAAAAACCTGATGCGGCACAATCGCTTTTCTAAAAAAGCCTTGAAAACCAATATTTGGAAGGAGAAAAGTGCTTGTTATAGCAATCCATCAATAACTTTTTCTTCTGTCATGCCTTCCGCTTCTGCTTTATAATTGCGTACGATCCTATGACGAAGCACATAGTTGGCGACAGCCTTGACATCCGCGATATCAGGAGAGTATTTGCCTTCAATAGCCGCATGACATTTAGCCCCCAATACCAGATATTGAGAAGCTCGAGGTCCTGCTCCCCATGAGATGTATTGATTGACGGTATCGGTGGCCTTATCGGTGCCCGGACGCGTCTTAGCAACGAGAGAGACTGCATACTCCAGCACGTTGTCTGCCACAGGGATTTTGCGAATCAAATGTTGGAAAGCCAATATTTCAGTGGCCGTTAAAATGTGTGACAACTGGATATTCTGATTGGTCGTTGTTGACTTAACCACCTGTATTTCTTCTTCATAAGAAGGATAGTCGAGGGGTATATTGAACATAAATCTATCCAGCTGCGCTTCCGGTAATGGATAGGTTCCTTCCTGTTCAATTGGGTTCTGCGTCGCCAATACGAAAAATGGTTGCGGTAGCAAGTGTCTTTCTCCACTGACGGTCACCGAACGCTCCTGCATCGCCTCTAGCAGCGCTGCTTGTGTTTTTGGTGGTGTTCTATTGATCTCATCCGCCAGAATAATATTAGCAAAGATGGGGCCTCGGTTGAACTTAAAATGACGATCCTCGTCAAGTATCTCCGTACCTGTGATATCTGAGGGCATCAGATCCGGTGTAAACTGTATTCGTTTAAAATCAAGATCCAATACTTCTGAAATTGTACTGACCAGAAGTGTTTTAGCCAATCCCGGCACACCTACTAGCAAGCTATGGCCATTGGAAAACAAAGAGATTAATACTGCCTTGACGACATCATCCTGGCCAACAATCACCTTTGCGATTTCTTTTCGCAAAAGTTGATATTTCTCTCTCAATGTGTCTATTGCCTGGACGTCTGATGTATGTTCTGAACTCATGTATATATTAGTTTCAAATGCTTATAAGCCCTATTCAGGGATAAGAACGCCAAAAATAGGGTAAATATGTTAGTCAGAGGGTAGCACTAGTTTAAACATGGCCATTGCCAATCATCCAGTGGGTGTGTAGACCGTATATAGGAATAATGCCACCATTCTGTTCGAATAGATTGAAAACCATGTTTTTCCATGATTGTTTTGAGTAATTGCCGTCGATCGAGGATATCCTGACTTAGTTTCATGTGATCGTGGTGCGCTTCGGGGCCAAAGAAATCATATGGCGTGCCCATATCCATTTCGTCGCCATTGGCATCTGTCAGTGACAAATCTATTGCTACACCTCTATTGTGCATGGATCCTTCTGAAGGTGGAGCGACATAATTTGGATTGGGTACTTTATCCCATAGTTTTTGTTGTGCCGGACGAGGGCGATAACCATCGAAGAGCATAAGTTGATATCCTTCTTTGGCGAAAGATTTTTTTACCTCTTCCAAAACGATGGCTACATCCGGTCTCAAAAAAAATCGCCCGCAAGGGTAGATTATTTCTTTGACAAAATTGTCGGTCGTTGCATATTTTATATCAATGTGATACCCATTACCTGAGAGAATCTCTGTCCATTTTGTGGGATCATAATCAAGGACAGGGTCTGATTTTTTTTCAACTACAATTTCAGGTTCTGATTTGATTAAATTTTCTTCAGCTGATTTCTGTGGTTCTGATTTGCAGGCAAAAAGAAATAATAGGCTGCAGAAAAATATTGTGGATGAGGGATAGTGATAAAGGTTGATCATGATGATAAAGATAAAGTTCCTGGCCGAAGGACAGGGTTCACGGTCAATAGTTTTTTTTGACTTTCAGCTGGAATATGTGTTGAGTCAAGATACCTGTCGGTTTCTTTGGTTTAGAATGTTGAGTTGAATGTTGCTGCGCAATTCTGGTTTAGTTTTTTGATGGTGATGGATGACATGTCTGTCGATTAGAGTCGCGATGGAGTTTGCGCTAACACAAGCGTCTAAGGTCTCAGGTCTACAGATGAAGGACTGCGCCTTCACTGTTGGTCTCAGGTCTGTTTTGACTTTCAGATGGAGCATGAGTTTAGTCAAGATACCTGTCGGTCTCTTTGGTTTAGAATGTTGAGTTGAATGTTGCTGCGCATTTCTGGTTTAGTTTTTTGATGGTTAGATATGACATACTTATCGATTAGAGTCGGGATGGAGTTTTCATTTAAAAGCTGTCATTACTTTCGCTTGTCGATAAATTGTACCATTGTGTTCTATTCGTAATTGATAGACGTAGTTTGCATTGGAAATACCGAGTTGTTGTGTGTTGACTTCAAAAGAATGGTTGCCTGTGGTGAGCCCGCGCTGTGAAAGTTCGGCTATTTTTTGTCCGCTAAAATCCCATATTTCTAAATACGCATCTGCTGATTTCATCAATTCAAATGGAATAATTGTTTGATCGATATATGGATTCGGTTGATTTTGTTTTAATTTAAAGAGCCCACCGGTTTCTGGTTCTGCTTGAGCCAATCCTGTCAGACCGGAACCTTGTATAGTGACTTCAAGGAAAGAATCGTATCCACCGGTATCGTTATTCGGTGTTAATGTGGCCAATTGATAGGCATATCCATCTGCAAAAACTCCATCATTATTGAATGATTTTGGATCAATGCCTTTGGTGTACACATCTGCGTTTGCAATATAGATGTCATTCTTTTCTTCGATCGGATAGGTGAGTTGTGAGATGGCAGCGTAAATACTGCTGACATACGCTTGAAAATGAATGTGACAAATCCTACCCGGATACCAACCCGGAAGGATGGTAGTAAAATTCACTTCTCCATTAGCATCTGTTATTTGATAACCTCGCATGTAGGTCTTTCCTTCTTCCGCGCCATAGCCTGAATACAATCCGTCTTTGTCACATTGCCAGATATTCACGCGAACGTTGGGCATAGGGAGGCAATTTTCTGCACCGATGATCCGTAGCTTTTGATTCAGCAAAACACCTGGTCTCCCTTCACGCACATCTTGTCTGAAGAAGGTTTGATTTTCCGTTAAGTCAAGAGGAAAAGGGCCGGCAGTTTCGGAAGGAATGAGTGTACAATTTGGAGGCTGGGGACCGACCATTATTTTTGACGGTGATGCTGAAGTTTTCATTGGGGCTAATGCACCCAAACCTAACCAACTAAATCCTCTTAAAAAATCTTTACGTTTCATGTGGTATGAAGATTGGTGAACAATCAATTTAAAAAAACTGAAATATTGGATATCCAAAGCTAATTAAATTTAAGAAGAATTGGGGTGTCAGGTGATCCGCAGTCATGGATTGTGAGTGCATTGAGACAGTATTTGCTGGAGGACACAGTGTTTAGAAAGTTTAGCGCTGCCGCCTATTTGACGGCACTGTTTAGGGAGTTTAGTTTTTTGATGTATCTGTTTCCGTTTGGATTTACTGCTGTCAAGTGAGGTTGAACTAAACTCCCTAAACGTTGTAACCGAAGGTGACAATACTCAACTTTTTTTAATCGCCGAATCCGCCTCAGGCGGAGAAGGAGATCTAAACACAACTAAAGACCTTATCCTTCCGCAAGGGTCTTGTGCAAATCTGTTCGCGAGCCCTGAATAGCAGGTAGGATAGCAGCAAATAAGCCAACAATTAAAGCGCCCATGATGATCGTCAACTCCTCATTGACCCAAGTGAATCCGGTGAACTGATATTTATATCCCCGTTCAAGAATAGACCCGGCCAATTGCATGCCGACATGACCGGAGATGATACCCAGAACAAGGCCTAAGATTGTAATCCACAAACCTTCTCCGATGATCATGCGAAACAACATCCCCGGACCGGCACCACCCACGCGCATCAATGCCATTTCGTAGCGACGCTCCTTGAGAGAGGTATAGAGCGAAATAAAAATACTAATCGCAGCCACGATCGCAATCAAAATAGCGACGTAGCGAAGTGCTTCTGTGCCACTGCCCATCATGGCATATAGTCTGTTGATTTCAAGTGCTGGTGAGGCGGCCATCAATCCTGTATTTACATTAATATTTCTAAGTAGATTAAGGGCTTGAAAGTTTGTTCTGTTCCTGAATTTTAGTAAGATGCTTGTGATCTCTTTTTCAGGTTGTGCGATCAGCGAATCAATGATCACTGCAGTAAGCAATTGTACTTCTGTAGAATCAATGTCCACCAAAGGCATATGCGTGTGTACCTGTTCACCCTCCGCGTGATCGTGTCCTTCGTGATCATCTTCCTCATGAGCACCTTCCTCCTGCATGGCAGATTCATCATGTTCATGCACTTTCCAAACCGTCTGTGGCGTACAGAGGATAAGTTGATCTAGCACGGTTCCTGTCGATACTAGCAAACCAACGATTTTAAAAGGAGCGCCATGATCATGTGTGAAATCAGGATTGTCCTCGAGGCCATGCGTTGAATAAAATGAATCACCAACATGTAGATGGAGTTTTTTCGCCACGGTCGCACCTACAACAACTTCAAAATCATCCTTGTAAAGTCCACCCTCGATTTTCGAAGCGCCGTACATGGTAAATATATTCTGTGGAGCGCCTACGATTCGATAAGCGCCATAACTATCCCCTAGTGATAAAGGAACCGCACTGGACAAAAGGGGATGTTTGGGATTTAAAAAAGGTCGGGCTTCCTGAATGGGAATATTTCCCGTAGGGGCATCGATATGATACATGCTATTCAAGATCAACTGCAAAGGGCTCCCTTTAGCCCCTACCACCAAATCAATGCCGGCGAGGTTGTTATCAAGCCCTTTTTTAAGTTGGTCGTTCAATAAAGTTAGAAAAGTAATGAGTCCGATACTCAATGCAAAAAGCAAAATACTCATGAGGGTATTGAGCGGTTTGGCAGTAATGTTTTTCCAACTTAAGGTAAAAATATTCATAGCGAATAGCGTATCATGGAATGGCGTCTATGCCAAAATTATTTTCTTTGGAATCATATCTTTTATCCGACTATCATGGGTCACGACGATAAGATTTGCATTTTCTTCGGTGGCCACTTGTTGCAAAAGAGAGATCATAAACGCGCAGTTTTGATCATCTAATGCGGATGATGGTTCGTCCGCCAAAATGATCGTTGGCTTGTTAATCAGTGCTCGGGCGATGGCTAATCGTTGTTGCTCGCCGATACTCATCGTATGCGTCATGCTGTTTGCTTTTTTCTCTATGGCTAATCGTTCCATTAAAGAAAGTGCATGTTTTTTATCGTTCTTATTTCCGGATAATGTTTGGGTTAGCAGCAGGTTTTCAATGGCAGTCAGAGATCTGATAAAGTGAGGTTTTTGAAAAATTATTCCAATTTTTTTTCCTCGAAAGGCATCGAGTGCCTGACCGCTTAAATCATGTACTGCTTTGTCATCAATAAAAATTGTTCCTTCAGAAGGTTTCAATAATCCACCGAGCAAATGAAGTAATGTTGTTTTTCCGGTCCCTGAATGGCCAAGAATAAGTGTATGTTCGTTCACACCGTAAGAGATATCCGGAAATCGGATGGGCTGTTCTCCTGGATAAGCGTAGGCTAAATCTTTTGTCTCAATCATAATCAGTCGGCAATTTAAGGCAACGGCAT
This sequence comes from Saprospiraceae bacterium, assembly GCA_037969625.1. GTDB lineage: Bacteria > Bacteroidota > Bacteroidia > Chitinophagales > Saprospiraceae > Opimibacter. The sequence continues at coordinate 13,869 of JBBKXT010000254.1, forward strand.
GAACTTAACGCAGACAAAGGGAATATGTTTGCAAAATATGGCTATTGAAACAGCATCGCAGCACCAAATACACCTGCACTATCACCAAGCATCGGTCGAACGATTGGCGTATTCAAAACAGGATTAAAGATATTGGCTGCTACGCTGTCTCGCCCTTCGGTATAGAGGAAGTCAATGTTTCCGAGACCTCCACCCAGAACGATGACGTCCGGATCAAGCACATTAATAACTTGTGCCAATGCTTTTCCAAAATAAAAGATTAGTCGTTCCTTAACTTCTATGGCTATTGTTGATTCAGCATCTAAAAGAATAGCTGCTAATGATAATTTTATCCCTGTTTTTTCGAAGTAAAATCGTTCTAAGGCGGTTCCTGAAATAATTCTCTCCACACATCCTTTTCTTCCGCAATAGCAATCACCACCGGAATCCTCCAGATGCATGTGTCCCCACTCTCCTCCGATCCCGTGAAGCCCGCTGAGGATGTGGCCATTAATCACGATTCCACCGCCCACCCCTGTACCCATGATGACACCAAATGCGACTTTGGCCTCAGGATATTCTTTTGCCAGTATACCCAGGTGATACTCTGCGAGTGCAAAACAATTGGCATCATTGGCCATTTGAATTTTGGCACCCAGCATCTGCTCGATATCTTTGAGAAAAGGCTTATCGTTTAAACAGAGCGTGTTGCTGTTTTTTATCAAGCCGGTTGCTGGATCGGTTGTCCCCGGAGCACCAATCCCGATGCGATCAGGACGATGGCCCGATTCTTTTTCCAGGTAGTCAACAAGCAACTTGAAGCGAGAAAGAATATGATGATAACCTCCATTGCTTTCTGTATCGATGCGATGTCGCACGATGACACTATCCGCATGTTTATCCCTCATGACGACGCCTTCAATTTTTGTACCACCCAGGTCAATTCCCCAATACATAATTATCTGTTTATGATTTCTAAGCTATGCGTAATTTTTGTGACCTGATCGATCATCTTTGAAATCGGGCAATACTTATCAATAGATAATAAAATTGCTTTTTCAGCTTTTCCGGAATCGACATCACCGAATATTTTAAAATGCAAGTGAATCGTGTCCAATACATTGGGAATTTGACCGGATATTCTTGTTCCATCGGATATGATCTCGATATTATGGACTGGCTGACGCATTTTTCTCAATATCGTTGAGATATCAAGTGCGGTGCAGCTCGCATGGCTCATCATGAGCAGCTCTGTGGGTGTAGGCGCTGTATCCTGACCGCCGCATTCGCTGCTACCTTCAATAACCACGGTATGTCCGCGTTCATTTGAGGCTTCAAATCGAGCGGGTTGATCTGTGCTGTTGAGGTATATTTTCATCCTGCTTCGTCTTTTATTTGCATAGTTAATACATTGAAATCGGTCAGATTGAAATATCTTTGCATTCTATATCAGATTTTATAAAAATAGATTGATTATGTGGGTTTTAGCAGTTTTAGCAGCGCATTGGTACCTTTCTTTATTTACGCAGTCTTTTTTCAACCATAGATATGCTGCTCATCGCATGTTTACAATGAATAAGACCACTGAAAAGGTATTCTATATATTATCATTTGTATTTCAAGGATCTTCTTACTTAAGTCCTCGAGCTTATGGTATCATGCACCGTATGCATCATGCCTATGCGGATACGGAGCTTGATCCACATTCGCCAAGGTACGATGCCAATCTCTTTGCGATGATGTGGCGCACACGTGTTACGTATATGAATATCTATGAAAGAAATGTAGATATTGATCCAAAATTCACAAAAGAAATTCCTGATTGGCCTGCTTTTGATCGATTTGCGTGCAATGGTTATGTCAGATTGGCGTGGGTGGCTATTTATATTGCTATCTACTTTGCATTGGGTGCTCCATGGTGGTTATATCCATTGATCATCATCCATGCGATCATGGGTCCCTTCCATGGCGTGATCATCAATTGGTTTGCGCATACGATGGGTTATATCAATTTCAAATTAAAGGACACCTCTAAAAACCTGTTTCCTGTAGACATCCTAATGCTTGGCGAAGGTCTGCACAACAATCATCACAAGTTTGGTGGACGTGCGAATTTCGCTGTTAAGTTTTTTGAATTTGATCCTGTCTACCCTATTATCAAGGTGCTTGATTGGACGAACGTCATTAAGCTGCGCAAAGCATCGCCTGAGAAAGCGTTTTAAGAAGGGGTGAGTGGCGAGTGGTGAGGAGGGAGTCAAGACTTGAGACCTTAGACTCATTATACTCACATCATATACCTCATAACCCTGATAACCATTATTCCATGGGGGTTCCGTAGTAGCAGAAGGACGCGCGACACCAGACGCGCGACTTAATCTTGCTCACTTTATAAGTTTCATAACCCTTGTCTTCTATCGGGATCGCAGAGAAAAAGCAGGTCTACGCAGATCTGTTTCCCATAAAAAAGTTCTTATGGGTTATTGGGGTTATGAAGGTTATCTAATTAGGAATTAAGATTTGACACATCTGCGGCGCCTGAGGAGGAGTTATAGCCATTCTGCGGCGGCAAATGCCCTATGCTCTTCGCTCTTTGCCCTTTTTAATAGGGCTGAAGCCCTATTTTACTCTGAGCGCTTTCAGCGCTTGCCTCTCGCTTCTTGAAAAGATATGTCGCACCTGCGGTGCTTTGTTTTGACGATCACACAATACTAGGCGTCTGTGACACCTAGCTAAGGTATGTCGCACTTTCAGCGCTTGCCTCTCGCTTCCTGCCTATCGCCCTCACGCCTAGCGGACGTGATCTGCCCCTGAACTACCTCCTTCGTCGGAGTGCAGGGCAAGCGCTGAACTACCTTCTGCGTCGGAGTGCAGGGCAAGCGCTGAACTACCTCCTTCGTCGGAGTGCAGGGCAAGCGCTGAACTACCTCCTGCGTCGGAGTGCAGGGCAAGCGCTGAACTACCTCCTGCGTCGGAGTGCAGGGCAAGCGCTGAACTACCTTCTGCGTCGGAGTGCAGGGCAAGCACTGAGCTCCGATATGCCCTATGCTTCCTGCTTTTTTCCCTTCGTGATCAGATAAGGAATCGCTGTCAGCAGCGTAGCAATTAAAAGAATAATCAGCAGAAGATTGAGATTTCCCATGCCTTGAAAGAAGACTACAAAAAAGATAAACGCTAGATTAACGATCAATAAGACTGTGGTGGCTTGCATATGAGAAAGCCCTGTATCTAACAAGAGGTGATGAATGTGGCTCCGGTCAGCACTCATGGGTGATTTGCCTTTTAGAATGCGGACCATAAAGACACGAAGCGTGTCAAAGAGTGGTAGAATTAAAATACCCACCGCAACAGCAGGTACTGCTGTAAAGGCATATGGGGAGTTAGGAATCTCTACATGGATTTCAATAAATTCGATCACGAGGATAGCCGAAACAAGACCGATCAACATAGATCCCGTATCACCCATAAATATTCTGGCCGGTGTAATATTGTACCTTAGGAATGCAATGGTCGCCCCAGCCAAAGAGAAGGCAATGATCGCCAGATCTGTGCGATCAACAAGAAAAAACCAGGTACCCAAAGTGATTGATATCAGTGTAGCGATACTTCCCGTCAGCCCGTTTATACCATCAAGCAAGTTAAATGCATTGATGATCACGAGTATCGTAAACATGGAAAGCAATATCGAAAGAATTTCAGGGATCTCGTAAATACCAAAGATGCCATACATACTGGTCAACACCACCTGTGCTTTAAAAACTAATATAAAACAGGCAAATACTTGCCCCATCATCTTTCGAAACGGAGACATCGGTAATATATCATCTTTGGCGCCGATCAGGAATATGATGATAAACGCACAGAGGATGTACTGTAAATCACCAAAAACATCAAAAGGCGTCCACATGATGATACTAAAAATAACCCCTGCGAAAATGGCCACACCCCCTAACGTGGGAACCGCCTCATCATGTGATTTACGATGGTCGGGTTCATCATATAAGTGCTTGACCTTAGCAATATTGATGATGCTTGGTATCGCCAGATAAACCAATAAAAAGGCTGTAATAAAGGCTAGTATAATATCATACATGTGATTACAAATTTAGCTTTATTATCCCTTTCAAATACCTTGATTAAGAAATTGATGCTTTTTACCCCCTTAGGCTTTTGACAGATACTCGGTTCTTTGCAATTCACTAAAATAAAAAGGAGCCTCGCTTTTACCCAAGGCTCCTTTCTTCATCAAGTTTTACCAAATCTTTATTAATCCAATCGGATCATTTTCTTTGTTGCGCTGTAGTTGCCACTATCTAATCTGTAGTATAATATACCTACTGTCGGTAGATCTTTTTTCGATAGCTGGATTTGTTGCAAGCCCTCTTTGTACTCGCCATCAATGACTTTGACAACTTTTCCTGTCATATCATAAAGTGTGAGTATTGCTTTACCTGCTTCCGGCAATTCAAAACTAATCATCGTTGATCCTGTCCATGGATTTGGCTCATTTTGATAGAGCGCAAACGCGACATTCTCAGAAGATCTGTCGGAAATCAAACGCAGATCTAGAATCTCATCACTTATCGTATAAGCTTCAGTATTAGCTACCTTGTCCGTTAGAGCTAACATATCAATAACTTTTCCCTCAGCCGTAGCGACAAACTGTATCGTCATCGACATTGGGTAGGAGCTTTGATCTTTTGTCAAGTCATCTGCATTCCAACTCATCGTCACGATACCGTCATGGAGAACACCTACATGCTGGTCACTGATATTGATGTCATCACTATTGATCGCAGAGTAAGCAAGTCCTTTTGCCTCCAACGTCCACTGGAATCCAGCAACACTTTGTGGGAAGGTCAAGGTCACCTCCACTACATCTCCTATCGTCACAAAGTCTACAGCATCTACTTTGATATCAAGCATTCGTCTGTCACCTCTCGGCAGTATCTGAGTTGCATTGGCAACAACAGAATTATTAACATCACCCACTTTGACCGCTACAAAATCAAGTCCTGAAACCGGTGTACCATCATACTGTATATTGATCACTTCCTGGAATGGCCATGGATCCTGAGGGTCGGCAATTTGGAAGTTTTTATCCACAAATCTCCAGCTTTCATTGGCAGGGAATTCGGTGTAGAGTCCAAGTATCAACTTTCTGATCTCAATCAAGTCAATCGCACTTACCTGTTCGTTGTTGTTTGCATCCGCAGCAAAATACTGGTATGGAGAATCAAAGAATTCTTTTCCTAACAAGTGCTTTTGGATACGTACGAGGTCAAGGGTGCTGACACCATTTCTTGGTTGATCAGAACGTCTAGGTGTAATCTCATATCGCTGACCATCTTCTTCAGGGACAACAAGTACGTATTTGCCATTGTCCGCTGTATTCATGGCGTAGATCACTTCATTGTTATTGACCAACGATACATTGACAGCTTCTACAGGTTTGTGATCATCCGTCAGAATTTCACCTTCATATAAGATGCTGCCTTCATGATCACAGTTACCACTATTGTCTGTAAATACTACGGTCGTTGTGCAGTAATCTTTATTTCTTTCGTTCCAACTGATCAATGAATTACAATTGTCATCTGTACCGCCATCGGCTGCCCATATGTTAATTGAAATCTCAACACCAAACGCCGGGATATTGGTTGAATTAAATGTTTTGCTTGGTTCATAAGCATCTCCACTGAAACTGTAAAGCAGTTCCGCTGAAGGTGTACAATCATCAATGCTTGATGCATTGAAATCTTTTGCCCAAAGCGTTACTTCGCAACCAATCGGCATCAATACTGTGCTCAATCCCTGGATACATATAGGGCTAGGTTGCTTGCAATCTTCCAATCGGAATAGATATTCACAATGCGACCAGTTGCCACAACCGTCTTCAACGCTCCACAATATTCTGTGATAATCACCGCAGGAAACATTGTTGTAAGGAATACCATTTCTTCTCATATCCAGTATTGGGCTTTCCTCACTATTGAAAACCAGATTGCCTTCATAGTTATCATCAAGGGTTACTGTAGTTCTAGGCTTGACCAAAATATAATCAGGACCATTAAACAGATAAAGCTTAACATCAAAATAGACCTCGCCATTACATGATTCTCTGATTGGTTGTGTCAGCGTGACATGAACACTGCAACTGCTGGACAGAGGATTATTTTCACCAAGGAATGCTTGATTCGAAGCAGGGAGTCTGATGCCGTCATCTTCTACGCAAAGCACGATAGGTTGTTGAGGACAAGCCAGGAATTGAGGTCCATCTTCATCATGTACTTTAATGACTTGTGTATAAGACCATAGTCCTTGACCGGTAACGCTATTGTACTGACACCAGTCAATCACTTTCCACTCTCTGAGTATTTTATAGCAAGCGCCTTCTGCAAAGTCAAAACGAGAATCAACATACGTGACGCCAATCAAATTACAAGCATCTGAGAATATCTGTGGCTCTCCTGTATTACCCAAATCATCAGGGCAATTATCAATCAATACATCACAAGGCCATTTGACACCGTCATTTGGATTTGAGTTATTACAATTGGTATCTGAAATATAAAATGGATTATAGTCTATTACCCAGATTCGTTGTACACAGACTCCCGGTGTAAATCCTTGTTGATTATCTCTTGCTGTAAATCTACGTTCGATGAGTTTTACGGCTCCTGAAGGTGCATTACTTGGGAGATCATCTCCGGCACAAACATCATAGAACCTTACACGCACCTCAAGGTCTGAGAAACAGTTGTCATTTGCCCATCCGTCAATACCCCATACATGTGGCTGAGAAAACTGAGTATTGCCCGGATCATTGATCACGATAGGTTGGCGAACAGATTGATCACCTCCATTCATTAAATCATCATGCATATTTCCAAAATAGAAACTCAATGGATCTTCATCAAGGTTACCATTCAGGTTTCCTGCCGCATCTCTAAATGTACCTTCTTCAATTGGGAACCAGAATTCACAGCTCACAAAAATATCAGGAGGACACTCCACAATTGGGGAAATTTTATCCTGAACATCCACCTCAATCATACAGTAATTCACATTACCAGAAGCATCAGTGACTTCAAGCTCTACCATCACCGTTTTCTCTCCTCTGGAACCTACACGTGGTACGTCGCAACATGCAAAAGGCACACATGGACGGAACACCGTACCACGGTCACGGCTATTGACAGGTGGAATTCCACCAGGAATATCATCGATGCAAGCACCTTCTGTCGTCCAGTCGAAGTCAATACAGCTATCCATCCTTCTGGCTCGGAAAGTCACCGGTCCACAGTTGTCATAACTGCCATCATCAAAAACTGAAGCTGGAACAAGTGTTACACCATTAGGTCCATCATTTGTCAATCCAACGATCGTATGTGAATCACAATTTACTACCGGAACTACATCATCCACGACGGTGATGTAAAAAGAGCAAGTAGAACTATTGCCGCACAAATCAACTACCGTCCAGGTTACAATATGTGTTCCCAACGGCATCTCATTGATTATATAATTATTACCAAGCTGAATGATCACACCCGCGCTGGAGGTAAGACTATAATTTACTACATCACTGCAATTATCATTAGCGATTGGTTTTGGCACACTTACACTAGCATGGCAGTACCAGAAATCTGTTCCAACCGTAAGGTTGGCAGGACAAGTAAGTACCGGCCCTTCAATATCACTTAGCTTGAGAATCTGTGTACCTTCTGTGAGTTGTAACGTACACCAGTCAAGTACTGTCCAAGTACGAAGGATTTTACTGCCTCCACCACAGTCATCAAGTGCTTTATCCCAATACCCAAGGAATAAATTACATACCCCTTGCTCATCTGTCACATCATATCCTCCGATTTGAGGCCATCCGGTGACATCAGGATCACTGCTGCTACCACAAGGTCCAACATAATTTGGTGGGAACACCAAACTATCCGGAGACAATGGCAGAATACTAAATTCCTGATCGCACGTTGCAGTATAACCTGATTGATCGGTGACTAACCAAGTGACAATCACAACTCCATCACCACACATTTCTCCGTTATCTTCAATATTGGATACTTCTAATGTGTATCCACAATTGTCAATGATCTCCGGATATAAATGAAGTGGTATGTTTCCACTGATCAATAGATCCAGTTCAAGACAAGATATCTGGCATGTATCCGCACCATCTACACCAGCAGGACATGCACAAATAATCTGTGGCTTAATCTTGTCCTCTAGGTGTATTACACCCCAACAGGAATTTCCTGTTTCCGGGTCGGTGATCGTTACATTGAAGAATCCTCCAATTAAATCAACGGCCGGGAATACAATCCATCCTGTATCGGTTCCAACATTTTCAATTGTAATAATAAAATCATCATAGCAACCATACTGATCACCTTCTAAAATCATATCTGCAAAAATGTGGACTTCGCAATTATTATCGATGCCAACATTGATAGTATCATTACAACCAAGCACAACCGGACCATCCCATTCAATAATGGTAATATTGAAAGAACATTGTGCTGTATCGGATTCATTTGTTGCAATCCATGTTTGGATCGTGGTGCCAATTGGAAATACATCTCCGGAAGTAAAGCCGGTCATATCTATTTGCGTCAATTCCGGTGTTCCGCCACAAATCGCATCGGCTGTCACAACATAATTTACAATTGCATTACAAGCACCAGGGTCAAGGTTGATAGTAATATTCCCCGGGCAATTGATTTCTAATAATCCACCCATTCCACTCACCTGAGCAGTACAAGTAGAAGAGTTACCACATTCATCTGTCACGGTGAGTATCACTGGAACAGAACCGTTGCCAATAAACTCGTCACAAGAAAATGTGGTTTGTGACAAACTCAAAGTAACATCACCGCAATTGTCTGAACTACCATTATCTATTTGATCCGGTGAAATGGTTACTTCCGTTCCGGAGCCAAAATCAATCATAATATTCTGACACAAGGCCACTGGTGCTATTTGATCATTGACTACAATAATCTGCTGACAAGTTGCTGAATTTCCACAATCATCCGTAGCCTGATAGGTTCTGGTCAGTGTGAAGTTATTAGCACATGTTTCATTGGAAATAACATCGTCAACATGAGTTACTGTTATATTTCCTCCACAAGCATCACTGGTCGTCACACTACTTGGATCCGGGTCAGGTACTTCTATAGCACATGACACCATCACATCTGATGGACAGGTAATACCCGGTATTGAAATATCATCAATTGAAATATTCTGCACACATGTTCCTGTATTTCCACAGGCATCTGTGGCGATCCAGGTACGTTGTATCGTAAATGATTCAGTACATGCACCATCAATCGTAACATCATTAAAACTAATGACTGGGTTGTCATCGCAGCTATCTGTAGCTGACGCTGTACCCGTAGCTGCTGGATCTGTACTGTCAGGACAGTTGATACTTATATCCGGAGGACAGGTGACCGTCGGTCCTACACTATCTTCTATTGATATTGTTTGATTGCAAGTGCTTGTGTTTCCACATGCATCTGTTGCCAACCATGTTCGGGTCACAATGACTTCTTGTGCGCAGGCACCACTGATGGTGATATCGCTCCAGATAATGATCGGATTAGCATCGCAATCTGTTGCTGACGCAAAACCTGTAACAGCAGGATCATAGCTCTCGGTACATTCTACTGAGGCATCTGCCGGGCAGGTGATCAAAGGTCCTTCATTATCTTCTACAGCTATTATTTGAACGCATGACGATGAATTAAAACATTCGTCTACAGCTGTCCAAGTACGGGTAATAACCAGATCCTGTGGACAGTTCCCGCCAATTGTTACATCACTGTAACTGATGCCTATTGCTCCACTACAATCATCTGATACTAATGGAATTCCAGTATCATCGGGCAAAATACTATCTGCACAACCTATGGTCACATTGGCAGGGCAAGTGATGACTGGAGGGGTGCTATCTTCTATTAATATGGTTTGTACACAGGTACTTGTATTACCACATCCATCTGTTGCAATCCATGTTCTGTTAAGTACAATTTCCAGTGGGCAATTTCCTGAAAGTGTGACATCACTATATTCGATTAATGGTGACGCATCGCAATTATCTGTAGCGGAAGCTGATCCGGTGTTTGCAGGATCAGAACTATCTGTACATTCAATCGTAACATCTGTCGGACATGTAATAGTTGGTCCTTGGATATCATCGAGTAAAATAATTTGTACGCAAGTGCTTGTATTCCCGCAAGCATCTGTGGCTATCCATGTTCGGGTTATGTTTACTCCCTGTGGACACGCTCCATCTACGGTTACATCTGTAAAGTCAATATTTGGGGCTGAATCGCAATTATCCGTTGCTGTAGCCACACCTGTATCGCCAGGATCAGATCCGCCACTACATTCTGCAGATACATCCGCCGGACATGTAATGGTCGGTGGTGTATTATCATCTACTGCAATGGTTTGCACACAAGTGGTTGTATTACCACATGCATCTGTTGCGGTCCATGTACGCTGGATGTTGCTCAACTGAGGACAAGCACCATCGACCGTAACATCTGCAAAAGTTATATTAGGATTTGGATCACAATCAATAGCTGTTGCAGCACCGGTATCTAAAGGATCTGTGCTGTCTGTACATTCAATCGTTACGTCTCCAGGACATGTAATCGCAGGGCCTTGTGTATCGGTGACTAAAATTGTCTGAATGCAGCTGCTTGAATTTCCACATAAATCTATTGCGGTCCATGTTCTTGTAATTGAATATTCCTGTGGGCATCCTCCCCCCACTGTTATATCAGCGAAGCCAATAATCGGTGCTCCATCGCAATTATCTATTGCGGTAGCTGATCCTGTATTGGCCGGGGATGTATCGTCAGTACATTCTATTGTTACACTAGCCGGGCAAGTGATGGCCGGTGGTGTAGTATCTTCAATGGTTATGACTTGTATACACGTATTAGTATTACCGCAAGCATCTGTGGCTATCCATGTTCGTTCAAAAACACTCTCCTGAGGGCAAGGTATCGCAATGACTACATCGCTAAGGATTGAAATCACAGGCGCTCCATCACAATTATCTGTTGCTGTAGCTGATCCGGTGTTTGCCGGATCCGAACTTTCATCGCATTCTATGGTCACATTTGCAGGGCAAACAATCGTTGGACCGTCATTATCTTCAACAGTGATTGTTTGAATACACTGACCCGTATTCCCACAGGCATCTGTTCCTGTCCAAGTTCTTGTGATTGTATATTCCTGAGGACACGCTCCCTGAACAGATACGTCACTATACGTTAAAGTTGGCGTGCCACCACAATTGTCAGAAGCTGATGGGAAACCTGTATTAGCTGGCAATGTACTTTCCGTGCAATCAATTGTAACGTTAGTCGTACAGATCAGCGCCGGTCCTACAATATCATCAATAAATATGGTTTGAAGGCAGGTACTTGTGTTACCACAATTGTCTGTGGCCGTCCATGTTCTGTTGATTGTATACTCTTGTGGGCAAGCACCACTGATTGTTGCATCGCTAAAGTTTACAACAGGCGAAGCATCACAGTTGTCTGTAGCTGTACCTGAACCTGTATTGGCTGGAGATGTATCTTCAGTACATTGTACGGTTACATTCGCTGGGCAAGTTAACGTTGGAGCAACATTATCAGACACTGTAATTGTTTGTGTACAAGACGTTGAATTTCCGGCTTCGTCTAATACTGTGTATGTTCTTGTAATGATTAATTCATCACCTGGGCAACCGCCCCCTCCATTATCGGATTCAACAACGGCCACAGTGAAATCATCGCAATATTCATTGACGATCACAATGGCTGTATCTACTACAGGTACATCTGTAATACATCCAAAAGTACCACCATCCGTCGGGGGACATACAACCACTAAAGCGCAGCAAGCCTCCACCAATACAGTGTCAAAAGCCATACAGCCATTTGCATCAGTAACAATTACGTCATACATACCCGGAGGTACATTCGTTAAGTCTTGAGTCATCGCACCATTGGACCATAAATAGCCATAAGGCGCTTGTCCGCCACTCACGGTAAGATCGACATCAGCATTTTGTTGATTTCCTCCTAAGCAATTAAAACTTATGGAGGTCATCGGGTTATCATTTACAATCAGATTGGCTGTATCGATTGCAGAGCAATCCGTAAGCGGATCTGTGATCGTGACATAGTATGTTCCCGGAGTACTTATATAACCGGTAGATTGCGTATTTGCCATAAACCCGCCCGGGCCTGACCATTCAAAATCATAACTAACCGTATCTGGTGCAATTTGAGCTGTAAATATGGTGCTGTCACCACTACAGATTACACTATCACCTGTGATGACTACTTGTGCAAATGGTAAATTCGAACCACTGACCATAATCGTACTGGCAAACCACCATGTATTCAAAGTCGCTTTTTCACCATATCCGTATGGTGTACCAACACAAGTTCCTGTCGGTGGATCACCTATTTGAAAATTATCCCATGTTCGGCAACCACCTACACCGCAAGTACAACCATTCAGTTCAATTTTTGGCTGACCGGTTCCCGGATCACCTTCATCAATTGTAACGGTGTTGACATCATCGGTTATATTACTATCATCCCAATAAAGTAAGTCTGTGGCCATACCGGCACAAATTGGTCTAACGGTTTGAACACAAAATCCATTTTTTAGAAACTCTACATCAAATCCTGCATAGTGTTGAACGCCTTGTGAGTACCGGATAAAAACAGGCACAGGTTCACCAAAACCAATGGGTGAACCATCTCCTTTTAATCCATTCCAAGGGATACATGTTGTATCTGCTTCCGTAAAAAACATCGCCAGAATTACATCGGTTGTATCCAGATCATATATTCCATTATTGACAAAATCGAGTACGATCTCGACCAACCCGGGTTGCGTTACACCTATATTTATACAAAAGCTATCTTCTATTTCACAACTGACATTAATCAATTCGACATCACCGCATTGTGCCATCGAGGATGGAAACTCAACATTATCGGGATCATTGAGAAAGACCATGTGGTCCGCATTATTTAAGGTTGCGTTCATGTCATTGACCGAACGTCGATCCTCAATAACGTCTCCTGTATTACCTGGTCCTCTGTCTCCAAAAGAAACCGTAAATGAAAGTCCCTGAAAACCGGAATTATTAAAATCTATACGAGAAACAAACCCATCCATTGTATAGGAATAAAACACACCGTTAAAGGAGCGATCATACTGACATTCAGGGGGTGTCATAAAACTTATTGGCGGGGTTCTAAGCGCCCAGTTTCTGGACCAAAGTCGACCGGGCATCACTGCGCCTGAATTTCTTATTGTAAAATCATAGAAAAGAATATTCGCAATTTGGTTAGCTCCTCCATCGTCAAACTGAAGAGAATAATCTCCAACCATCGTTGGTTTGAATCTGGAATATGGATACAAAGCGGTATTTGTGCTATATCCTCCGGCGCCATTGACATCCGGACCATTGGCTGCTAAAGCCCACGAGGAAGCGTTCATATTTGCACTTCCAATCACAAATGGCCCAAAGACTACTGCCCCAAGCGGATCTACAATTCGAAATGAGTAGGTAGCTGCACCGGCTATTATACCAAAATCATTCGCCTCTCCTGAGAGCCCAATGTAGATGGAGTCATTGACCGGATCAGTGACCGTAATGTTTAAACTATTGACAGTGCCAAAGCTTAAATACGAGGCGAAATTTCCAAAATCCGGAGCATTCGTGTGGAGCATCACAGAATCAGCAACCGTGGGGGCCAACTCTTTGATCCCTTCCGCACATAGACGTCCTGATGAAAAGACGAATAGGATAAGAAAAGCAGAGATGATGTACAGTCGGTTCTTAATATTCATAGTTGGTAAAACTTTAGAAAATGGTTTGTTAGCATTGAATATCAATGCATTAGGTGTTCAATCATCATTCTCAAGAGGGTTGACTTGGTCATAAGGCAACATTCGAAAAGCGAATAGCTTTATTACCAAACAAAAGAGGGGCAAATACTATACCAAAATCATGGTACAAAAGGGAGGGAATCGAAAGCCGGGAGGACCCGGCTTCATAAATAATTCAGAATAAGGGGGATATATATGTATTCTGTCTATGTAAAAAAAGAAGTTTACCTCAATAAGGTAATATCTCCTTTTCGCTCAAGGGTCTCGCCATTGAGCAGTTCAACTTGTGCCGTATAAGCAAAGACTGCAGGGTTCATTTTTTCACCTTTAAAGGAACCATTCCATCCAAGTAATGGATCATTAGGTGGGAAGTTTTTGCCAATAAAAACCTGATTACCCCAACGGTCAAAAATTTCAAAATACACGACCCTTTTGACACGATGATCCGTGAAGACTGTGACCCAGTCATTGATGCCGTCATCATTTGGAGAAAATACATTTGGAATAAAAATATCAGCATCTACATCGACACGAACTGTCAGCATATCCTGATCCAGACAGCCACCGGCGTACACTGTTGCCGTCACTGTAGCATTGTGAAGACCATACACGACCGGATCTGGGCAATGTGTGCACGATAAAATATCTGATGGTGTCCATACTAAGGAGTCGATCAAATCCCATGGCAAACTGATGTCCGCCAGGAGAACAGCACTATCTCCCAGTTCAAGGAAGATATCTGCGCCTATATTAATAGATAAGATTTGTCCATCCGCCATGGTATAGCTATTGCTAAAGCGACAACCATTTGCATCCACTACTTCTACTGAATAATTTCCTGCAAACAAGCCATCAAACAGCGGTGAGCTTTGCAATGGTCCTCCATCAAGGGAGTACATAAATGGCGGTGTTCCACCAATCACATCCGTCACTGTAATCGAACCTGAAGCATCACCGGCACACAACGGGATGATGATATCCACCATCATTCCGGTTGGTTCAATCGGAACGTCCAGAACGACCGTATCACGAGCGTTACAGCCGGTAGTCTCATTGATAACATCCAGATAATATACACCCGGCACAGTGGTCTCTAATGTTTCCGACTCAAAATTATTTAAATCCGGTCCGGACCAGATATAAGTCATATCAGGGCCTGTAGAAGAAGTGCCTATATCTAACAAGGCGCTTTCATCAATACAAGTGATGGCTTCCAGAATCGCAATATTAGCATCCGGAGGCATGGTAAGGTCTGTCACGAGCACTGAATCTTGATTTGTACAACCATTGGTTGTGTCTACCGCTACCAGGAAATATTCTCCCGGCAAACCTACGGTCGCTGTTATTAAATTATCAGGTCCTATAATGCCGCCTGCCGGACCTAACCATAGGAAGATTACGTTATTATTATTATTGGTCGCTCCTTCATTTAAAATGGCAGTTGGGTTATTACAATCTATGGCCTGAGGAGCACCTGCATCGACCACAGGGTACTGTGTAAGATCTTCTACAAAAACGGAATCATTACCAAAGCAGCCACTGATTGTATCTTCAACGACCAGAATAAATAATCCTCCTGAAGTAATTTCAAAACCCGGAGATGATGAAATCAAATCACCGTCACTATTGAACCAAGCATATACGATATTAGGCCCGGTTGAAGACCCAATAGCATTGAGATCTATCGTGTCTATAAAACAATTAAAACTATTAGGATCTTGAATAATGGCGATCAGCACCACAGAAATATCAGATATGATTACTTGATCAGGCGCTGATACACACTGTGTCACTGTGTTGGTCACTACGAGTGTATAAGTACCCGCTACTGTTACGACAGGATTCGGTAAGTTTTCATTTGAACCATCAATGCCAGGTCCTGTCCATAAGTAGGTATAGTCCGCACCCACTGGGCTTGCCTGAAGTGTGATTTCTATCACGTTACAACTCAAAGAGTCATCTACACCGGCATTGGCAATCACTACATCCGGATCTTGATCAACTAGAACGGAATCCATATCACTGCAATTAGCTCCACTGGTCACAGAAAGCACATACCATCCGGGCTGTGTTACATCTGGGTTGAGTAAGTCTTCATTTGTAGCATCAATACCCGGACCTGTCCACAAGGGTGGACCACCGGTAGCTGTTCCATTGAGTGTCACCGTTTGCATCGCGCAATCAAGTGTCATGTCAGCTCCTGCGTCTGCTTCTGGAACCGGATTAACTGA
>JBBKXT010000255.1:0-8286 GCA_037969625.1 Saprospiraceae bacterium
CTAAAAAAGTCCATCCAATATCTTCGCAAAATCACCGGCGAGATTTTTTCTTGTAAACTGCTGGATTCCGTGAGCATCAACTGTCAGGTTGCCTTCTGTGTATAGAGAAAAGTAATCGAGGATTCTATTTTTCAAACCATCGACATCATTGTATTCATAGACTACTCCACCCTTCGTCATCTCGATAACTTTTGCTGAATCACTGTCTTTGGGACCTACTGCTAAAATGGGTCTGCCTGATCCCAAATATTCATATAACTTTCCCGGAATGATGGTTCTTGAATTGGGTGTATTGTTGATCACCAGAAGATTGACCTGAGCTTGTTGTTGTAGCTTGACAGCTTCATCATGAGGAACGAAATCAATAAACTTTGTATAGGATTGCAGACCGTATTTTTCCACATCTGATCGAACAGAAAAATCAACAGGCCCTACTAATTTAATTTCAAAAAATTCTCTTAATGCTTCAGACGTTTCCAATGCTTTCTGTGCAGCCTTCCAAAACACTTCCGGATTTCTATCCTTGTTCATCGAACCGATATGCACCATTGAAAATCCAGTATCCAATGATGGTTTTTTGTCTGCCGGAAAATCAGCATCATCGTATCCGTTCGGAACAACTTCAATATCCTCGCGTCCGCAGATCTCTTTAAACTCATCTCTTGATCGCCACGTCACTGTCACTACTCTACTTGCATTGTTCAGCACTTTGCGTTCTAATCTGTGATGTCGTTTATCTGCCCAAGACGTCAGTTTCAAGTCTGCATAGAAATCGATATTGGTCCAAGGATCACGGAAGTCCGCCACCCAGGGAATACCGGTGGCTTGATGTACTTCTTCAGCGACGAGGTGCATGCTGTGAGGTGGTCCTGTGGAGATGATTGCATCCACCGGATTTTCAGCGAGGTATTCTTTCAAAAACTTAACAGATGGCTTGATCCAAAACATCCGTGCATCGGGAATAAAAAAGTTTCCGCGAATGAAAACAGAAATCTTTTGTGTCAGGGATGGCTTTTTCTTTTCATTGATAAATCCTGAATAGAGTTTATCACTCTTCTTTCGACCCAGAAAGGCTTTGTAGAGATTATAAGGTTCCCAAATGGGGGTTTTCACAACTTCAAGGTCTGCGGGCAACTCTTCCAGCAAACTATCATCATGCACGCCTACCTCACCATCCGCAGGGGTGTATATGACAGGTTGCCAACCAAACTGGGCAAAATACTTAGTCATCTTTGCCCAGCGCATGACACCGGCACCACCGGCAGGCGGCCAATAATAGGTAATGATTAAAAACTTCTTTTGTTTCGCCATGAAGCCACCAAGATAGACAGGATTAGTCATCCCACGGAAGTGCTCTACCTAAAAGAAACGGCCTAAAAGTCAACACGATGCAATGTTTATGTCCAAAGCCAGCCGAAAGTACCTGCCGTCACCAAGGCAAAAATCAGTCCGTCAAAAGCGCTTTTCCAAGTAGCATTCCAGGGTTTTGAATGCCAAATTGCATCTTGAAAAAGTCCTAGGCTGTACCCCATAAACGCAGCACCGCCAACTACCCTGAAGACGACCAGATAGTCCGCATCTGCGCCCACGGTATGGGAAGCGATATAGGCACAAAAGAAACTGATCACCAGACTGTACAAAAACCACTGGAGGAGGTTTTTTCCCATGCCACCGCCATACTGGCGCACGGCCATGAACAGCAGTGGTCCTTTTTCCATTTTGGCTTTGAATTCCGGCGTATTGTAATCTTTCATAGAGGATGCTTTTGGCACCATATAAAAACCGGGAGGAATGTTCAGCCCCCGCATGGTATCCATAGTCGCATCTTCATTGGGAAGTTTTTGGTAGTCGGATGCATGATAGCCCAGCACCATGTGGATCAGTGAGCTCACGATAAAAACGAAAACAGCTGACAACAGGATCGGTAACCAAAGAGTAGAAATAAAATCCATAATGATATTTTTTTTTTGTGAAATGAAATTTAAGAAAAGATTTTGAGGCTTTCAAATTCAATTTCCTAATTGAAGTCGTAATTTGTCCCCATGAGGATTATTGACCGATCTTACCCTTCACTTGTTTCCATTTTCGGCTTGGGCTTCCTGGTTTTGTGCCTTCAGGCTTGTCAGGGACAGCAAAACATCATGCTCTCCGGTAGCATTGAGCTCGATGAGGGCTGGAACAGTAAGGTATATTTGATAAAGCCAAATCATTTCAATGAAATCGCAGGGAATTATTTAGGGGAAGTATTCGACTCTACAGTCATAAGCCCAGAGGGCAATTTTACTTTTTCAAAACCCGACTGGTTAATAGAAGAAAAATTAGTACTGCTTGTTGTGCAGAAAAAAGGGGAGCGATTTGCTAATCATCTCGTTGATGAAAATCCGAATGAAGCGAATTATATGCCGATTGTGCTCACACCTAACGCATCCATTCGAATAAGTGCAGATATCACAAACTTTCAAAGGAGTTGTTCGGTAACGAAACCTTCTGATGATCACAAAGCGATTACATCGCTACGGGACATACGGCTTGCTGCTTACGAACAATGGCATTTAGATTTATATGATGATACCGGTGATGAAGAATACATCATAGAACGTGAAGAAGCACAGCAGCGTTACACTAAATCAATGCGAGATTTTGCTGCGAACACTTCTAGTTACTTTGCAGGACTTGTAGCGATACGATGGGTGAGCCCAACGGGTGACTTTGAGCGGAATCCTGAATTCATTCAATCTCAATGTCAAAAATGGAAATCGAAAGTTCCTGATCATCTTTTCACAAATGAGTTGTGCACAACTGCGGATAAAAATCAACTACCTGTCATGGTGGGTGACATCATCCCTGATTTTGACTTGCCCATGGTGGGTGGTGACACAATTCAGTTGCACGCACTGCTTGGCGACAAACTAACGATCCTGGACATCTGGGCTTCATGGTGCGCACCTTGTCGGAAAGAAAACAAACAGGTGCTGGCTCCACTCTATAAATCTTACAAAGACAAAGGTTTGAACATCATTGGTTATGCCTTAGAAAGTGGTGATGGCCCTTGGAAATTTGCGATTGAAAATGATGGGGCTGTTTGGGATCACTCTTCGCATCTTGTAGGTGATGCTTCTCCTTTTATGGAAGTACTTCGAATCTCCACCATTCCCGCCAATTACATACTAGATGCTGATGGCAAGATATTGGCTAAGAATCTGCATGGGGAGGAGCTCACTGCGTTTATTGAAAATCATTTGAAATAGACCTGCCTGGGATATCGGTCGACCAATTCACCTTTGATTGATGCTTTGTTCGATGGCTTCTTTCACAAATTGGTTAAGTGTTTTCCCCTCCAACAAAGCTCGTTCATAAGCCTTTGAATGCAGGTCTGGATTCACTCTGACATTAAAACTTCCTTTAAAAGACTTGTAAACTTCTTTGCCTGTTTCTTTACAGAGTTCAATATAATCCAAAACGGCCTCCTTAAATGAAGCTTTTAATTTAGTTACTGTTGTCCCTTCAAAGGTCACTAAATCATTAATTCCTTCAATTTTGCCGTGGAACACTTCATCTTCCGCTGAAAAATGAACTGAGCCAATAAAGTCTCTATACTTAAGTCTGTCTGTCATATCAAATTTCTATTTTTCAACTCAGTAATGATATAGCGTTTTACGTATTGTTTAAGTTCATTACCTGGGTGCGGTTTATGAATTCTGATGATGTGTTTGTTCTTTGAATTGATATAAGCTTTTCTGGAGCCGGCAGTCTTTCCCGTTTTCCTTTTATCGTACCCAAGCTTTCCCAACAAATATTCAAGTTATTGAAAAGTAATTGTTGATTCTGGATTTAAGAGCTTTTCAATGAGTTTATCAAACTTGCTCATTTCACAAAGATAAGCTCTATAAGGTGATAATGCAACTATTATTTAGTTGCATTATCGAGCCCTGTAATAATTGTGGCAGCATACTTTACTGCCTGAGTCTGCATAGCGAACGACGGAGCCAATAAAAAAGAATGGCAAGTTGAAATAAAGTATTTCAGAAAGCGGATTCTATATTCCAGCTGGACGAAGAGAGAAGCTTAGGTGGTTAGAAGCTCCGTGTCTCAAATCTTGTATTCCAGGTCATGTGTCTCAGGTCATGTGTCCCAGGTCTCAGGTCTATTAGTCTTAGGTCTATTAGTCTTAGGTCTATTAGTCTTAGGTCTATTAGTCTTAGGTCTATTAGTCTTAGGTCTTAAGTCTCAGGTCTATTAGTCTTAGGTCCCAGTCTTAGGTCTTAGATATCAATTTACATATCTTGGGCTTCAATAAAAACACTGTTTCAAATTGGGTCCAACCTCTCTGTCAGCAATGCTAAAAAACAAATCAATTCTCTACCCACTTCTTTTCTTAGGTTTCTCTTTGATGATTCATGGATGCCGGGGCAAAGCGTTTGATCCCAAATGGCTGAAAGAGGAGGCTCCTGAAACGTACACTATCCGGTTTGAGACAACGAAAGGAACTTTTGATGTGATGGTGCATTCCGCCTGGTCGCCCCTCGCTGCTGACCGGTTTTATCAAATGGTCAGACATCGTTACTTCGATTATGCCATCTTCTACAGGGTCACGGAAGATTTTGTGGCCCAGTTTGGCAGTTCTAATCGCATGCTGATGCAGCAATGGATGTCCTACCCGGTTCCGGATGAGCCCGTGTTGCATTCCAATAAACGAGGAAGGATGACTTTTGCGCGCGCCGGAAAAGACGATCGTGGCAGTACTCTTTTCATCAATCTCGCAGACAATCCCAAACTCGATACGATAGAATCACTTGGCGTTCGCGGTTATCCTCCTTTGGGGGAAGTTGTCAAGGGTATGGAGATCGTAGACAACCTATATGATGTGTATGGCGAAGACCTCATGCAGGAAACCCACCGAATGTATTCTAACCGCAATGGATTTATGCAGATGTATCCGGGACTGGACTATATCAAGAAGGCGTATTTAGTGAGTGGGGAATGAGGTATCCACAAAAAAAGGGTTAACCCAGTAGCAGGCGCTACTGGGCAAGCCAGAAAAAACCGCTGCAACTAGAATCGTTACAGCGGTTAATGTCGGGATACCTCCCGATGTATCGGGATTGACCATGCAGTACTATGCGACATGCATGGCCTCCCCGTAGTATTACACTACGGGGCAAGCCTGGGACCCTGGCGCCTGTGGCGCCATGCACTACCGCACTAGCACATCATATCACAAAAAAAAGAGCAAATCATTTCTGATTCACTCTTCTGTGTCGGGATACCTCCCGTCCCGATATGTCGGGATCGGGATCGTTCGAATCCATTGGTATCCTTTGTACTCTTCAAAAATTATCATGGAATAAAAAAGGGTGACCCAGTACAGATTCACCCTTATTTATTTCTAGGGATACCCCATACAGTGCGGAGGCATGCTCTACCCTTGGGCCTGCATCGGGCGTGCCCGACGAAGCCCGCTAAAAACTAATTACAAAGTCTAAATGAGGTTTTGGAGTAATAAAAAAGCCCGCCTCCGCTTCAAAAAAGCTAAGGCGGGCGAAGTCGGGATACCAGGATTCGAACCTGGGACCCTGGCGCCTGTGGCGCCATGCACTACCGCACTAGCACATCATATCACAAAAAAAAAGAGCAAATCATTTCTGATTCACTCTTCTGTGTCGGGATACCTCCCGATGTATCGGGATCGTTCGAATCCATTGGTATCCTTTGTACTCTTCAAAAATTATCATGGAATAAAAAAGGGTGACCCATTGTTGGATCACCCTTAGAAGTCGGGATACCAGGATTCGAACCTGGGACCCCCTGTTCCCAAAACAGGTGCGCTACCGAGCTGCGCCACATCCCGTCGTATCCACCAAAACCTTGGTAAAGGCGGAAATTAAATAATTATTCTTAGTACGCCGTCGCTAAAGCTATGGCGTTCAATACGCCGTCGCTAAAAGCTATGGCGTTCAATACGCCGTCGCTAAAGCTATGGCGTTCAATGGCGGTGAGGGAGGGATTCGAACCCTCGGTACCCCTTTCAGAGTACGACGGTTTAGCAAACCGTTGGTTTAAGCCACTCACCCACCTCACCAAAACTTTATTCAATTAAGAATCAAGTCTTTAGGCTTATAATTTGGTCTTTCAATCGTTCATGCTCCTCCAGCCCTTTCGACTTTAGGAGGCGCAAATATATAAATTCTATTTTGTTCGCTGAACCAATTCGCATTTTAAACGAAGTTACCTGAAGCGAAGATGCATCAATAAAGTCCAATATATCAACCAGAGACTCATATCACAATTTCATATCACTTGTTTCTCAAAGAGTTGCGCAAATTAAAACACCCTCGCCTCCCGAGAAATAAATTGATTAGCCGCTTCAAAATTAGTTACACGCATATTCTGCGAATCCCAATCCAAACGAATCCGTCCCGGGTAATCCCATGGCGCCCACCCGGTTTCTGTCGATCCGGGCTTTAGCGTCTTGTAATCATAACAACGAACCGCCAGATTCCCCATCAATAATGTCTCCGTCAGCGGTACCGCATACTCAAATGGCGAACTTGCCTTGCCATTCCCTTTGCAGGCCTCTGCCCAAACAATCTGATGTAATCCCTCATATCTCGACAATCGTGGAGGTCGTCTTTCTTCTCTTAAGTCTCCGGATTTAGAAAGCACTTTGGCATCATCTCCATAATTGTTGGCAATGATTTTCCCTTTTGAGCCCTCCAATAGAATGCCACCATCCCAACTTCCAAATAGTTCGCTCGAACCAAGTTCCTCAGGACGAGGTGGCTTTAATCCTCCGTCATACCACCATAAGGTACACGGTGGGTCTGTTCCTATAATTTTATCTTCCATCCCATCCACTCGCTCAACTTCTACCCTTGGACCGAATTCCAATTTCACCTGACTTGAAGGCGGACATGAATCAATATAATTTGCTTCTACAAAATCATCCACCCAAACAGTCGTGCAACTCGCCTCTGCAGAAATCGGCGAATCCAAACGCAAGGCTCGATAGACCGGATCCAACAGATGGCATCCCATATCTCCTAGCGCCCCTGTGCCAAAATCCCACCAGCCTCTCCATTTAAAGGGCATATAAGCCGGATCATACTGCCGGTAAGGTGCTGGGCCTAACCAAAGATTCCAGTCCACCGTTTTTGGTGCCTTTTTCATTCCTGCAGGGGTCGGAACCCCTTGTGGCCACACCGGTCGATTCGTCCAAACATGCGCTGTATGCACTTCACCGATGGTTCCACCTTGAACCAACTCAGCAAAACGCGCATTGCAATCCATACTGGCCCCTTGATTACCCATCTGGGTTACGACATTGTATTTTCGCGAGGCTTCCAATAGTTGTCTAGCCTCCCCTATATTATGTGTCAATGGTTTTTCGACATATACATGCTTGCCCAATTGCATGGCAGCAAGTGCCGGCAAAGTATGCGTGTGATCCGGCGTAGCAATCACCACCGCATCGATTTGATCGGCCATCGCATCCAACATCTTTCGATAATCCTTAAACCTTGGTACATTAGGATACTTTTCAAAAGTTGATGCCGCTCTCACTTCATCTACATCACAAAACGCTACAATGTTCTCACCACTTAAATCATCAACATGATTCGCACCTCGCCCACCGGCACCAACAAAAGCAATATTGAGTTTGTCACTAGGCGATTTATACCCCCGACCAAGGACATGGAGAGGAACTATCATAAAGCCGTCCGCAGCAAGTGTAGAATTCTGAATAAAATTTCTTCGAGAATTAGATTTCTTCATCTGGTTTACGTTTGAATCATGAAGTTATCAAAACACATTGGATTAAACCTCCTGATGCTACGAATAAACCAATCTTAAATTTAATTGATACTGCTGCTATGCAACCGGAATATCCAATTTAGCGGAAATAGCTTGCGCAGCTATCTCTCCAGCAGTCCAGGCCGCTTGAAAATTAAATCCACCGGTCAATGCATCAATATTTAGTACTTCCCCTACAATAAACAATCCGGGTGCCATCTTACTTTCAAATCGACGCATGTCAATATCTTTCAAATCGACACCACCGGCTGTTACAAACTCCTCTTTGAAAGTACTTTTACCCGTGACTCGGTAAGTGTCTTTAAACAGCGCATCTCCAAACGAATCAATTTGTTTTTTATTCAATTGTCCAAATGTTTGTTCCTCGGCTAGTCCACTTCTTTGACATAAATACTTCCAGAGTCGGGAAGGAATATCCTGTGGTGACACATTACTAATTTGCTTCTTTCCTTGATTGGATATTTGATCTCTTAT
>JBBKXT010000256.1:0-4593 GCA_037969625.1 Saprospiraceae bacterium
CACCTACGTCGCTTGAGAAGGAGTAGTGTTTTCGGGATTAGAAAGGTTTCGTACCTAAAGGTGCTTATAAAAGGTTGCACGGGTAGATCCCATCCGCTAGGCGTGAGTGAGGCGTGAGCAAAGATTTGTCTAAGGTCGTCTGTCGCGTGTCGAAAATTCGGGTCTATGGTCCACATGAAGGACTGCGCCTTCACTGTGGGTCTCAGGTCCTTTATAACTGCGCCTATACTTTCAAAACCACACTCTTAAACTGCGATGTGATTTGTTCGCGGATTTGAAGCAGGTCGTTGTGCATCCGCATGTGAATGATCATTTCTTCCTCGTTGCCTTCTTCCTGATATTGTGTGATTTGGTGGGTATTAGATTTTATATGCGCCATGACGATTTTCAATTTCAAACGGAGGATCGCATTATGGGCGTCGAGTTTATAATTTTTATCGGGGTGTAATTGGATCTGAAGAGGGATATCGTGTTCTTCCCAACTGGCATACTCATAAGGTGTGGTCAGCAGTTCAATGGTTAGATTTTGAATGACGGGATCCGGGTGATTTGTAAAATGGCTTTGGGCTATAGTTTGATTGTTTTTAATCAGGTCTTGATATTCGATTATTATTTTCTTATAAACGTCATGTTGAAAATCATCGAGGATATCCAGTAGACTGTTGATGACATATTGTCCCACGGAGGTAAAATTCGGATCCGGAAATTCCTGATCTCCATAATTCAGGAGAATGCGAATAATATCGCGTTCCTGGTATTCATCTGTCAGATCCAAAAGATCTACGACAGAGGCATTGGCGTCCTTTGATTCTTGTTGGAATATTTTTCCCTGAATCTCTTTTTCTTCCAATCCAACTTCTCTTGGTACGCCTCTTTGTTTCTGCCGATGAAATTCACTGAGCGCTTTGTTGGTTTCTCGAACGAGAATATGCTCTTCTATTTTCATCAGGTGAGCACACTCGGTGATAAATGCTGATCGTTTGATTGCTTCTGGTATTCTCGCTAGTGTCTCTACCAGATCTTTTACCAATGCAGACTTGCGCATAGGATCCCCTGCCGCTTCTTTCAGGAGCAATTGTGTCTTGAACAGTATGAAGTCCTTGCTATGCTCCTTAATGTAATCCTGAAAGCCTTTGAGGCCTTCTCTTTTAATAAACGAATCGGGATCGTCGCCTTCGGGAAGGAGTGCAAGGCGTACATCCATATTTTCCTCGAGGATCAGGTCCAGTCCCCGCATCGCGGCTTTGACGCCTGCCGGATCACTGTCATATAATAAGGTGATATGACCTGTATAGCGTTTGATAAGTCTTATTTGATCCGGGGTGAGTGCCGTGCCTGAAGAAGCCACTACATTTTCTACGCCGGATTGAAAGAGGCTAATGACATCTGTATAACCTTCTACCAGAAAACAATTATCCTCCTGTCGGATGGCTTTTTTTGCATTGTAAATACCATATAGCACTTTCCGTTTCAGATAGATTTCTGTTTCCGGGGAATTCATGTATTTCGGACCCTTCGTCGAGCTGACCAATTGACGACCGGCAAAAGCAATGGCTTTTCCAGATATATTGAAAATGGGGAAAATGACTCGATTCCGAAAAAAGTCACCTCCGTATTGGTTGACCAAGGCGGCACGTTGGAGAATTTCAGTGGTAAAACCTGCCTTTACGGCCTCTTTGACAAGCATATCGGTACTGTCGGGTGCATAGCCCAAGCCGAAATCCTCGATCGTTTTAGTCCTGAATCCTCTCTCTTTCAGGTAGTTAATGCCTGCCAGTTGGCCTTCTTCGGTGTCGTGGAGTTGTTTTTTAAAGAAACTCAGTGCAAATTCTAACACCTTATAGATTGTTTCCCGCTCTCGTTCGGCGAGCAAAGTGTCTGCATCGGCCTTTGTTTCCTCGAGTTTTATGCCATATTTCTCTGCCAGATAGCGTATTGCTTCCGGATATTCATAGCCTTCGTGCTCCATGACAAAGCGGATGGAATCACCTCCTCGACCGCATCCGAAGCACTTAAATATGTTTTTGGAGGCGGAAACGGAGAACGAAGGGGTCTTTTCATTGTGAAAAGGGCATAGGCCGATCATATTACTTCCACGGCGTTTGAGATTGACAAAATCGGCTACGACCTCATCAATTCGGGCTATTTCCATGACCTCTTCGATACTTTTTCGGGCTATCATCAGGGGACAAAACTAAATGTTTGTACGATTTATTTGAAATATGAGAATAATCTCTTGCTGATCCAATGTAAGGATACTATATTTGTTGAGGTAGTCCTTTTAAAAGCAATTAAACACGACTACCACTACAAACTTGAATTCTTGATACGTTTTTAGGGTGTTCTCATAGTGTGTTCTTACCCGCTTTCCCTTGGGAGGCGGGTTTTTTTATAAGTCAATACTCAGAGCATAACAGACTGAATATCAGTCCATAAATCCTTTCATATGGCTAATATCGCGATTATTGGAATGGGGAAAATGGGGAATGCCATCGCTGCAGCCCTTGAAAATACTACCGCACATAAAGGTCACCAATTCCAACGGGTCACGCCCAGCAACCAATCTCAGCTTCTAGCCTGTGATGTCGCCATCGAATTTACGACGCCTCAAGCGGCTCCCGGTGTGATACGCCAATGCATCGAATTAGGAATTCCTGTGGTGTCCGGTACGACCGGATGGCATGAATCACATTTAGAAATTATACGTGAGCATAACAAACAATTTAACGGCACTTTTCTTTTCGCTACTAATTTTAGTATTGGAATGAACATTGTTTTTGCATTGAATAAAAGATTGGCAACGGTCATGGCTGGTTTTTCTGAATTTAAACCATCGATCAAAGAGATTCATCACATTCAGAAAAAAGATTCGCCCAGTGGTACTGCGTATACTTTATTGGAGGATATCATTCATTCCCATCCGGGCTATGCTGACTTCGAACTCAATCCAACAGATGGTAAGCCTTCATACCAAGTGATCCCTGTGACATCGATTCGGGAAGGCGAAGTAAAAGGTGTGCATCAGATCAACTGGCACTCTAACATGGAGGGAATCACCATCACACATGAAGCCTATGATCGAAAGATATTTGCGGAAGGTGCTGTCATGGCGGCCTTGTGGTTAAAGGATAAATCGCCCGGAGAATATACGATGAAAGATATCATCAACCTATAAATAAAAAAAGGCCATCCAACTGAAGCGGATGGCCTTTTTATATTTTTTATAGAAGCGCGATTAGCACTTTATTGTAGAATTTATTTTTATTCTATCAATAAAGAAATAGCCAGATCAAAGTCATCATAGATTGTGCTATCGCCCAGATCGTCAAAGAATTTTCCTGAACGGTACTTGATATCGTATAGTGTTCTGTCTACGACCAGGGTTGCTTTGGCTCTGTATTGTTTGCCATCGGGAATCACCAGCGCATCGAAGGTGATCGGGTGAGTGATACCTCTTATGGTTAAGTTAGCAGTCACTTTATAATCTCCTTCATCGAGGGCGATGATGGAAGTAGTGACCAGGGTGGCGGTTGGAAATTTTGCTACTCCGAAGAAGTTATCAGATTTCAGATCGTCTTCTAGTTTTGTTTTGGAACTGCCAGATAGATCTGTATCAAGGATCGTGGTCATGTCTATGGTCACAGATGCTTTGGTCAGTATGCCATCATTCATTTCGATTTTGCCTTCTTTGATGTTGACGGTGCCAGTGTGTTTGCCGGTTACCTTTCTTGCGGTCCATTCCACCTTAGAGGAAGTCGTAATGACCTTGTGGTTGGATGGTGGTGCTATATCTGCTAAGACAAGGGTAGAAAAGCAGGAAATAAGGAGAATGGGTAGGATAAACTTTGGCATGTTTGAATATGGGTTAGTGGATAATGGTGATAGGAACAACTATTGGATGGATTTGGTTTAGGAAAAATGGGGTGAACGGGCAAAAGAGCTTCCGATGATCGGGAAATTTCGGAATAGAGGATATGAGACGCCAGAAGCCAGACGCGAGATGCGGAGGGCAGCGTTTCCCCTGCTCACTCACACCAGAACCTCCAAGACTATTGTGCGAGGTGAGATTCTCGCATCTGGCGTCTGGTGCCTCGCATCTGGTATTTGGCGTCTCAGATCAATTTTATTTCTACAGATTGTTCAATAGAACACGAAGTATATCGCTCCTTCAGCGCTTGACTATTCGAGAGGCTATTTTTCGAGGGGCTTCAACCCTCGCTAAGGTATGTCGCTCCTTCAGCGCTTTGTGTCCAAGTATTTCGGGAGTTGTTCCCGATGATCAGGATCGCATATCGCGAGTCACGTCTCCCGTCTGGCATACCGCCCCTGTACGATCTCCTACGTCGGCATACAGGGTATTCGCTGCGCTGTGAGTCTTGTGTTAAGGTCTCGTGTCTGCAATCGCGCGTCGCAGGTTGAAAAATTTCAGGTTGAAAAATTTCAAGTCTTTTTTCGTAATTCTTTACACCCCCGACCCCTAGCGCCTCCGCTGAGTAGCTACTGCGCTCGCGGAAAGAGGAGACTAGGTATTTTGGTAATTCGCAATTTCCACATGCGCAATTCACGCATTCGTAATTCCTACATTCGTAATTC
>JBBKXT010000257.1:0-24648 GCA_037969625.1 Saprospiraceae bacterium
CAATTACCCCGAGCTTTAGCTCGGGGTAAGAAGGAAGAACCCAGGGCTTCAGCCCTCAGCAAGAAAAAACACCTTTCGACTCTGAATAATTACTCAACAACCCTTTTCCCCTAGCTACAGCCCGAGGCAAATAATAGTCCGGTGAAGAAAAAACCTAGTGCTGCCCCTTCGCTATTGAAGAACCCAGGGCTTCAGCCCTCAGCAAGCAAAAAGACTTTCGACTCTGATTAATTACTCAATAACCCCTTGCTTTAGCTAGGGGAAAGAAGAACCTTCAGGGTTGACCTTCTAACCCTTTAACCTTCTCAGTCCCGATAATCGGGATCAGGTCTAAAAGTCTCAGGTCCAAAAGTCTCAGGTCCACCAATCCCTTTTCCCTTATCTTCGCCCCATGTTTCCAGAATATGATGTCATAGTCGTCGGTGCCGGACATGCCGGATGTGAAGCTGCAGTCGCTGCGGCCAACATGGGTAGTCGTGTGATGCTGGTGACGATGAACATGAATACCATAGCCCAAATGAGTTGTAACCCAGCTATGGGTGGAGTGGCTAAGGGCCAGATTGTCAGAGAAATAGATGCACTGGGAGGCTATAGTGGCATTGTGACGGATCATACCATGATCCAGTTTCGCATGCTCAATAAGTCCAAAGGCCCGGCGATGTGGAGCCCAAGAGCTCAGAGTGACAGAATGCGATTCGCAGAGAAGTGGCGCTTGATGCTGGAAGATAATCCCCTGGTGGATTTCTGGCAGGAGATGGTCACCGGTCTGGTGGTCAAAGGCGGAAGAGTCACGGGTGTGCAAACAGGATTGGGCATAGAGATCCCGGGAAAATCGGTGGTACTGACGAATGGCACGTTTCTAAACGGCGTCATCCATATCGGAGAAAAGAAGTTTGGCGGAGGTCGAGCAGGAGAAAAAGCAGCCACCGGTATCACCGAACAATTACAAACGCTGGGTTTCGAAGCCGGACGAATGAAAACAGGAACACCTCCAAGAGTAGATGGTCGTTCGCTTGATTACGATCGCATGGAAGTGCAGCCAGGTGACGAACCAGCCGGAAGATTTTCATACACGGATACACCACCATTAGTCAAACAAAGACCTTGTCATATTACCTATACTTCAGGTGAAGTGCATGAAGTATTGCGCACAGGTTTTGATCGATCACCGATGTTCAATGGAAGAATCCAGGGCGTCGGTCCACGGTACTGTCCATCTATAGAAGATAAAATTGATCGCTTTGCGGATAAGGATCGACATCAGCTTTTCGTCGAACCGGAAGGATGGGATACCGTAGAAGTTTATGTCAATGGATTTTCTTCTTCACTGCCGGAGGAAGTGCAATTTGAAGCTTTGCGAAAAGTAGTAGGTTTTGAAAATTGTAAGATGTTCCGTCCCGGATATGCGATTGAATACGATTATTTTCCGCCGACACAATTGTCTCCGACACTGGAAACAAGACTCGTTAAAAATTTATTTTTTGCAGGCCAGATCAATGGGACTACCGGATATGAAGAAGCTGCCTCACAAGGCATGATGGCCGGCATCAATGCACACTTGGCGATCAAAGAAGAAGCACCTTTTATATTGAAGAGATCTGAAGCCTACATTGGTGTGTTGATTGATGACCTTATCAATAAAGGTACTCTTGAGCCTTATCGTATGTTTACTTCAAGAGCGGAGCATCGCATTTTACTAAGACAGGATAATGCAGACTTAAGACTGACTCCATTAGCGCAACAAATCGGTATGCGAGGAATAGAGGATCGAGTAGCACGAGTGAATGTGAAGAAAGAAGGCATTGAGCAAATTGAAAAAATGCTTTCTGTTATGAGCGTTGATCCGGAACAAATAAATCCATTTCTAGAAGCAATGGGCAGTGCGCCAATCAATCAAAAAATAAAAATGAATCTGCTGCTCAGCAGACCTCATATTGCGTTAGAAGATATTTCTCCTTACCTACCTCAATTAGTAGACGGCTTATCTCCTTTCGATGCCGAAACGATCAGCCTCGCAGAAGTAAATATCAAATACAAAGGATATATCGAGCGCGAGAAAGATATGGTCGACAAGATGAATCGCCTCGAAGAATTGTCACTTCATGATTCTATTGATTATTCTAAAATCAGTTCGTTGAGTCATGAGTCCAGAGAGAAACTCATGCAGATCAAGCCGCGTACGATTGGTCAGGCGAGTCGGATTAGTGGGGTTTCTCCTTCGGATATTTCTGTGCTTCTTGTACACATGGGGAGATAGATAATGAGTTTAGACTCGCCTTTGCCTAGGGCTATGGCGAGCGAAGGAGTTTAGATCAGTGTCTTCGACACTTTGGTTTAGAGGGTTTTCCCGCTTAGCGGGATGGGCTTCACTTGATAATTAAAAAACTAAACCCTAGCATCTTCAGATGATAGTACTCAACTTCGATACCGCAAGGGATCGTAACTAAACTTTCTAAACACAATGACAACAGACCATTCAGTGTTCATGAGATTAGAGGGTTTAGATCGGTGTCCGTGTCGGGAATACATAGATAAGTGTGTCACCCCGCATTTCTTCCCAATGACAAAATCACTCCCTCACCCAATCACCAACTATCTAATCCCATCCTCCAAAATCAATATATCCGGATCCTCCGAGATATACCCCGGCAGTCCCTGATTAGGCGTGTTTCTAAAGGCAGCAAATTTGTAACCTAAGTTTTGAAGAGAATCGATCACAGTTTCTGATGGATACCAATGGTAGGCTCTTGTATCCTGATGGAACATGACTTCCACGTTTTCAAAACTTTTGCAATTGATGAGGACGTAATCTTTTGTAACATCTTCGGGCAAGTTTTCGTAGATCAGGGTATTACTGATCTTGGTATTTCTGTACTCATTTGTTTTCGAACGATAGTCAGCAATCTCCCATGGCTTAAAAGAAACCAAGCCAAGCACAATGACAAGAACTGTAAAGATTGTATTCCTGTCCTTCGTCGGAACATTCCATCGATTGGTGATCCAGTCGATGGTCGCATAAATGCCAAGTGCAATAATCGAAAAAATAAAAGCAGACACGGGGAATACAAATGCCGGCATTTTGGTTTTGACGATGATCGAAAAGAAACCAAATATCACAGCGATCATAGCCAGAAAGGAAATCGCCATTTGTTTGTTTAAATCCCGGAAGCGAACTATCGCCATCAAACCAATCAAAGCAAATACCAATAATACTTGTTGATAGGCATGCTGCATAAAAACCAAGTGTGACCAAACATTCCCCGGATGACCAAGATCATCATTTATGTGATCCACATTGTATTTAAAGGAGATAGCGCTTTCTGTTGGGAAGGCTTCAAAAATATAAAGTTGCCAGGGAAGAAAAACCGCTACGGAAATAACAAATGCCAACAGAATATGTCCAATGTGTTGCAGTCTGATTTGCTTACCAAATTTTAGCAGTAAATAAAGTCCCCAACCTCCGAAAACAAGATAGCCGGTCAGCCATTTGTTGAGGACCGCAAGCCCTACAAACACACCTACCAATACTGCCCATTTTATTCTTGAACCTTCATTGACGTAACGCGTCCATGCCCAGAAAGAGCAAGTGACATAGAAGACAAACGCAAGATCATTGTGATCAAGACTCAATCTGCCGGAAACTAATTCCAACGTATAAGCAGAAAATGTTGTTAGAAAAGCAGCGATAAAAGCGATGTCCTTATGCTTAGGAATCCAATTTTTACAGAGGTCATAAGTCAGCCAAACAAGCATCGTACTCATGATGGCAGAGGGTAGCCTGAGAGCAAACTCATTGATGCCAAACAACTTCATCGAAGCGGCCATCTGCCAGAGAAAAAGTGGTTGCTTGTGTACCCATATATGACTGTTGCTCCAGTCTAGCATGTCATACGCCATGATGGGATGCACCACCAACATGGGTTTAAAGGGATTGGTGACCATGTTTTTGGCCACTAAGGCATGATACCGTTCGTCCCATTCATGAAGAAACGGATCCAGCGAAATGATCAGCAGGCGCAAAAGCAAAGCACTGAGCATCAACAGACCAAGCGCCAGATTTTTTTTATCGGTATAAAAAAACAAATAGGCACTTATAATAGCCGGAACAGAGGCGATACTTAACCCTATCCATGTTTCTTGAGCGTAAAAAATCATCCGGTGCGTATAGTTTTATCGTAGGACAAATCTAATAGAAATGTCCTAAGGTATTGGACTAAAAATTCTGAAACAGCAGATGTCATTCTAGTCGATATGGCCTTATGGAAGAAATGATGTCGCTCAGTAATCTGATATATTGCTAATTTCACACCTCAACTATGACTCTGCTTCGAAAATTAGCCGGCGAAACCGCCATTTATGGATTTAGTTATATCCTCAGCAGGGTATTACACTATATCCTGTTTACCTGGTACCTAACGCGCGTCTTTAATGATAATATAAGTCAGTATGGCATCTATCGGGATCTTTATTTCTATGTAGCGATTGTATTGGTGGTCCTCACCTTTCGGATGGAGACTACTTATTTTCGATATGCTAAGGAAGATCGGTCAAAAGTGACGACGATGTCCATGTCCTTTTTGTTGTTGCTCGCCGGATTGTTTGTCGTAGGCTTGTGGATCTTTCGGGGTGACATCGCCTCGTGGATGCATTACGATGACATGACGACACATTTGGTGTTGTTAGGGGCGGTGCTCTTTTTTGATGTTTTGTGTTCCGTGCCGTTTGCAAGTTTAAGACAACAAAACAGGCCATGGGTATTTCTGGCGCTTAAACTGGGTTCGATCATTCTCAATATCGTTTTTGTTTTATTCTTTGTTGAAATACTTCCGAATCTTGCAGCGTATGGCGGTTTTTGGGAGCAAATATATCGTCCACACGATGAGTTGTTCTATGTGTTTCTCAGTAACATGCTGGCGAGTATGGCGACATTTTTCGGTTTGCTACCTTTCATCAAAAGCCAATCGTTGGAATGGGATTTTACTTTTTTCAAAAAGATGTTGAGTTATTCCTGGCCATTAGTGATTGTAGGTGTTGCGGGCGTGATCAATCAATCATCTTATATCACCTTTCAAAAATATGTGTTGCCCAATGATGTGACGACCAATCTTTCCGATGGTGGTGTTTATGCTGCGGCGGCTTCTTTGGCGCTGTTGCTCAATCTATTTACGGTTGCATTTAACTATGCCGCCGAACCATTTTTCTTTGCACATAAGGACCGAGTAGATTCGCGTCAGGTGTATGCGGATGTTGCTATGGCTTTTACATTGGTAGGGGCGACGATGATGTTGTTTATACTTGCGTACATCGATGTATTTCAATTGATTCTGGGGAGCAACTTCAGAGCCGGATTGTCCGTGGTACCAATACTCTTGCTGGCGTATCTTCTGTTGGGCATTTACTACAATCTTTCTGCTTGGTATAAACTTGCGGATAGAACACGGTGGGGTGCTTGGATAGCGATTGGGGGTGCGATCATTACGATTGTTGGCAATATCTGGTTGATCCAGAGCCTTGAGGTGATTGGTTCTGCGTGGACGGCATTGGCTTGTTATTTATTTATGTGTGTCGCTTCTTATTATCTCGGACAGCGATATTATCCTATTCCTTATAAGATCCGGCGGATGGTGCTTTGGATAGCCGGAGCTGTTTTATTTTACTTCCTGATGGAAGGAGTGCGTGGCTGGCTCGGTGGTCACCTCGTGTTGATACTCTTTTGTAACTCTGCCTTTGTTGCGCTATTCTTGTTTTTGATCTATCGTTTCGAGCGTTCATTGATCCGGCAGGTGATGGGAAAGGCTCAATAGGCCATTGACAGTTGTTTTTTTGCTTTGGTATTGAGAATAAAAAGTTTTTTCTCTTTAGATAGTTGTATATTGTTAGTTAAACCAACTAATTAATGATTATGAAACGCACATTACTTTTGATGGTGCTCCTGGCACCAGTTATGTTATTTCTCCCCGCCTGTGAAGCGAATGAAGAGTCTGAGGAGCATCAAGTAGAGCAAATTGACATGGAGGCCGTTAAGGCAGAAATCGCTGCGATGGAAGCAGCCTATGCAGTAGCCGAAAATGCTAAAGATGCAGACGCCGTTGCGGCGTATTATGCTGATGATGCCCAGAGTCTTTCTTACAATGCACCCACTGCAGTGGGTAAAGAGGCTATCAAAGCGGCCATCGTGGATGGATTTAAAGACGATACGATGAATTACACAATTTCTTTTCAGGTTACCGGAGTTTGGGCGGCCGGCGATTACGCTACCGAAACAGGAACCTCTACAACAAAAGATGCTGATGGAAATGTTGTACGCACCGGAAAGTACATGACTTTATTTGAGAAGCGCGATGGCAAATATTTGGCTATTCGCGATTGCTATAATAATGACAAATCCCCCTGTAAGGATTAGAAAGAATAGTTTCGATCTACCACTTACGTTTTCCCCAATTCCCGCTTTTTACAAATTAAAGTAGGGGTTGGGGCTTTTTTTGTTTCAGAAGATACTGATTATATGGTGAGTGGGTGATGAGGTTAAAGAAGGTTAAGGTTTAACGCGGGTCAAAGTTCCTTTTACATATTGGAAAAAACTTCTGCGCGTTCAGCTATTATTTCTGTGTGTTCAGATTTATATTGATTTTCGGGAATGCATTCTGTGCTAAATATTGTTTAATGCTTTTCCGTAAAAAATATACTTTGAACTGAGTCTAGCCCGCTGCGTAAATCTGCGTGATCTGCGGGAGATATTTTTCGAGAAGGAATAATTCGGAATTAATTCTCTGAATCTTTTACTCTTGCTTTATGGCCTTTCCGGACTGAATATTGCCTTCACTATACACCCTGTACAAATACAATCCAGGTCCCTGTCCTGTCATATCAATATCGTACAAGGAATGATTTTCTGCTTTCATTTTATCCTTAAGAATAACCCGCCCCTGCACATCAAATATTTCTATCTGCACATCTCCTCGAACTTGATCGAAAGAAAAGATCAACTCATTACTAAAAGGATTTGGATATACTTTTACAAAATCAGAAACAGGATTTTCATAGGTGCCGGTTTCAATTAAAGCTAGTGCGGCTTCTACTGCTGCTAGTGCATTAATCCTGCCATAACCATAGGTGTTGTTTGGAATAAAAAATCCAGGCAAGCCGCCACATTTCTGATCAGTAGTTTTTGGCACTGATGTTTGTTCAATGATGTCTTCAATAATATCCACCTGTCCGGCAAGATCAGGATTGGCAGAGATGATAAGTGCCACGAGTCCTGCCACATGAGGTCCCGCCATACTTGTGCCGGATGAATTGCCATAAGTTCCACCTGGTCTTGCCGATCGCACATTCACACCTGGTGCGCTAACATTAGGTTTGATCCGAAAACTACTATCAGCAGTGACATCACCCCGACTACTAAATCCGGCTATCGTATCATTGATGGCAGTAGCGCCAACACTAAAACTTCCTTCAAAAAACGTTGGCGGCTTGGAGATGGTATTGCAACCCGGACCATCATTG
The DNA here is from genome assembly GCA_037969625.1 of Saprospiraceae bacterium. GTDB lineage: Bacteria > Bacteroidota > Bacteroidia > Chitinophagales > Saprospiraceae > Opimibacter. Next base: position 7,507 of record JBBKXT010000257.1, read on the forward strand.
CCGGCAGAAACCACAACAACTATTCCCGAAGCACGCAAGTTGTTGACCACCATGTGCATGATCTCAAAATTGGAACTATCACAACCTTCTGTCGTTGGACAATTCCATGAATTGTTGATGACATGCGGAGCAAGTGCAGGATTCGGATTTTCATTGTTTAGATCTGTAGGTGCCAGAAACCATTCAAAACATTCGATATATGAAAACAACGTGCCCCATCCTCTTTCCATATTTCTGCAACCACACCAATCTGCTTCAGGGGCTACACCAATCTGATTGGCACTATCCAAACCAATCATCGTGCCCATGGTGTGTGTGCCATGCCCAAAATCATCACATGGTTCGAGTATGTTTATACCGCATATATTATTGGAATCACTATGCGCAGGGTGATAATCATGAATGGCATCATGCCAGTGGTAATTATGATCGGCGGTATCCAACTCAGCATCATAGCCGCGGTATTGTTTGATGAGTGCAGGATGTGTCCAATCGTATCCGGTGTCTTCTCCTCCTACCGTGACGCCTTGTCCCCGATAACCCATCGCCCATACTTCATCTGCATTGATCATGTCAATACCCCATTCAACAGCATTTCTTGAAATAGATTGATCTATTGTAGTTTCCATTGGTTCCTCTGCTTTGATCGCTTCATCATTCAGGATGTTGGCCACTTCTTTTCTTTGGGCAAGCGACTGAACCAGATCGATAGACCCTTTAACTTTTAGGGCATTAATGATATATAATGGTTGATAGGAAATATTCCTGCTATCAAGAAAGGAAACCAAATTTCGTTGTGTTTGCGTAGCGGTTTCCTGCAATGATTGGAAAACATATGCAGCCTTCGCCTCTTTGGTTCGGATCCATTTCGCCTCGGATAGATCGGCTTGTGCATGCATTACAACGAGAAAGGACAGCTCTTCTCCCCGGTTGGATTTTTCTAAAAGGGAAGGCGAAATTTTCAACAACCAATCATTTTCTGTTTGACTGAAAGACCAATTTGTAATGGTTAATAGAAGGAGTAGGAAAAAATATTTTTTCATAAGAAAGAAAGCTGCTTTTCTAATGCAAGTTATTTTATAACGAGAATAAAAAATTAATCTATTGATGCAAAGTTAGATTAACTTCTCTTTAACCAGTCTTTTGCAAGAGGATTTAACAACTTGTTTTTAAACAAAAGTATTTAGGAAATGATTTTCTAGCCTGCACATGTGCCCCTCTCGCCAAAGTAGGGATCACACAGAGGCAGAGACTCAGTTTATTTGTCTTTCAATAGGTCATAAATTAGGCTTTTACGAAGTTGAAAGCCTTTCCGCGAAATCCATTAAATCCAAATAATCCGTGATTCAGACAATAAAAGTAATTCGAATCGAAATTTAAAAGCTGTAAGAGGAGGCGCAGGAAAAAAAACACTCACCTCTCTTTTCTATTTTAGAACCATTTGTTAATCGAAACCTCTAAATTGGTAATAGTAGGCTCCAGCGTTCCATCGACCAAAGGATTCAAACCGTACTTCATGCCAAGGAAAGGTGTCAGGCTTAGATTTTCTCCAAGACTAAAATGATATCCGACGCCTAGTCCAACAAACCAAAGTGTATTGTATTCAGGTTGATCTATGCCCGTAATAGCTTTATCAACATCCTCGCTTAAATCTTCATTGATGACGTTTAGATACCAATTGGTATTTAAGTGAAACATGCTATTGAATGTAGCAGTAAGAAACAGTCCTTGGTTGGGTGTTTGATTAAAGGAATAGTTTAAACCTAGCTGAATATTGAGGAAGGTATATTTCATCACGCCATCTACGCTCACAGGGATAGTTGAGCTTGGTGGTCTGGTGAATTCAGGTTTTAAGTCAGAAACACTTCCATCAATTTTATATTCAAGTGCCGTATAGATAACACCCAGTGAAGCAGAAAACTTATTCGAAATCGTTTGAGTGAAATTTGCACCAATGTCATATCCATAGTGAGCATCTCCCGATGCTGAAAAGATTAGGTAATCAGATTTTGGCAGATATTGTTCGAGAAATTCGGTGCCATAGTTCACATCACTGTAATTGGCTCCAAATATAAGACCTGCTGCGTTCTTGGCCTCTTGTGCCTGAACGGTCAAAGTATGAAGAACAGAGATCAGTAGAAATAGGAGTTTTGAATTGTTCATGTAATTATATTTTTGGAAAATGGAATTAGATGAAGTGAAATAAAAGCTTAAAATTATAAATGCTTAAAATAGTAAAAATCCTAGATAGTGGATGGCCTTCGAAGGGCCGAGACTATTTTTCTATTTCATTTATTTCATCCCAAATTTCCTGTAGTTCTGCTGCTGAGTAGAAGGTTGTGGAAGCTAAGCTCTTTTTGAGTTGGGCAAGCGTTGAAGTAATAGTTAGCCCAAGTTCCTGCTGTGCATAGAGAATATATAAGTATCCTTCAGAGAAATTCGGATATGCTTCAAGTAAAATCTCCCATGCATCAATCGCCTTTTGATAGGCCCCTTCATTGAAAAAATACCATCCTTTACCATTGAGCGTGCCTAAAGAAAACGCCAAAGGCTTTCCATAATGCGAAAGGATATTTTCAGTTAAGTGCTTTAGTGTGTCGAGACGTTTAGTGTCGTTGTTGATGTAAATATTTTGTTGATGACCCCAAAAAGAGAACACATCATATAGCGCCGATCCAATCGTCAGTCCGGGTGTTGCATTGTGGTCCGCTTCTTCAAATAGCACACCTTTAAAATCCAGGAGATTGTTTTGATGCTTGTCCAGCGATAGCATTTTATCCATTAACTGAAAGTCTTCAGGGTAGTCATTGCCAATCCCGTATCGATAGTATAAATGGTGATTGATTTGTGTTTGAGAAAACAGCTGAGTTACAGAATCCACCAGGTTTACATTTCTTTCCGTAAAAAAAGGACTTAATGAAATCACTGCATTTAATTCATCTGCTCGTTTTTTTAATAAGTAGGTTGTAAAGTATCCATAACGAGAATGTCCAACAAGCACAATAAATTCACTGGCCTTGTAATGTTGTTGAGCAAATGGAATTAATTCTTCAAATACAAACCCTTCGTTCAAGTGCCCAAATGCAATACTATCATTGACTTCAAGCTGAGTTTCTTTATATCGCGCTAGTTGACTGGACTCTACACCGATAATGATCGATGAAGGCATCTGCTCATTGCTGGTCAGATAATCAATGGTGTTTAGCATATAATTGTAACTGCGATTATTCTGACGATCAAAGATGATGATCAATGGCAATTGTTGGTCCGCGATGTCTTCCTGATATTCTGATGGAAGTGTAATGCTGATATTCTTTTCATATCCCAGATAGGTCGAGTGAACTACTGTGTCGTGGATTTGCTTGTATCGCTCAAGTGTTTGTGCCGAGAGTGATTGTGCTAAAGAAAAGGAAAGTATAAGAAAAAGCGTTCTGACCATGGATTGGCATTGATTTTTTAGGCGTGTTACAAGGGTAGAGAGAGTTATTTACTCCTTGCGAATATAAGCCGCAATTCTTGAAGCCTTGCGTGCCGGTAGGAAAGCTGCGAGGCTCCCGATAACAAACACAGTGATGCCGACGATCAGGATGTCTATCCATCGCAATTCAATCGGATAGGAGTCTACCACAAAGCCTTCCGGAATAGGAACAATACCAAATTGCTTTTGAAGAATGTAAAACCCAATGGCCAGAAGGAGGCCAATGATAAAACCAAGAAAACTGATCATCCAACCGGAACGCATGAAAATTTTGCGTACATCCGATGGCGATGAACCCATAGATTGTAATATGGAAATGTCTTTTCTTTTATCCAACACAATCATCCATAAAGCACTGACCAGATTAAAAGAAACAATGATGAGCGTTAATGAGACCACAGCAAAGGATATCCATTTTTCAATATTCATCAATTTGAAAAAAGCTGCATTTTGTTCGTCCTTGTTTTTTACATACATCGGTACTTCAAAAAAGTTTTGCAGTTTGTTTTTTACGCCTTTCGCATCTGCACCCTCTGCCAACCTGATCTCAATGCCGGAGACTGCATCCGGATTATCTAATAAGTTTCGAATGAAATCCAGCGACACAAAAACATACTGATAATCATAATCTTGCTTGATGGAAAATCGACCGACAGGGGACGCAAACTGAACATTAAATGCCTTGTCCAATGGACCCCGTTGATTGCGATTGGGCAAGTAGACTGACAACGCCTCGTAAGGATTTCGATGATTGACATTTAATCGAGAGGCCAGCCCCGCCCCAAGAATCGCAAGTTCCGCCTCACCGTTTTGTAATATAAATTCACCCTCCAACAAGACACTATCTATATTGGTGACATTTCTAAATTCTTTATCGACACCTTTTAGTGTGCAGATATCCTGGCTGCCTTTATACTCAATCAACGCCGTTTCCTCCAAGGTGAGACTGAGATTCGCTACTTCCGGCCAACTTTTAATAGTTGCCAGTTCCGACTCGCTGGGATTAAAGTATTTCCCTTCCATCGGATAAACTTTTATGTCCGTGTAGATAGAATTGTAGAGCCCTTTGAGCAGATCTTCAAAGCCATTAAACACAGAAAGTATAAGCAGTAAAGCAGCCGCCCCAATGGCAATGCCAAACATGGATATTCCTGTGATGATATTGATGGCTTGAAAACTTTTCTTGCCAAGAATGTATCGCCAGGCGATCATTAAGGTGTAGGAAAGTCTCATCCGGGTATGCGTTCAGAAGCGTAATGATTATATCCTTCAATGGCTTTGTAAGCCCGCGTATGCATTTTTTGTCTTATCTGTTGAGTAAACAGTTTCGCATTTCGCATCGTGGGATAAGTTCTATTGGATAGAAAAATATAAGTCAGTCGGTTATCCGGATCATTCCAAGCGCATATGCCGGTAAAGCCCGTATGACCATAAGTGTTTGATGAAGCGTATTTAGAAGTGAGCATGCTGCCGGAACTATCCAGTTCTTTTAAGTCAAAGCCAATGCCACGCCGGGATGATTTGCCGTATCGAGTGGTATAGTGCTTAAGGATCTCCGAATCAATAAATTGCTTTCCACCATAACTTCCATTATTCATCAACATCTGAAATAGCACAGCCAGATCTTCTGCATTCGAAAATAGTCCGGCATGTCCACTGACGCCCCCAAACATAGCAGAAGACATATCATGTACATATCCGTGAATTTCCTGGCATCGAAAATAGTTGTCTATTTCCGAAGGAACAATTTCGTCAGGAGAAAAGGAGCGCAGTGGATTGAAAGCAATGTGCTTCAAACCCAGTGGTTTGTAGAAAACGCTGTCCACATACTGATCTAAAGAAACACCGGTTTCGCGCTTGATGATCTCAGCCAACATAATAAATCCAAGATCACTATACACATATCTGCCATCTGCATTGAGTCCGCTTTCAATGATTTGTTTTCGCATAGTATCGAGGTAGCGCTCATCCATATACATGTCTTGCGCCACCGCCAGACCAAAATCAGGTGATGGTTCATAGCAATATAAATCAGGCTTAGTTTCTATCCACATTTTGTCTTGAAGCTTGATGGTAGACTCATAAAAAGAAATCCAGGATTGGAGCCCTGCATGATGCGCCATTACTTTTTCAAGCACCATATTTTCTTTATTACTGCCTTTCAACCACGGGAGGTAATGTCCCAATGTGTAATCGATAGATAGTACATCTTCTTTGTCTAGGCGCATGACAGAGAGCGTCGTTGCAGCCACTTTTGTTACGGACGCCACATCATAAAGATCGCTTAAAAGGACAGGTTCATCATCATCATCATAGGTGTGATTTCCAAAGGCTTTCTCATAGATGATCCGACCATCTCGTGCGATAAGCACCTGGCAACCCGGTGCAGCCTTAATTCTCATCATATAATTTGCGATGCCAGCGATCTGATCGAGACTATCCGAGCTCATCCCTACACGTTCGGGAACACTATAGCCCAACCGATGGAGCGACGGTGTTGAATAGCCATGGCCAAGAGGATAAATATTGCTTGCTGTGATCGGAAGTTTTCCACTGAAACCAAAGACACCTACCAATCCTTGCGCAGTGATGTCTTCTATCTCCGGAAGATCTTCATAGGCCATCAGGACATGATCTATATTTTCAAAATACTTCAAGCTATAGGGGCTTCCAAAGACAACAAGTATTACTTCGTTTTGACGGTTGATTAATTGTATCAGGCTTAACTCCGCATTCGATAGGCCGAAATTTTTAGCAACACTTGTGTTTAAATTGTGCAGAGAAATAATGACCCGGTTATATTTTTTTAAATCTTTGAGAAGTGTTTTTTCATCCAGTCCATTGAGGTTGTGTTCTGCATGGAAGTGATCCGCTTGAAAATAATTGTCAAGTCTTTCCTGAAACGGGGTTTGCGCTTTACTTCCTATCGCCAAGGTGGCAATATTTGGTTCAGTTAAGTTGACCATTGGAATTAAGGCACGTTTATTTTGGGCAACGGTGATGGCTTTTTCAATGAGCAAGTGCTTTATACCTATAGCATACGGATCAAAGGCCATTTTTTTTGCATAGGCAGGATCAGGCAACTCAAGCGTGTCAAGCCTGAGTTTATATTTAGCTTCTAGGATTCGTCTAACCGTACTATTCAGTAAACTAATATCAATCTTCTTTTGTTTGAAAGCCGCTTTCAGTCCTGAAAAAGCTAAATCAATATCTTCCGGAAGCAGTAATAAATCATTTCCGGCTTGTATCGCCATCACAGCAACTTCATCAGATTTAAAGTGCTTGGTGACGCCATGCATTTCCAGACCATCGGTATAGATAAGTCCTTGAAACCCCATTTCATTTTTCAGTAAATCCTTTATTGCTTTTGGGCTGAGCGTAGTAGATATATTTGGGGTGGGATCAATCGCCGGCACATGCAGGTGCGCGACCATCATGCCCTGAAGACCTGCATCGATCAATTTTTGAAAAGGGTAGAGCTCTATGGATCTCAGCCGATCCATGGAATAATTTAATACCGGCAGATCATAGTGCGAATCCATATCAGTATCCCCATGGCCGGGAAAATGTTTTCCGGAAGTACTTACTCCTGCCGCTTGCAGGCCTTTCATATAGGAAATTGATTTTGCTGCGACATTGTCTTTGTCCTCACCAAAAGATCTGGAACCGATGACCGGATTGAGTGGATTGGTATTGATATCGGCGACGGGAGCAAAATTGACATGCACACCAAGTGCTTTCAATTGGTTGCCAATCGCATAACCCATCATTTCTATTTCTTTGTTATCCTGGATGGCACCTAGCATAAGTTGTCGGGGAAATGACAAACCATCTTCTTTAAAACGCATACCAATGCCCCATTCCGCATCTGTGGTAACCAATAAAGGGATATCACTTTGAGATTGATACGCTGCAGTGAGGGCTGCTTGTTTTTCAGGTGTGCCTTGAAAGAAGCAAAGACCACCTATTTTATATTTTTTAATTTGATTAAGAACTGATTTTTCATGTTCGTCGCCTAAGTCTGAATGTGCACGAATAATAAATAACTGGCCGATCTTATCTTCGAAGGTCATCGCTTCAAAAACAGAGTCAACCCACATCGTTGAATTTGTATTCTGGCTAAATCCTTGAAACGAAAAGAAAAGGCAAATGCCGGTTAATATTATATGCGTGTTGCGTCCTGACATGTATTTGAGCTTACTTATTTTGAAATTGAGGTAGATTCGGATCCAGCGCCTTCGCCTTTTCAAAGCTTGCTTGTGCACCGGCTGCATCCCCAACATGTTGCAATGCGATGCCCAGGTTGAAGTGGGCGGTAGCATTATTGGGTGCTAACTCAATTTCCTTTCGAAAATATTCAATGGCTTTTTGTGAATCTCCCTTTTGGCCATGCGCAACGCCCAGCAACTGGTAGGTCTCATAGTCGTCAGGTAGATATTGAACAGCCTCTTGTAATAACGTGATTGCCGCAGTAAGATTGTTGTTTTTCTCCCCCATCACTTTTCCTTGATTTCTCAACGCCACACCAAGGTTTTTTTTGCCTTCGTTATAATTCGGGTCCAGCTTGAGCACATGCCGGAAATAGATAATGGCTTGTTCATAATTTCCAAGGTGGAAATAGCTGTTGCCCAGGAGCAGATAACTTAATTTATAATTGGGGTGAATCTCAATGGCTCTATTGAGATACGTTTGTGCTTCTTTCAGCATAACCTCTCGCGCAGCTGCGTCTTTTTCACGTTCTGAGCGGGTGACTAAATCTCCGCCCACCGCGTTTAACAGTTTGGCGCTGCGTGTAGAAGTCTTGATATCCGTCGTGAATAAAGTGTGATTGTCCCTCCACACGGTGCTGCGAATCAATGTCCAGGTACCGAAACAAATCAAGATAGCTATGCCGGCGATGGAGGCATATTTGCGATAGGAGGAATTATAGGCAAGTGAAAAAGCATAGCCCATCATCAGCGCAAAACCTACCGATGGTAGGAAAGCAAATCGTTCTGACATATTGGTGCCGATGGGAAAAATAATATTCGAAGTGATCGACATGGTACAGACATAAAACAAAATACCATAGGCCCACCAGCTTCTTTTTTTCCAACCACGAATCACGGCGTAAAGGAGTCCCAGCCAGAATAGAAATGAGATAATGACCATGGGTTTGCCCCAGTTTTGAATATCAATGTGACGCGGATAATAATCATGCGTTAATGGGTAGGGCACGAGAAGAAGTTGTACGTACTTTCCCATCGTGTACACAATCGTCGCGGTCTTCTCGCCCGTCGTAAACGGTGTATACACATCATTGACAACTTTGAGAAAAGGATTGTTCATTAGTTCCTTGGGGGTTTCGCCGGCGCTCAGCCCGGTGACGGATGCTCTAATGAATAGGAACAAAACGGAAGCCACGAGGATAGGCCACATGCCACCTAACCAATTGATTTTTTTATCCTTTTGAAACCATAGGAGTGTTAAGGGTACTACGGCGATCATCGTGATAATATTTTCTTTGGCGAGCAGGCCCAGAAAGAAAACCAGTGCGGCCAATAATCTTAAAAAATTGGGCTTTGCGTGATTCGTGCTTTTTAAGATCAACCAGAGTCCGCCGATGGCAGACATGGCGGCGATGATTTCGTCGCGGCCTTTGATATTGGCGACGGCTTCGGTATGTAGTGGATGGACTGCAAAAATGAGACTGGAGGCTATGGCGACAATGAATGCAGTCTCTGAAGAAAGTCGGGGTGTCAGGAAAGCGAGTAAAAATCCAAACAGCAACCAGCACAGCAGCCCATAGCATGCGGCGCTGATGAAATGACTCAGCCATGGATTAGGTCCGGCGATTTCGTATTCTATGGCAAACATCGCCGGGGTGAGGGGTCTGTATCGACCACCGCTGACCAGTCGTGTTTTGGAATGATCTTTAAAAAACCCATAAAAGGTGTCGTATTTAAAGAGGCCGGGGATGCCTTTGATCCCTTCTGTGGTAAACATATTGTCATTAATCACAATCGCATCATCCTGGGTATAATCAAAGGATGTTGTCTGTAGATAGAGCAGTGTGCCAAACAGTGCGAGTAGAGGACCCATCTTATTGACGGGGATGCCAAAAAAGGAATTTGGGGCTTTCTTGTCTTTAGATTTCTTCTTTTCTTTTGCCACAGATAGTGTTTAAGTGCTCAAATTTCGTCAAAATGTAAGATATGACGAAAAATTTATATCTGAATTGCTGAAATATAGGGGGATATGTCACTGCAGGGGGGATTTTCGATTGGTTGGAAGTGTTGAGAAAGTTTTCCCGCTTAGCGGGAACAGCGCCTATGGCGCTGGTTGTTGAGACTTGCCTTCGCCATCCCGATCTTGATAGTATTAGGATGACTACTGCAAGCAAACGAGAGTTTAGTTTTTGTTTAAGCGTTTATGGCGGTGCCGAGTGATAGAGTGACAGAAGAAATCGCGTTTTCGCACATCGAAAAGTCGAGCATCGAAAAACCACAGGTCCATTTTGAGTTTATATGGGTTATGAAGGTTATGGATCGAGCAATATTAGTCTCAGGTCTACAGATGAATGACTGCGCCTTCACTTTTGGTCTCAGGTCCGTTCTTAAAAGCGTAATACCAAAGAATTGATGTTTAAATGGAAACGGCTATATTTGAGTGCGTAGAAATACGTGTTATATGAGAGATTCCACCTACAAGATTCTCTCATCCCCATTCCAGTACAAAAGATAATAGTTGCACATTAAGACAACTTCCCTTATCTTTACTTCAATGCACCAGTTGAAGGTAAGGACGGTCTTAATGTACAAGACTTACTTCAGTGACTTCTATGATAGACAGCGACTGAAAGTGAGGGATAAGATCATTTGGACAATCTGGATTATTGAGCATTTAACCCACGTTCCGGAATTGTACTTTAAGCATCTGGAGGGTACTGATGGCCTTTATGAAATGCGCGTTCAGCAAGGAGGTGATATTTTCAGGATCTTTTGTTTTTTTGATGAAGGTCGACTGGTTGTATTGATGAATGGATATCAGAAGAAGACCCAACGAACTCCGAAAACTGAAATAGAAAAAGCCTTAATAATAAAGAAACAATATGAGCAAGAAAAGTAATTTAAAAAGTATTGACCAATTTGTCGAGGAACGCTATGGTAAGAAGGGAACTCCTAAACGCGACCAATTGGAGAAAGGATACGAGATGTTTAAGATCGGTGTTCTCCTTCAGCAAGCCAGATTAAAAAAGGGCTTAACACAGGAAGAGTTGGCAGATCGCTGCGGAACCAATAAGGGCAATATTTCAAAAATTGAGAATGATGTACGAGAGGTACGCATCTCAACACTCCAAAAGATTGTTGAAGAAGGTCTAGATGGCGAGCTTCAATTTAAAATTAAGTTGAGACAGACTGCGAAGTAGAAATCCCTCATATATCATCGGATGCTGATAAGCAGGAATAGCCACATTGAGCCTCCTTCGCTTCTCAAAACTCATCCTCATACACAGCTTCGGCGACCGAAGAAAAATGTAGATGTATATTTGGATAAAAGTGCTTAGTAACAGCCTCAAGATAGTCGACCTGCCTACGAACATCCGTGAACGTGTGTGTCTTGAACCATTCCTTAAAGTTAGGAATGAATGCCGTACAAATGATAGAAAATATTTTACTTAAGCAACTTATGAGTGGAGTTCGAGCGAACTAAATGACCATCATAGTTTACTTTAAGGGAAATAGAAAGACCTTCCAATGGCGGCTTACACGCGCAGCTATTAAACCACCGAATGCTGCATTACTTTTCATTTTTAAACGTTCTAACTGCATTCGATTGCAATCGAAAAATTTCTATTTTCCACAGATAATTCTATAACTCGACCCACAGGGCCTCCCTTTTTGGTATCTTACCCTATCTCCAGTAACACCTCCATTTGTCGGTGCTGGATTTTCATTGAGGTGGAATTGGACGGATGTCCCATTATAAGGACCTTGATCGCCTAACATGCAATAACAATTATTAAGGTCGGATAGCGAAGAACTATTGCCATCAAAATGGTGCATTATTACCCAATATTGGGTAGCATCTAGCACTCCATTAACCAAGCCATTGGCTAATGCTTTATCTATCTCGTTTGAATTATAGAAATGCGCAGTTGGATCATTTGGATAATCTGCTCGACAAATAGAATCGGCAGCTTGAATACCGGTTAGTCCACCAATTTCAATGCTTCCATTGGTTGTTAAAAGGGATGGACCCAGTATTTCCTTTTTAAGATTGGATAATAGCATCCAGTTTGATCCATCATATCCCCAAAATAAGTTTCCCTCAAACTTGATAGCACCAGCTAATGGATTGGTTGTTGTTGAGGTTACTATAACTCCGTTCTCAATAACTAAATCTGATGCTGTTTCAGAATTGCCTATCATCACATTAGATTGTGTAAATAAGGAAGATGAAACTATTAGGTTTAGCAAAACGATTAGAAATGTTTTCATGTTCATTTTTAGCGAAAATTATTTGCAAAAATACGACTTGACTTCAGCCCTCGTTCACCCAAATGGGTGACTTTTAGAGAAGTCTTCACAAGCACCTTTGTACAGTTTGATAGGGCGATAAGAACATATAATGAAAATGATACATCAAATCGCTTAAATTATTTCCTTAATGATCCTGAAAGAATAAATAGTTGAAATAGAAGTAAAATTTCCGATATTAAAACTCCTTTTTTATAGACGAATTTTTATCAATCACGTGCATTTTTTTGTATGGAAAACAGAGGTATTAATTTATTTGACGTACAGCAAAAAGTCCACATGAGAATTTCCTTCAAATGGGGAAGGCTACATTTAAGGGGAAGGCTACATGAGCCTATGAATTCAAAACTGAATAAATTTAAAAAATTCAATTAGGAAGCATTTTTCTATGGGTATAAAGTTTACGAACTTTCAACACGCGTAAAAATAGATACAACGCCAGCGGGCAATAGCACCAACAAGAAATCGGCGGTTCAGTGGTTAAATGAAACTTTTTACTGCGTATCAAGTTTTGTGATGGCAAGCAGTTTAGTGCTTCGAAATCGCCAACGTCCTGTAGCTGCAAACCATTATCCGCCAGTAACCCACCAGGGCGTTTAAATCATATACGGTTATCACTAGCCTCCACTCTTCTTCATGCTAAAGTAAGGCACCCGTATACCTAATTCCCAGCGCAAAGGCGCAACATAATCCAATCCCCTCGCAGAAACATTTCCGGAGAGAATAATCCGTTTGAATAGCCGGTGCTCCACGGAAACGCGTAGCAGCCAGTACCCCGGAGATGATGCCTGATCGGCACCAGGATCTGCCAGATCAAAGTAAGCACCTAATCCTGCCTGGGCACGAAGCCCAATACCTTTCCATAATAAATCATCAGGACCCGACAAATACTCCATGGCAATGAATCCATTTACGTTTTCCCCGATATAGGTTCGGACACCCGGCGCGTAAAGCACCCTGATCATCTGCTTGATCTTTCCCAGATCATATCGGTATGATCCAGATATCGCACTTCGCCATATGCGCTCCGGCTGATACTGGGTGGGTTGTTCGTTGGAGGTAACCGGTGAGGCATCAGTGATGCTGATCCCAAAGGAAAAACTCTCCGGCACTGTGGGTACCACAAACATCTCCGTATTGGATTGACATCCTGTGATATCAACGATATGGACCGTGTGTACTCCGGAGGCCAGATTAAGCAAAAAGAAATTGTTTTGATTCACTGTAAATGAGAAAAATCCGTCCAGGTACACCGCATAGGGAAGTTGCCCCGGTGTGATCACTTGCACAAAAGCAGAACCATCCATGGCTCCCGGTCCTGAGGGAGGGAAAACTTCCACCACCTCAATGACGGGCGTAGGGGGAGGATTGATCGTGACGGTAAAAGATTCACTGCATCCGGGGCCTGCATCAGGATCTGATACTTCAACGAAAAATTCACCGGGAACCGTAGCCACATAATCGGATAACTGTATCAATCCCGCTTCGATGTCAAATTCACCCGCCCCGGATGGATACTGCACCAACATACTCAAGGTGTTCCCTTCCGGGCTGATCGCTGTAAACTGAATATCCCCATCACTTTCGCAAGTTGGTTGGGTTACGATGATATCCTCAACATAATTACCCGGTGAGCCTTCGAGCAGGTAGGTATCCTCATACGTACACCCTGAATCAAGGTCAGTGATCGTGACTGTATATTCACCGGGAGGAATGTTTGTAATCGTGGGTCCGTCATCCCCGGTACTCCATTCATATTCATAGTCACCCGGTCCGCTCACGATGACGGTCAGGGCACCATCCTCCAGTCCGCACGTAGCGGGGGTGTCATCAAATGTGACGTCTATATCACATGGTAATACTTCAACGAAAATAATTACTTCAGCAAACGCTGTATTTCCGCATGCGTCCGTGACGGTATACAGAAAAGAAGCTTCACCACTGAATCCGAAATCGGCGATAAACTGGAAATTACCATTTTGCATAAAGGTTACCGTGCCTCCCATTTCATTGTCTACCTGGGTCATCTGTATGTTGAGACCTTCATCATTTACCAGCACATTACCATTCAAGGGGGTTGTTCCCTGGGCGGTATAAAAATCACCTAGCAAGTCAAGAGGAGGCGTTATATCGTTGACGGTCGCCGTGACTGTCTCTGTACACGACGGACCTATCTGCTGATCGGTCACGGCTATCGTGTAGAATCCCGGCACGACCATCATCAATGAAGAAAGATCGTAAATGCCAGTACTTAAAGTAAACGTATTCATTCCTGCCGGGCCGGTCACTTCCACAACCAGCGGACCTGCTCCGGAGGTTGTCAGGGAGAACCGAATATCTCCACCGCCCGCACAGGTGCCGGGGGTGACGCTGATAATAGAAATGTATTCAGCGATGTTCTCGCCAATCGTCACAGAAAAGCTCCCCGTACACCCCCCTACATCTGTAACGGTCACGGTGTAGGTGGCGGGCCCGACATTTTCGAGCTTGATACCTGTCTGCTGATTGGACCAGAGGTACGTATACTCTGCGGGAGGACTCACGGTGATGGTCGCAGATCCGTTTGGCGATCCGCAATCTGCATTCACAGTGACAAATGTAGCCGTGAATCCGCCACCACCCGTCTGGCCCACATTTACAGTACCTGCTTTCGAACAGGAAGTTCCGGTCAACGTCACGGTCACCGTGTAGTCTCCTGAACCGACATTGGTGATCTGCGCTCCTGTAGCGCCATTAGACCATAGATAGGTATAGGAACCGGGTGGCATCACCTGCACGGACGCCGATCCATTATTCATGCCGCATCCCGCCGGCGTGGAATTAAATGAAAGCGTGAAGGATGGTGGAATTTGTTCCACAAGGGCACTTGCGGATTTTGAGCAGGATGTCCCAGTGATCGATACGGTAACGGTATAATTTCCGGCCATGACCCCGGACAATTGACTTCCGGTTTGTCCATTGGACCATGCGTATGTATAACTTCCCGGAGGATCAACGATGGCCGTAGCTGTACCATTGGTTAATCCACATCCGGCAGGGGTTGTATTTGTGGTGACGGTAAATCCGGCTGGCAATTCATCAATGGTTGTCGTCGCTTCTGTCGAGCAGTTGGTGCCGGGGACCGTCAGTGTCACGGTATATGTACCAGCCGGAACACCGGACAACTGGCCGTCGGTTTGTCCGTTTGGCCATTGATAATTAACCTCGCCCTGTGGGTTGAGCACGATTGTAGAGGTGCCATCAGATTGTCCGCATGAAGCAGGTGTTGTATTAAAGGATATAGTATATGGAAAAGGGTCTTCTCCTACGGTGATGCTTCCCTGTTGCGTACAATTGTCGCCGGCCAATGCAACCGTAACAGAATAGACCCCGGAAGCAAGCCCTGTCATCTGAGCGGTGGTTTGTCCATTCGACCATAGATAGGTATACGCACCAGGTGGATTAACGGTAGCGGTCGCTGTGCCATCTGACATCCCGCAACTTGCCGTAGTTGACGTTAGAGAGACGACAAAATTTGATGGGGTTTCAGTGATCACTACACTTTCTTCTTCAGAGCAGGTGGTGCCTGTGATCGAAACAGTCACTGTGTAAGTACCTCCTGCCAAACCTGTCGCCTGAGGACCCGTTTGACCATTTGACCAGAGATAAGTATATGAGCCAGACGGATTCACCGTCGCTGTAGCAACTCCGTTTGACAATCCACAATCGGACATCGTAGCGGAAATGGAAACTGAAAAAGAAGAAGATTCATTTTCAACGGTAACGCTTGTGGCGTATGTACAGGCGGTGCCTGGTTTTGATACGGTCACACTATATGATCCGGCGGTTAATCCTGATATGCTTGATCCGGCTTGCCCGTTCGACCAGGTGTAAGTATATTGATCCGGCGGATTGACCATAATCGTGGCAGCGCCGTCGGATCCGCCGCAAGTGGATGGCGTGGTTGAAAAAGACACGGAGGGTTCAAATGGTTTTGTTGCAATTTGAGTGGAAAGCACTTTTGTGCATGAACCTCCAGCACTGATCGTCACCGAATATTGTCCTGCGGGCAGGTTGGATTGATTTTGGGTTGTAGCTCCGTTGGACCACAGATAGGTAAGCGGACCGGGAGAGGATGGGGTCACCGACACAGCACCTGTTGGCTGATCACAATCAGTGTTCTGCGCTGAAATGCTCGCGTCAATGGATATCGTCTGGTCGGTAATGGAGGATTGTATCACTTGCCTGCATGCAGTCCCGTTCTGGGTGATCGTGGCGGTATACATACCGGCAGGGATATTACTGATGGAGGGTGTGGTGGCTCCGTTTGACCATTGATAAGAATAGGCTCCGGGTGGAATGACACTCGTTGTGATTCCACCATTCGACAGTCCGCAGGTACTGCTTGAGGGTGTTGCAGAGGCCGTAAACGTACAGTCGACCGTATCCGTTTCTTCTTTGCTGTCAATCAACAGATAAGTGATTGTGCCGGCAGCTACCGTGCCGCCGATCACAGGGAGCCATGGA
Organism: Saprospiraceae bacterium; assembly: GCA_037969625.1. Taxonomy (GTDB): domain Bacteria; phylum Bacteroidota; class Bacteroidia; order Chitinophagales; family Saprospiraceae; genus Opimibacter. Next base: position 24,010 of record JBBKXT010000257.1, read on the forward strand.
AAGGCATTCGCATTGGTTTGCCCTTTACCTGTTTTCATGCGTACATCAGTCAATTCAATTTTATCCCATGGGGATATAATGGTGCTGCTGGCATAGGCAGATCCGACAGGTGAATTCGTTCCGCTGAGCACTTTGGCGTCGATGCTGACATTGACGAATGCGTTCCAGAAATCATTTATACCCGTCGTCAGCTTTTCCATCTCTTGCTGGGACAGGCTTTTCGTGCTTGTGCCGCTGTTGTCTTCAAACTGCTTGACCGCATTGGCGTAAAAATGTTCTTTTTGATAATGACGTCCGGTGAGGGCTGCCGTATACATCCAGAACGCATGCTGGATAATGGCGTCACTTTCTTTTTTCGGATCACTGCGATAGGGCGTATACACATTTCCGGCGAGCGTTAGGGCTTCATACGATTTGGCAATGCTATTTACTGCTTCCACCAGCATTGGAGCGAAAGCCCTGGGATTTGACGCTGGTTTAATCGTTCCTTCGAGAGGCATCGTTGTATTAGGCCAGGTTGCCATGACCGGTGATGTCGCACCGGTGGGTAATGCTTTAAACCCTTTTGCTTGTTTCAACCCCGGAATATCTTCGGTAGAGAAAGCAGGCACAGCAGGTGTAGTCAGGAGATTGGTGCCT
>JBBKXT010000258.1:0-10386 GCA_037969625.1 Saprospiraceae bacterium
ATCACGATATCACCGGAACAAATCGTATCCATCGCCAATCCTAAAATGCCGGGATCAAGTGGATTTGTCACAGTAATATTTTGCAAACAAGTAGATGAATTGCCACATGCATCTGATACAGTCCATGTACGCTCAATAAAATATCCGTTAGACTCCGGATCATCAAAGGTCGTATCAGCGTATTCCACTGTTGGATTCGAATCACAATTGTCAGTCGCTGTAGCGCTGCCGGTATTCTCCGGGAGTGTACTTACAAGACATTCAATAGTTACGTCAACTGGACATGTAATGATTGGCGCCGTGGTATCTTCTATTTCAATCGTCTGCTCACAAGTGCTTGTATTGCCACAAGCATCCGTGGCCGTCCAGGTACGAGTGATCGTGTACTCTTGTGGACAATTCGGAGAAGATGTGGTGATATCAGCATATTCAAGGGATGGTGACGGATCACAATTATCTGATGCGGTAGCCTCTCCTGTATTAGCAGGCAAGGTGACCTCTGTACATTCAATCGTTACATCCGCAGGACAAGTGATGACCGGTACTGTGCTATCTACTATTTCAATGGTCTGCACACAAGTACTGGTATTGCCACAGGCATCGGTGGCTAACCAAGTTCGTGTGATCGTATATTCCTGCGCACAATCCATTGATTCTGTCGTTATATCAGAAAATGTAATAACAGGACTTGCATCACAATTATCTGAGGCGGTAGCCAATCCTGTATTCTCAGGAAGTGTCACTTCAGTGCATTCAATGGTTACATTAGGCGGGCAATCAAGCACAGGAGACGTACTGTCGTCTACAAGAATTGTTTGAACGCATGTACTTGAATTTCCGCAAGCATCCGTTGCTGTCCAGGTACGCGTAATCGTATATTCCTGCACACAAGTCATAGACGCAATCGTCACATCATTAAAATCAATCATTGGCGAAGGATCACAATTGTCTATGGCCGTTGCATCACCGGTATTGGCCGGCAAAGTATTTTCAGTGCATTCTATCGTTAAATTTTCAGGGCAAGTTATCTCCGGTGCTGTGTTATCCTTCACAATCAAAACTTGAATGCAAGTAGTGAAATTGCCACATGCATCTGTCGCTGTCCATGTTCTTGTAATAGTATATTCCTGCGCACATCCACCATTGGCTATATCGTCGGTATAACTGGTCCCTGGATTCACATCACAATTGTCAGTCGCCGATGCTTCACCTGTTTCAGCCGGAAGTGTTGAATCCGTGCATTCAATCGTCACATCAACCGGACAAGTGATGACAGGCGATGTGCTATCGTCTATGGTAATTATTTGATCGCACGTACTTGTATTGCCGCATGCATCTGTCGCCAACCAGGTTCGGGTGATGGTGTATTCCTGCGCACAGGAAGGCAGAGATGATGTCAGGTCGCTATAGGTTACCGTTGGGGCAGGATCACAATTGTCTATTGCAGATGCCAGTCCTCCGGTATTTTCCGGTAAGGTGACAGCTGTACATTCAATCGTGACATTGGCTGGACATGTGATGACAGGAGATGTACTATCATCGATAAAAATAGTTTGAACACATGAACTGGTATTACCACAAATATCCGTGGATATCCACGTACGGGCGATTGTATATTCCTGGATACATTCAGAAGATTCTGTCGTTTCATCCATGTATATAATATCAACAAGTCCACTACAATTATCTGAAGCAGTAGCTGTTCCGGTAGAAGCAGGAAGTGTGTCATCTGTACATTCAATGGTCACATTAGCCGGGCAGGTCATGTCGGGACCTACATTGTCGCTGATGGATATGATCTGAACGCATGAGGTATTGTTGCCGCATTCATCGGAAGCAACCCATGTGCGATTTATAATGTATTGATGTTCGCAAGTCGGTGTTGGAAAATCATCCGAGTAAGTAACTACTGGAGCAACGTCACAATTATCTACAGCAGTCCCCAATCCTGTGTCGCCCGGCAAAGTACCATCGCCACAAGAAATTGTAATATTCGGCGGGCAGGTCAGCGTTGGTGTCACACTATCGACCACCTCAATGATCTGCACACAAGTAGCGCTGTTTCCACAATCATCGGTCGCTGTCCAGGTTCGCATAATACTACATGGGGGAGCATCTAGCTGAATAATATATTCATCTTCATAAGTAATTATGGCTGTACCACCACAGTTTTGTGGCTTCATAGTCGTAAACCCAGTATTTGCGGGAAGTGTGCTCTCTTCACAATTAATCGATACGTTTGGCGCACAAATTAATAATGGCGGAGTACTATCTTTTAGGTAAAGCGATTGAACACAAGAAGCAGTATTACCGCAAGCATCTTCGGCCACCCATGTGCGAAGGACTGTAGATTCCGGAATGCATGATCCCGGAACTATTTCATCAGAAAAAGTAAGAAAAGGAACTGGGCCGCAAACATCTGAAGCGGTAGCCATACCCCAAAAACTAGGGGCAGGATCAGCACTACAATCGATGGTAACATCCGGAGGACATGTAATGACAGGTGGTGTTGTATCAACCACTTCGATGATCTGTGTACAGGTGGCTATATTCGCACAGTTATCAGTTGCTGTCCAAATTCGTGTAATCGTTTGTTCCTGTGGACAATCACCTCCTACACTGGATTCCGTATACGTATACGTTGGATCCGGACCATCCGGATTGGTACCTGTTGGATTTCCGGTTACATCAGGAAGAGTACTTTCATCACATTCTACGGTAATATTTGCCGGACAGGATATAGTAGGTGGCATGTCTTCTACAAGATCATCAGAAAAAGTGTCGCTTACCAATTCGGCGTTATCTGCATATGCCCAAGCAGTGTTTACATAATTACCGGTTGGCAGAACATCTACTGTAATAATGAACTCAGCAGTATCTCCGGGTGGAATGGCACCGGGGATCCATATCATATGGTTGTCTGGAAGAGCAGGAACGCAGCCCGCTCCAAAACAATATTTAATAATTTCTGTGCCATTATACGTTGGATTAGCATACCCTGATGGAATGGTATCATTGACATAGGTGATGGAAGCTGCACTTTCTGTTCCTATATTTATAACTCTAAATCTAAACTCTATCTGACCATTACAGATGGGGCCAAGGACGTCTTTTTCAATGACTATTTCGGTTCGGCATAATTCAAGTATAAAGGCCTCAAGATCTTCAGCGAGATCTTCGAAGTTTCCAATGGAATAATCCGAAGTACCAAGCGTATTATTACCTTCGATATATTCATCAAGACCGCTCATGGCCTGAAGATTACTCTCGTCTACACCATTCCCGACACCCAGCATAAACATGTGTGCTCCTTCTCCTTTTATTTTATTCGAAAGTTTAACAGGGTTTACAATTTCCGGAGGTTGGGTTGTTGCACCGTTTCCGCATGTATTCCCATTTGTATTCCATACGGTTGGCACACCATCCGTAAAAAATAATACGAGATCTGGTACGGCCAATGCATCCACCTCAAGCATGGCATCATGCCAATTTGTACCTCCACCCGGGCTATATGTTTGTCCATTATAAGGTGTTCCATTAAAGTAGCCAGTTATATTATCAATGTAGGTCTGGTTGACTACAGTATAATCATTGACCAATGTAGCTGTTCCTGAAAATTCAATGATGGCAGCTTCTGCATCCTGCCCATTGATGGCATTTAGAAAAGCAATAACACCATCTGCAACATCATCATCATTGGAACCAATAGAGCCAGATTCATCCAATACAAAAATCAATCTGATCGCATAGCAACCGGAGTCCATATTTGGGTTGTCGGCCGGTGGAGGGAGGTAACAGTCACCGCATTCGGTCATATCTGCACTACAGTCTGTACAAGTATTATCGTTGTTTAAAACATCACATATATCAATGGTGATCTCTGCACAGAATGCTTCGCAATCTACAACTTCAGAAGTACGGACATAATAAGTGATGGTCTGCTCCGTAGAGGGTGCTGTGATCGTAAAACTTGATGTCATCGTTGTTTGAAGAGGAGCACCTACTCCACAACCGGCGGTATATAACTCCCAGGATTCTCCAGAGCCAAGCGTACCGGTGATATCAATTTGAAATATTTCATCCGGTGCTACAAAACTTGGTCCGACAAGAACAGGAGCATCTTCCGGAGCGGTAGTACCGCAACAAAAAGAACAACCTAGAAGTAAGTTTAAATTATTATTATTTGATTCAATCCAGTTATTGCTATTGTCGGGAATCAGTCCACCGCTACCATTATCATTAGTTATAGCAGCTTGGAGTGTTGCTGGCAACCCAACAAATGGCGTGCAATCGTATCTGGCATTATCGACTTCAGTAATAAACCTAACGACTTCATTGTCTGCAAGACCTGAAGGTTTTTGAGAATTATCATCCGTGCCATTATTAGCATCCCATCCACCATTCATATGGATTCCGGATACAAATCCTGATTGGTCCCCAGCAGTTGGCTCCGGCAGTTGATAAACAAAAATTTGGTCTCCAGATGTAAACAACTCCATGCCATCAGGATCGCCACCAGCAACAATGACAACGGTGCCAACAACAACACCATCCAAATTAACAGGATTGTCCCAATCATTTGCATCTTCAGAATCCGTGAAAACTATCTCTGTCCCGCAAGGATAATCGTCGTTAAACGTTAACTGTATTGTACCCTCCGTATCATTATCCACTCTAAAGCCAGAAGTATTGCTCCACCCTCGATCCGTAAAATAAATGACCGTTCCATTCAAAACATCTTTCAGCAAAACAATTGAAAAACCATCCGGGGCATCAGAATTGTAGCCGGTAAACATGATCTCTCCCGGGGCGAAATCGGTTTGAGCCTGTACTTCCGAATTATTCCAAAAGATACCCAGTAAGAGTATGGCAGAAATAGCAATCAACTTAGAAAAAGGCTGTGTAATAAAATTCTTCATCAGGGTAGTTTACAAATTGGTGATGTTTGTTAAAGATTAAATCACTAAAAGTCCTATCACTTAAAGTGGCGATAGGTCTAAAAAAGACATCCGTTCTATTAAATGAATGTCAAACTTAATGAGGGAACTGATCATTTATCACCGATAAAATCTGGGTAATCCCACGAAAATAACGCTTTTTCAATCTTCTGAATCATCTATCAGCTTATCATTGGATAAGTGCTTGCGCAGGATGCCAGCATCTAAATTACAAAATACTGAATATCAGATGAATAACCTAACAAATATTCACCTGAGCCGTAATATTTTATACATTCTGTATGAATAAATGAAAAAAATGACGGCTATTATACAGTTTTAAAAGGCCTGTGAAGGTCCATTGATCTAAAAGTAAAAAGCCCCGGCAAGATTCTTGCCGGGGCTTTTCTGTTCATGTTTATTGCTTCTATTTGACCGAAACCATTTTCTTACTGGCCACATACTCACCACTCTCAAGACGATAGTATAAGACTCCTGAAGCCGGTATATCTTCTGCAGTTAAAATAACAGAATTATAACCTGCCCTAAATTTTTCACTGATCGTTTTGATCACTCTTCCATTCATATCATATACCGTAAGTCGGGCATCCGCATCTGCCGGCAGATGAAAGCCTATGAGTGTCTGACTATTCCAGGGATTTGGTTTGTTTTGATACAAGGCATAATCCGTAAACACACCAACACTACCAAATACCAAATCAACATCAAGCAAATCACCTTCTACTGAATAAGCTTCAGCTTTGGTGATCTTATCAGACAATCCTATCATATTTATCAGTCGACCGGATTCAATGGCTTTTAGTTTGACCGTGATGGACATTTCTGTTTTGTTCGCGCCGGATGATAACAATTCACCATTCCAACTCATCGTCGTTATACCTTCTTCCGGTTGTCCGGCATTTTGATTATTAATCGCGATATCTTGACTCTCTACACTTATAAATTCCAATCCCGGCGTCTCCATCGTCCATTGGAATCCTGAAACGATTTTTGGAAAAACTAATTCTAATTCGATTTCCTCTTCTGCAGTCACTTGTCCATTTCCTGATGCTTTTACATGAATGGTTTTATTTCCGTTGCGCGGCATCAACTGATTGGCATTGGCCTGCGCTGAATTGTTTACATCACCAATTTTTACACCCACAAAATCAATATCTGTAAGTCCCGCTTCGCTGAGATCCGCTACGGAAATGTATTCATTGAAAGGCCATGGATTGCCCTGCACCATTTGACTTTCCTTCTGCACAAAACGCCAGCTTTGATTCTGACTAAATTCATCCTGCACACCAAGAATTAATTTTCTGATTTCTATTAAATCAATAGCACTGACCGATTGACTATTATTGGCATCAGCAGCGATGTATTGATATGGGCTTGAAAAAACCTCCAGCCCTAAAAGATGTTTCTGAATCTTCACCAAGTCAAGTGTACTGACACCATTTCGATGATTATCATTTCTTTGAGGCGTGATCCTATAATCTTCACCGGAAGGGATTTGTGAAAAATGGAATTTTCCATCTTGCGCTGTGATTATTTCCTGAGAACTTCCTTGCGGACCGGAAAGGTTTACACTTACAAGACTTACTGCATCTGTTTGCACAGACGTGATCACCCCTTCAAGAATTCCTCCTTGAAAATTCTCATCTACAATGATCTCCTGATCATACGTCCACAAACCGGCACCTGTATCTTCGTTATACTGACACCAGTCCAAGACCTTCCATTTACGGATGATTTTGATACATTCATTTTGTTCATTTTCAAAGCGCGTATCCTTATGACTTACGCCGACATGACTACATCCATCATTCAAAATAACAGGCTCACCTGTATCTTCCGTATCTTCTTCTTCAATACATGCGTCTACCATCGCATCACAAGGCCAGATGACACCATCCAAAGGATTTTCATTCAAACACGAGGTGTCCTGAATAAAAAACAGATCATAATTGACAACCCATATACGTTGAGTACATTGTCGAACAGTCGTACCATCTGTCCCTCTAAAAATTCGTTCAACCAATTTCACCGCACCATTTGGCGGCGTTCCCGGAAGATTAAGTCCTGAACAATCTTCCGTCACGCGCACTTCTACACTGAGCTCCAATGGACAATTATCTAATGCCCAACCATCAATGCCCCATTGTTGTGGGTGATCCACATTTGGATTGTCAGGATCATTGATGATGACCGGCTCTCTGTCACTTGGGTGAAATCTGGCGGCATCGAGCATATTGCCAAAAATCGCACTCAATGGATCTTCATCGAGCATGCCGTTTTGATTTCCGTCGGCATCATTGTATAGTCCTTCTGTTATAATTAATGGATATGTACAACTTAAAGTAATTTCATTCGGGCAAGTTAATTGAGGCGCAAGCTTATCCTGCACTTCCACTTCGACCATGCAATAATTTTTATTGCCGGCGGCATCGGTGACTTCCAACTCAACCATCAAGCCTTCTCTACCGACATCGCAACAAGCGAAAGGCACGCATGGCCTGAGCACCGTACCATGATCGCGGCTATTGATTGGTGGATTGCCGCCGGGTATTTGATCCATGCAAGCGCCTTCTGTCGTCCAGTCAAATTCAAGACAACTATCCATCCTGCGCGCTCTGAACGTAACACCACTGCAATTGTCATAACTGCCATCACTCAAAACGCTTGCATCTACAAGGGTCAAGCCATTTTGTCCATAACTTGTCAGCGAAACGACAGTATGTAGATGACAACTTACGGTTGGCGGAACGTCATCTTTTACACGAATATTAAATGTACAGATAGTGCTGTTGTAGCACTCATCCGTAACTTTCCAAGTCATCGTATGAACGCCAATTGGCAAATCTCTCAACACATATACATTTCCAAGTGGCGCTACAATGCCTCCACTATAAGAAAGCTGATAACTAATAATATCACTGCATGCATCTGTTGCCACGGGTTTGTTAACGATCACACTTGCTGAACAAGTCAAAACATTTGTGCTGATCGTCATATCCGAAGGGCATGTTAATTGAGGCCCAGTATGATCTCCCAGATGAATCATTTGAACACGCGTCTCGCTTCTTGAGACACACCAATCGGTTACTTTCCATGTTCTGACAATCTTGGATCCTCCTCCACAAAGTTCAACCAGACGATCATTATAAGATCTTAAAATATTGCAGTATCCTGAATTTTCAGTGAGGTCAAATCCCAGAATTTGAGGCCATCCTGTATGCGATGGATCTGTATTGTCTCCACATTCGCCCAAATAATCATCCGGAAACTGGAGTGTCGCCAATGTCAATGGAATGATCGCAAACTCTTGTCTGCATGTTGATGTATTTCCTGAACCATCTGTGGCCAGCCAATCAACAATAATATAACCATCACCGCAGGGGTCTTGGGTTAATTGTACATCCGCCAAAACCAAGGTGGTATTACCACAATTATCAATCACTGTTGGACGAAAATGATCCGGAATATTTCCTTCTAAAAACTGTTGGATTTCCATACAATTGATCGCGCAACGCTCATCCTGATTATCCAGGGGACAAACACAATCGATGATGGGTCCGAGTTTATCTTCTACGAGGATTTTTCCCCAGCAGCTTTGACCATTACATCTGCTGACGACAGAAACTGTAAACATTTGACCTACATGTTCCCAGGTAAGCGTTGCATCGGGCACGGTGTCTCCATTCATATCAATCACGAAGACCTGATATGTATTATTGCCTTGCATCTCACCGGTTAAAATCATCCCACTCATCACGACCGTACCACAGCCGTTATCAATGGAGATATTCGTTTGTGTGATGCAAGCAATTGCACCCGGTGCTTCAATACTTACATCAATTTCAGATGTGTTCGAACAACCTAATGGGCCTGTTTCTGTAAGACCTACCTGGTAAGGGCCGCCGGGTAAATTATTCCAAACGATCGTAACCGATGAATCGGTTGTGCTCATGATAAATCCTCCACCGCCACTGAGGGTGAAGGTGTACGTATGTAATGGATTGTAATTTTCCACACCATATCTTGCCGTCTCACCCGGGCACACAAACAATTCGCCGGTGATGACCGGAGGTGCGATAAGACATACCAACGCTCCATCATGATCATCCTCTGCGGGTGGATCATTGGTATCAATTTCATCAGGGTCACTATCTACATCCTGGTTAGATATATCAATGTCGTCAGTATCATACACAAAGGCTATCTCGGCAAAATTTTGATACTCTCCCGAAGGTATATTCGCATCAATGGTCAGAGTAATTTCAACAGTGATACTTTCTCCCGGCAATAATCCTGCAGGTGGCAGACCCAAGTTGGCTGAGGACAAAATAATTGATGCACTTAGACCGGAGACCCCGATATTTCCAGCTGTCCAATCAGGGTCATTTAATGAAAATCCAGTTGGGATATAATCAATGAGGTGTATCTCCCCTGCTGAAATATCCCCTTCGTTTGTGATTTCAATTAAGAAATCCACATCGTCTCCCGGATTAAAATCATTCGGCCCGCCTATCAGTGATTTAGTCAAAGCAAAATCAGCACTACATCCAACGGTCAAACAGGAAACAGGTCTGGGTTCACCAAATGGTGGTGTAAGTCCTTGGCCTACATAAGCCCAATTGTATTGCGCTACGGCTTCAAAGGATGGACCTGACATGGCGGGTGCCGGTCGAACGACGGTCATCACTACGCCATCATCGCCTGCCAAATATCCTCCATTAGCAGGATTCTGCTCGAGGTCCCATACAATCGGAGGACAGAAGTTGGCGCTATCTGCCAGTGGTCCTTCGATGGTAAAACATACCTGATACAATTTAGACCATACTACATCATCCAACGGAATTGGAGGGGCGTTGGCATCCAGCAACTGAATGGCCATATTGACGAAATCAGTTACACCTGGTGCCGGAAATCCAAAATAGGTTGTACCAAATCCTGGTGCACTGGTACTGACAATTCCGGGATTAGGTCCGAGAGGTCCATATCCTCCCTGAAAATCAGAAAGGCTTATGATCTCCAAATAAGAGTCATCATAAAACAACCGGACGTTCATTCCGAAGAGTTGCTCGCCCACTATATCGCTTCTAAACTCTACGTCCAGACAGTAGTTTTCTGTATTACAATCATAGCTTGGATTGGCAAGTCTTACAGTGACCGTGGGTGTTTGAGAATAGCTATTGGAGGAAAGGCATAAAAGTCCAATACACATGGCATAGGCGATCCAGCCTACCCAACGGGGGGAAGAGGTAGTTTCCATAAGTTTTAGTTTAACCTTAAAAGCAATATCAGGCGTGTGACCTTCGGGGTAAAGGTAAAAAGAAATTCATTTTTACACAATCATCTGCAAAAAATATTTAATCTTTATTTTGTTGATTATCTGCTATTTATGTAATTATATTAAAATATATTATAATATCTAATATAAAAA
>JBBKXT010000259.1:0-15503 GCA_037969625.1 Saprospiraceae bacterium
CAAAACACCGGTGAAGGCGGATTAAGTCCTCATCACTTAGAACCGGCTGGTGATTTAATCTGGCAGATAGGCACAGGATACTTTGGTTGCCGCACAGAAGAAGGGCATTTCAGCCCAACTACTTTTCAAGAAAATGCGCGTCATCCGCATGTGAAAATGATAGAAGTGAAATTATCCCAAGGTGCCAAACCAGGGCATGGTGGAATTCTTCCGGCTTCAAAAAATACCGTGGAAATTGCAGCGATTCGCCATGTCATTCCCCATACCGATGTACTTTCTCCTCCGGCACATACCGCATTTAACAGCCCGGAAGGATTAATGCATTTTATACAACAGTTGAGAGAATTGTCCGATGGCAAGCCAATTGGATTCAAATTATGTATGGGTAAAAAACATGAGTTTGAAGATATATGCAAGGCAATGATTTCCACTGGTATCAAGCCGGATTTTATAGCTGTTGATGGTGGAGAAGGTGGAACCGGTGCTGCACCGATTGAGTTTTCTAATTCAATGGGCATGCCGTTAAGGGATGGGCTTGCCTTTGCTATAGATATGTTGATAGGCTATGATCTGAAGAAAGACATTCGAGTGATTGCCTCAGGAAAGATATTTAGTGGTTTTGACATCGCTCGGTTAGTGGCCATTGGTGCGGACATGGTCAATAGTGCCCGAGCCATGATGCTTGCCACCGGTTGTATTCAATCATTACAATGCAATACCAATACCTGTCCAACAGGTGTAGCCACGCAAGATAAGAGCCTTATGAAAGGTCTTGTGGTCAAGGACAAATCCCAAAGAGTGGCTAATTATCATCAAGAAACCGTTAAAAGTTTTATTGAGCTCGTTGGCGCTGCCGGTGTTTCAAGTCCTGCCCGCTTAAGCAGGCAACATATTAATAGAAGAACGGAACTGAATCTGGTGCAAAAATATAGCGACATCTATCCTGATGTAAAAGTTGGAGAATATCTTTAACCCACAATTCCTAATTGAAAACTACAAAATTCATTGCTCTCGAATGACAAAAGAAATAGATAACAGTATCTGTCCTGCAAACAAAAAAGAATGGCGAAAGTGGCTTCAAAAAAATCATATTGTCAAAGATTCTATTTGGCTGATCATCCATAAAAAAAATGCTGCCACACCGACTATTTCCTGGAGTGATGCTGTAGATGAAGCTCTGTGTTTTGGATGGATAGATAGCGTAAAAAAGTCCATTGATGCAGAGCGATACATGCAGTATTATAGCAAAAGAAAAACAGCAACAACCTGGTCGAAAATCAATAAGGATAAAGTAATGGTTTTGATAGAACAAGGATTGATGGCAGAAGCCGGTTACAAAAGTATTGAGATAGCCAAGCAAAATGGTTCGTGGACTATTTTAGACGAAGTAGAAAACCTGGTGGTTCCTGATGATTTAGCGATCATGCTCAAAAGCCATAGCGGTGCTGAAGACTATTTTATGCGCTTAAGTAATTCAGTGCGCAAGCACATGCTGGCATGGGTCGCCCTTGCCAAACGACCGGAAACAAGAGAGAAGCGGATCATAGAAATAGCCGAAGCGGCTGGTCAGCAACAAAAACCCAAAGCGTTTAGTTGAAAATTACTTATCGATTAAATGGATAACAATTTTTTCAAATTATTAAAATAATTATGTCCGAATTTTGGGAATCTAGTTTTCAAGACAAACAAGAAATGTGGGGATTTGAACCTGCTGATATTGCTATTTCAACCGCAGAATTATTCCAAAAGCACGGCTTAAAAAAAGTCTTAATTCCAGGTTTTGGATACGGCAGAAATGCAAAACCATTTACTGACCTTGAATTTGATGTCACCGGCATTGAAATTTCAGAAACAGCCATTGCCTTAGCTAGAAAGCATTATGGAGACAATATAAAAGTATACCACGGATCAGTAAGTAACATGCCCTATGACACAGCGATTTATGGTGGCATATTTTGTTATGCCCTGATCCACTTGCTCATTGATGTCGATCGAGCGAAACTTATAAAAGATTGTTACGATCAGCTGAGTCCAAATGGTATCATGGTTTTTGTTGCGATCTCTACAAAAGATGCTACCTATGGAACAGGCACAAAAGTGAGTGAAGATCGATTTGACACAAAGCATGGCATCAAACTATACTATTATACATCAGACTCCGTGAAAAATGAATTTGGCGATTATGGATTAATAGAAGCTATTGAAATCAATGAACCGGCAGAAAATCCAACGAATAAACCTTCCTTAAAACTTTGGAAGATCGTTTGTAGAAAAGATACTTTTTGATACTGCAATAGCTGAATCTTAAGGAATGAGACGTGAGACGCCACGCTGAGATAAATGGTGAGTCGTGAGTGTCTTGCCTAGAGGATAAAAATCTGCGACAATCTGCCTTTTCTCTGCGCGTCCCGATCGATCGGAAGCGGGAATTTATTTTTCTCAAAACAGTGACTAAAGAAATTGTGCGGGGGGAAGGAGAAAATTATGAATTGAGAATAACAATCTGCGAGAATCTGCTGTCCCGCTGAGCGGGAGCGGGAAACTTATTTTCAAAGTATAGAGGTGTCGAGTATCGAGATAAAGAAAATACTACATTTGCACCATAACTTCGAAAAAAACAATTAGAATAACTCCAATGAACAAACTTTACCTTTTTCTTTTATTGTCCGTCATTGTCTTAAGCTGTTCTCGCAAACCCCAACACCATGATCCGGTCCCTGACCACGATCAATTTACGATCGAATCAAAAGCAGTAAATGAAACAAGGGTCATAAATGTTTGGACACCGCCTGTGTATAAAGATGGATCGGATTCACTACCTGTCTTGTATATGCCCGATGGTGGAATCGTTGGGGAGGATTTTCCACACATTGCGAATACACTGGCTCAGCTCATTGAAAATAAAAGTATTCCTCCAATTATTCTCGTGGGCATTGAAAACACGGATAGAAGAATTGATTTGACTGGATTTTCGGCAGTGGCGGCGGATTCTGTTTATTGTCCTTTGACCGATGGTGCCAAAAACTATCGAAGCTTTATCACCGAGGAATTGTTTCCCGAAATAAATAAAAGATACAGAACAACTCAAATAAAAGGGATCATCGGTGAATCGCTGGCTGGCCTTTTTGTGATGGAAACATTCATGCTGGCACCGAGTTCTTTTGATTTTTACATTGCCTTTGATCCTTCCCTTTGGTGGAATGACCATTATTTAGAGAAAAATGCAGCTGACTATATAACTGCGCTACCCGATCAACCCATTAAACTTTGGTTTGCCGGCTCTGATGCAGAAGATATTTCCAAACACACGAATGCTATTGCGAAAACATTAGAGCGCGTGGCACCGCAGCAACTAACATGGACGTATGCTGACGAACCCAATGAAAAGCATCATACGATCTTCCGGGCTGCTAAAGAAAAAGCTATGATTTGGACTATGAATGATCAAACGGAAAAATAAAAGCGTCCAACCTTCAATTCCTATTGACTCCATATGTCTTAGAGCACACTATTCCAAGGTAAAGAATCATTACAGATCGCTTTCTGATCCTATCCTATTGAATAGCTTGAGGCAGGCATTTCCATGTTTTAACTAAATAATCTCGCCTATATTTGTTTTTGTTAGGATTCCTTATTATATTTGTCATGCGATAATGCAAAAACATAAAAACACAGTCACAATGAGCAAATCAATTTTTTATCATGCAGGTTGCCCGGTATGCGTTAGTGCTGAACACGACATCATCAATTTAGTCGGAGCGGACAACGTAGAAGTAGTCAACATCGGAGAAACCAGAGATCGAATAGCGGAGGCTGAGAAAGCAGGCGTTCAATCAGTTCCGGCATTAGTGACGCCAAATGGCAATACCCTTCACATAAACTTTGGCGCTTCCATGGCGGATGTGAAAGGATAATTTTTATATCACTATGTTAGGATTCCTTATATTCTAAGGAATCCTGACTTTTTAATGACTTTCCAACAGGAAGGTCAACTTGAGCTATGACCCATTGCCGATGCTATCTTCAAGCAAGAAAAGATGATATACACCACGAACCAATAAAAACTAAAAATGAACACTGATCATCCTACTGGAGCAGAAGATGTTCCTTGTTTTTAAATTTAATTGAACACCGAACACCGATTAACGAACACCGATTTTAGAAGTTTTAGATATCAAAAATCTCAATAAATGAATATTTCAGTTTGGGACACCTATGTAAAAAGAGAGAACAACAACCTCATGCATTTCGATATTCTTGTTCCGGAAGACATGCAGGATCAACAAATCATCCTTGGTTATGGACAGGAATATCTAAAAAATAAACCCTTTACAACAGAAGAATTGACGACCAGGGCTTGCAGGTTTTGCCATATAGAAAAAGCAGACGAAAGTCTCATAGCTGCCATTTCGGAAAAGGGATATGCTATTCTTGAAATGGAAAACTGCCACTAATTATGTTAGGAATGCTTATTTTGCCTGTCGGACTAAATTCGGCAAGCGTTTCATAATGGACAAAAGTGTTTTCGATCCAACCCACCAACAACATTCCGTGCCAAGTAAAATCATTGCTGGCCTGGAACGTATTTCAGAAGTCTTCAAAATTCTGATTTGGGAAAAAGCCAAAATGATCGGGTTGAGTCCTATTCAAATTCAAATACTCATTTTCGTTGCCTACCACAAACCTGAGTTGTGTCATGTGAGTCATCTGGCCAAGGAATTTAATCTGACCAAACCGACCATCAGTGATGCCATTAAAATTCTAGCTCAGAAGCAAATGATCGTAAAGGATTATTCCTCTGCGGACAATCGTAGTTATACGATCATGTTATCTGAATTAGGAAAAAAAATAGTTTACGAAACCAAAGATTTCACGAGTCCGCTTGAATCACTTGTTGGGGATTTAAAACCGGATGATTTAGATCAACTGTTTACGACACTAAGTGAATTGATCTACAAGCTCAATCAAAATGGGATACTGACGGTCCAACGCACCTGCTTTGGGTGTACTTTTTATAAAAAAACTAAAAAGAGCGACTATTGCAATTTATTACAAAAGGATCTATTAGCGCGAGACATTCGAATAGACTGCCCTGAGTTTGTCGAAAAAGAAAGTAGCCTTCTATAAGAAGCGCAAGGATGCAACGTATCTAAATAGTTCATTTTTATTTCACATCAAACGTTTCTTGTTCCACCAGAATATCGTCCAATTGAATATCATGGGGCTCTATTGGCACTTGCTCTACTTCCTGAAAAGGATAAAAAATGCCCAGCTTATGAGCTGTAGGTTGGTGGACCAAAAAATTATCATAATAGCCTCCACCATAACCCAACCTAAAACGATTCGCATCAAAGGCCAAACCAGGCACAATAATTAAATCATACGACCCTGTATATTCATTTGCATTAGCTGGGTGACTTGTCCCAAAAACACCTTTTTCAAGTTTATCTAATGATGCTAAGACGAGGTTTTGCAACTTCCGCTTTGGAAAAGTCTTAGGACAAACAACCGTAAGGCTTTGACTCAACATATTTTCAATTAATGGGGTCAGATCAATTTCCGTCCCCATCGGCAAATAACAATGGATCGTTTGAAAATGATGCTGATGGATCAACTGCCAAATGGAGTTACATATCCATTGGTCATAGGTTGCTTTTTGTTGTTTGTTCAATTTTGCCCGCTTAAACAACATCTCCTTTCTTAGGGTTATTTTTTGGTCAGCAATAGTCATTAGGATAGCTTCTTGAATATTAAATCGGATAAATCTATCCAATATATTCAAAACTAGATTATATTTGCTGAATTTAAATTGATAATCAATGTTTTCAAAAGCTTGTGAATACGGTATTAAAGCGACCATTTTCATATCGCAACAGACCCAAAAAGGTGAACGAGCGAGCCTTCGGCAAGTAGCAAAGACTATTGGTTCACCGGTAGCATTTACGGCCAAAATATTGCAAGCTTTAGCGCATACGAATATTATTATATCCACCAAAGGCGCCACAGGGGGATATGAAATACAAGATTACCCAAATAGCCATATCACGCTATCTCAAGTAGTTAAAGCTATTGACGGGGACAAAATATACAATGGATGTGGCTTGGGATTATCCCATTGTAACGAAAGAAAACCATGTGCCATGCACTTTCAATTCAAGGCCATCCGCGATGATTTAAAGCATATGCTGATGACGACAACTATTGAAGAACTTGCCGAGGACATGCACAAAGGACTAGCGGTATTTAGCCGTTAAAAAAAATTATAATTAATTCGGATACTATTGTCCGCAATGAGCATGCAGGAACAAAAAGACATCATACAACTAAAGGATATAAAAGTATTAGTCGATACCTTTTATACAAAGGTCCGACAGGATGATTTGCTTGGTCCTATCTTCGAGGGTGTGATTCAAGACAAGTGGCCTATGCATCTGGAAAAGATGTATCGGTTTTGGCAAACCGTACTTTTAGAAGAACACACTTATTATGGAAGTCCATTTACACCGCATGCCAAACTACCCGTTAAGGCTATACATTTTGACCGATGGTTAAAACTATTTAATGAAACAATTAAAGAAACATTCTCCGGCGAAAAAGCAATCGAAGCCAAATGGAGAGCCGAAAAAATGGCGCGTATGTTTCAGTTGAAAATAGAACATTACAGAAATACTGAAGCCATTCCAATCTCATAAGTTGAGTGATTTTTAAAAATTTAATGAGAAACAGATGAAAAGGTTGTTTTGCTTCAGTTTAGTATTATTGACTATCGCGTCTTGTTCGGATAAAACAAACCGGGAAGAAACTTTTTATCAATTAATAAAAGAAGAAAAAGCGCTTTTATGTGAGCTTTCCATGATGAGAGATAGTATCTCAGCCACTTGGGACAACGTCAGTAACATGCTTGATCAAAATCTACCGGAAAATATGCCGGAAGAAGAAAAAAACAATATGCTCAACGCCCGAAATGGTAGTTTGATCCGAATGTTTGAATCTTTCGAAAATGTCAATGATGACGTAAAGATGACTTTAACTAAAGCAGAGCATTATGACAGTGAGATGGCTAAAAAGATAATGATAATGAAAGAAGAAAAACAACAAATCGAATCTAGCATCATGGCCCTATTAAAAGAAACAAAGGAGCTCAAGGGCACGGAAGGCTATAACCAGCTAAAAACTGCGTATCAGAATAAACTGAACGAAGAATGTATATAAATCCACTTTAACACAAATTAATCACCAAACCTTTTACAACCCATGAAAAATATTTACGTACCCCTATTGGCCTTTTTGCTGATTCTGAGTGCTTGTCAAAAAAATGACGATGATGTTATTACAGTTGACAATATTCCTGCAAAGCAATACTCCCATCATATTCCTTTAACATGGAATCAATTATACCTGGAAGTGGAGCGCTATTGCCCTGGTTATAAGCCACCGGTATCCGGTCGAAGTATTGCCCTTCTCAATTTTATGGCTTATCAATCCATTGTGCATGCAAGTGATGGAAAATACAAAAGTTTTTCAAGGTACTATAATGGTTTAATAATTGACCGACCCATCGCCGGTGCATCTTATGACTGGGAAATTGCCCTGAATGCCGCCTATGAAAAAGGATTTGAACTTCTTTTTCCAACAGCGCCATCCGCACAACAATTTCAAATTCTTGATGTCAGCCATGCCTTGCGAACAGAATTACAATTAAACGCCGATCCAGACACATACCAACGATCCGTGGCATACGGAAAATATGTTGCTGAAACTATCTATGACTGGTCAGCTGATGATACATGGGGTCATCAAGGTTATCTCAATAATAATGATCCTGCCTATGTGCCACCCTCAGCGATCAACCTTTGGCAACCAACTTATCCTGATTATACACCGGCATTACTACCGCATTGGGGTAAAGTTCATTGTTTTGCTGCGCTATCTACAGACCGTGCTCCGGTACCACCGGCATTTAACACCTCTCCGGGATCACAACTATATGAAGAAGCCATGCAGACACGTAACCTTGTGAATCAAATCAAAGCAGGAGAAAAACAGGATGAGTTGTGGATTGCAGAATTTTGGAGTGACGATTGTCCTATTCTTACATTTAGCCCTGCCGGCAGATGGCTCAATATTTCTAATCAATTGATCGCCATTGAAAGACCAGATATGTTGGAATCTGTAGTTATTTATGCCAAAATAGGCATGGCACTTTCTGATGCAGGTGTCAAGTGCTGGGGAGAAAAATATGTTTATAATCGCCTCCGCCCGATTGACTATATCCAAAACTTCATGAATGATCCTAACTGGAATACAGTCATGTGTCCTGATGGTTCAGGAGGTAATTATACACCGAACTTCCCGACCTATCCTTCCGGACATGCTACCTTTAGTGGGGCCTCTGCTATTGTCTTGGAAGATATTTTTGGAACTAATTACAGGTTTACAGACAGAAGCCATGAAGGCCGTACAGAATTTAAAGGTGCGCCTAGAACCTTCAATTCGTTCAAAGAAATGGCCCTTGAAAACGGTTACAGCCGTGTACCGCTCGGTGTTCATTTTGCCTCTGATTCAGATGGTGGAATTGAGTTGGGCAATGCAATTGGTCAACGAGTTGTTGATCTTCCATGGAAATAACATAAAAATACATTTATAAAAAAAGCCCTCCTTTTTCGAAAAAGGAGGGCTTTTTTATTTTACATTGAAAATTAAAACAGGCATAGACTTACTTAATATAAACAGTCTTCCGATTCACAAACTCCATCATACCATCTTTAGCAAGTTCTCGACCATAGCCGGAATATTTTGTTCCCCCAAAAGGAAGTCTTGGATCTGACTTAACCAGTTCATTGATAAAGTATGCACCATCACTCACTTCCCTTGCCATCGCAGTAGCCTTTTCTATATTAGTGGTGCAAACAGTCACCCCTAACCCAAAACGAGATTGTTCGGCAAGAACAAATGCTTCTGCTTCATCCTTTACCTTTATCATCGCGGCTAACGGACCAAATGTTTCTTCATCGAATGCCGGCATGCCTGGCTTAACATTTCCTAAAACAGTTGGTTCGTGATAAGCATTGTTTTGGTTTCCTCCCAGCAACAATTCAGCACCCTGGTTTATTGAATCCCGTACTTGTTTTTGTAATTCATCTGCAAGATCCTTTCTTGCCAACGGACCAACTTGTGTGTCATCGTTTAACGGATCACCCGATTTAAGTTGGCGTACTGCTTCCGTAAATTTTCTAACAAACTCATCATAGATGCCCTCAACCAAAATAAACCGTTTCGCAGCAATACAACTTTGTCCACAATTGAGCATCCGTGCGACAAGTGCCGTTTGAACGGCTTTGTCAATATCCGCATCTTTCCAAACAATAAAAGCATTACTTCCGCCTAATTCAAGCACACTTTTCTTGATATACTTCCCCGCAAGAGCACCCACCGCAGAACCTGCTCTTTCGCTTCCTGTCAAGGTAACCGCTTGCACAGCATCATGGGAAATGATCTTTTCTGTGAGGTCGTGATGGATCAATAGATTCTGAAAAACACCCTCCGGAAATCCTGCTTTTGTAAAGACCTCCTCGATCATTGTAGCACAACCAAAAACATTGGAGGCATGCTTCAACAATCCGGTATTACCTGCGGTAAGCGTTGGAGCGGCATAACGAAACACTTGCCAAAAAGGAAAATTCCAGGGCATGATGGCAAAGACTGTTCCAATCGGATCGTGTCTGACAAAACTCTTTTGTGCATCGGTGTCGATGATCTCATCAGCAAGAAATGTCTCTGCTTGCGCTGCATAATAATCACATACCCATGCACATTTGTTGATCTCACCACGCGACTCGCTGATGGGCTTACCCATTTCCAGCGTAATCATTTTCGCATATCGATCTACTTCATCACGAAGCACCTGTCCAGCCTTAGCCATTAGTAAAGCTCGTTCTGTCAGCGATACTTTTCGCCAGACATTGTAAACACTTTTTGACAATGCTAATTTCTCATTTAATTGTACTTCGGTATGTGCAACATATCGACCCACTTCTTTCCCATCAAAGGGATTGATACTTATAAACTCCATAGTTATTTCGTCAAACTTCCTTTTAATACCAGCTGCTCGCGCTTGTCTTCCACAATCGTTGCCGTATACTTTGATCGAATCGCTTGTATCCAATCTTTGGCGCGCTGCGTGAGTTTGAAATCATCTGTCATCATACGCCCTCTTGAAACCAAAATCCCCATATCAGCACCTTCATACAGATAGTCGCCATTCCGTGTGATACGCAAGAAAAAACCTTCCTTGTCGCTTTCAACAGCACGTCGGTGTGTATCCATTCTGTCAAACTGAATATGTCCATTATCAAACATCTTGTATATCCCGGACCTTGGCGCATCCGTCACGTATTCTACCGTGTCCTCCGTGTGCTTAATAATCAGCTGACTCCAGCCATCTACATTTTCTTGTCTTGCCCAACGCGCATTCAACTCTTTAATATTAAGCTTGTAATCCACATCCATCCATTCCAAAATATGAAACACGAATAATGGCGCATCTGCCAATGCAAAAACTGCATGGTTGGTAATAGAGCTGGCACCGGTTACTCTCGGATTTAGTTCGCCAAGATAAATCTCTCCATTGTCCTGGTCTATCAGGAAGTCAAGTTCAAAGTAACCTTTGTACCCTTCTTTTCGTAATTGGTCACCAAAAAGCTGAGTATATTTTCTAGCCTTACTTCTTAGAGAAGGTGTAAAAGCTTCCGGATAAATTTCGTTTCCGCACCAACCTCCTTTGTACGGTGTTAGCTCTTTAAAGCCTACTAATTCTGTCATGAGTGGAGCAACAATAGTTCCGTGACGTGTCACACAAGCCTCAATCGCTGAACCTCTGCAGTTGATCCGCTTCATGATTTTTACTTCCTTTTCTTTGATGATTTCTTCTTCATGCTTTTTATATTCAGCCTCATTTGAGATGAAGAAAGTTGTATGCCCGGAATCACCATAGGGCGTTTGTATGACAAGTTCGGTGCCAAGCTTTTTAGAAACTTTACACAATTGTTTATAATCTGTCACCGGAGAAAGAACATATGGGACACAGGCTACACCAGCCTTTTCAGCGATACGATTCGTATTCACTTTATTGTCCATGAAGTTCCGCATTTTGGCAGGCGGAAACATTATTTTAAGTCCTAATTTCTTTGCAAGCTTCTCTGTCTTCTCATCAAACATAAGAAACATAGCTTTACCGGCTTTCTTTCCCTGTGATCGAGTTTTCAAATAATCCTGAACTTCGGGATGTTGCAACAAGTAATTATTAATGTCTTCTATGCTTTCAAATTCATCATGCGGAATTTCTTCTTTAGGACAAAATACGTTTGGGTGTAGGCCATCAAAACATTCGATATACGAGATATACTTTAATCCCTTAATCCACTCATCCGCCCCAAGCAAATTAAAATTTGTGGCACTGATAAAGTATATAGGTACTTCATTCTTATGAAAAAATCTTCTTATATCGGAAACTCCACTGAGATCAAGTGTTGAAATTTTCTTCGTTGTCATTTATCTATTTGTATTAAAGGTTAACTAATCTATTTCTTCTTCTTTTGATTCCCCATGGCACCCATGGAGGTGATTGTTTTCTGGCGATCAAGCACTCTGGTTTTAAAGACACGGAGACCAAGGTCTGCGCGATACCCGTGAATCTCGGAAACATCCAAGGCCAACATAAATTCAATAATCTCTTTACTAACCACCTGTCCCGGCACGAGTACTGGGAATCCGGGAGGATAAGGAATTACAAAAGAGGAAGCCACTAGAATTCTACCTTTTTTCATTACCGGCATACACTCAGTCAGTGAAAGGTATTCGTAGTTATCTTCATTATAGGCAAGAAAATAAGCCTCGCGAAGGTTACCTCCCGGAACACCCGGTACTGCCTGAAATGAATAATGAAAATGACTAAAATCCGGCAGCGGTGGCACTTCCTTTGTTAAAGAATTTATTCGTTGCTTGTGAATCTCCTGTTCCCGAGAATTCAAAGACTTAAACTTTTCATCCAATTCATCTGCAATCTTCAAAAGGGCATTGGTCAGAAAAGTTATACTCCCTCGTGTGGTCCCAATATTCGTCATAAATAAAACTGTGTTTCGCGAAGTCTTATTAATCTGAATATTGAATTTATCCATCAGGTACTGATTTTTAAACGTATCCCCATCAACTCCGGTACGACCGATATGGAGGGTTATTTTAGTAGGATCCAGTACAAACTCATCTTTTTCCCATGCTTCTTCCAAACGATTCCATCCAGTTTTCTTGTCATAATATCCTTCCAATCCAGTTTCTCGATATTTATCCGGTATAAAATCTTCAACGGTGAGCACATCAAAATATTTATTCAGTTGTGGATTATCAGTGATTTTCGCACGTAGCACCATCGCTAATTCGATGCTTTTCTCCACCATTTCAAATCCTTCAAACTGCACTTGTCTACGACCTGCGTCCAAAGAAGCCAACATCTGATAATTCGGTGAAGTAGAGGTATGTGTCATATAGGCTTCCAGAAAAGTACTTTCACTTTTCCTTCTAAAGTCCTGGTCATAAATATGAATCATTGATCCTTGTCTGAAACTGCTCAATGTCTTGTGTGTGCTTTGCGTAGAGTAAACGCGAACACGAACTTTATCGGGATCAGGCAGTTTTGCTATTTCACCTTTCTTCAATCCTTTAACATGTGCTTGATATTTTTTCTTGTATCCCTCGCTGCTGTACCGCTCGATCAATTTGCTGGCGGTAAACATCCCTGTTCTTTGTTTATAGGTGTAAGTAAACCCTGCAAACGCAAACCAGGCTTCGTCCCAAAGAAATATCATATCGGGTTTGATGGCCAACACTTCCTCCATAACACGTTCAACATTATAGACCATTCCATCAAAAGTGCAATTGGTGAGCAGCAACATTTTTACCTTTTCCAATCGCCCTGCTGATTTCAGTTGAAGCATTTTCTCTTTGATATGTTCTAGCGGCACTGCTCCGTACATCGAGTATTGTTCAATTGGATATGAATCCAGATAGACCGGATAAGCTCCTGCAAGAACGATCCCGTAATGATGTGATTTGTGACAATCTCTGTCAATCAAAACAACATCACCGGGTTGAACCAGCGCTTGCATGACTATTTTATTCGCTGTAGAAGTTCCATTTGTTACAAAAAAAGTATGCTGCGAACCGTAAGCATCACGCGCCATTTCCTGGGCTTTCTTCAGTGGTCCGGTCGGTTGTAAAAGTGAATCCAAACCACCTGTTGTCGCTGAAGTTTCAGCAAGAAACATATTACGTCCATAGAAATCACCAAAATCCTTAATCCAACGAGATTTGAAAACTGAATTTCCTCTGGAGATAGGCATGGCATGGAACACGCCTGTTGGTTTTTTACTGTATTCCATTAAGGCTGAAAAGAAAGGTGTTTCGTAGCGATCACTGATTCCCCTGATAATCGTCAGATGAATTTCTTGGATATCCTCTTTCTGATAAAATATCCGGTTGAAAGATTTAATCGTACTGTCCTTCAAGTCTGCCAGAGCAGTATCCGTCACATAATATGTGTCAAGTTCGGGTCGAAACTGTCTTGCTAAATTTCCAAGGATCGGTCCCAATTCTGCCTCATCTCGTGATGACAAATCCACCTTTAACGCACTTTGTATGTAAGGCTTGATCAGTGGTGTTATTCCTTTTGAATGATGTGGTGGTGCGTAACGAATGACCACGGCCTGGATATTAAAATTACAAGATAATGCGATCAACGCGTCCTGAAAAGAACGCTGCACAACAATGCCATAGGTGAATTGATTATCAGAATCTCTTAAATCATTGAGGTTTGAACGTAAAGTTTTTTCATCTGCTTCGGACATATCTTCGACAAATAGCACTTCAAAATAATTTTTTCGAACGGCATTAAATCTTTCTCGCTCCTCGACAACGTCCATCGACATTTCATCCTCATTGATGAAATCAGGATTGCCGCGATAACTATCACTCACCAATTGCCTGGTTGTTTCAGACACAAGAGTGGCCAAAGCTGAATGTTCGTCACGAGCCAATGCTCCTTCTAAATATTCAAGTCTGCGTTTTCCTGGAAAAGCAAAAAAGCGCTCCACCCCACGCAATTCCCTCAAAAGGTCGCCGGCCGCTTTGCTGAATTTTTTTTCATTGGTTGAGCCCTTATGACATCGAGCTAACTCGGTTGTCTGAGTCTTCAGATCATTCCAATAATCAACTCTAAGTTGTCCAATATTATAAAAGGGCGCACTTGCTTGTTTTTTCTTCGTCACGTTTTATTGATTTGAATGAAGAGCTAATTTATTTCCTTCAGAATCTATGAAAATGGCAAAATATCCGGCCTCTTCGCTAATGGCCGTTTTGGACATGATGACTCGTCCACCGGCTTCGTTGACTTTCCCTAAAACATTGTTTAAATCTTTGCCTCCATTGAGATAGATAAGAGAGCCGCTTTCGTGTGGTACGGAACCTGGTCCGCAAACGATTGCACCACCGATCCCTCCATCCGCCGGAAAGAAGGCCATGGTGTGATCGCCGGTTGAGATAGTTTCCATATCAATGCCATAGATGTAATTATAAAAGCCGACGGCTTGCAGAAAGTTTATAGCCGGTATTTCAAACCAACTTATATAATCTTTCATTTTTAATGTTTTACTCCTTTTCTTTCCTGATGTTGATCCCATAATTTATTTTTAATATTGTCCATCGCCTTTGTAACCTAAAGGTGATTCGGGTTTTAGAAGACTATTCTCCTGCACTTTTAATTCTGCTAATTTGTCTAATCGTGTTGGCTTGATCAGTGGCCCGAGGGAATCCAAATAAGGATGTTGTGTATTCTGCTGATAGATTGAAAAATTACCTAGATGATCTCTAAAACTTTTCAACGGTTGACCCAGTCGAAGCACACCCATTTCACGGCTTCTTTTGACACGTTCAATGTCTAGTTCAAGGGGGAATATTTCTTCTGTTTCTCCGGCCTGGTATAATACACGCCCATCCGGTCCACATACAATCGAACGACCACTTCCGCCAGTATCTAATCCATTGACGTCAAAGAAAAAACATTGATTGACCGTGGCCATCGCTCTGACAATTGAAAGTTCTATATCTCGATCGATCGTCCCTGTCATCGTTGGATGCAGTATCACTTCAGCACCTTGCACAACAAGTGTTCTGATCGTTTCCGGAAACCACATATCATAACAGATAGAAACACCAAACCGACCTATGTTCGGCACATCAAAAGTGCAGAACTCACTACCCGGTGTAACACCTACTTCATAAGGATAGAATGGAAACATTTTTCGATAGCGAGTGACAATCTCTCCATCCGGATTAATGACCGTTGCCGTATTAAATATCTGATCATCTTTTTTCTCAAAAATAGAACCCGGAAGAAGCCAGATACCGTGTTTTTTGGCTGCAGCTTGCATTTCCAGTTCAAAATTTCCGGGAAT
>JBBKXT010000260.1:0-23677 GCA_037969625.1 Saprospiraceae bacterium
CTCAGCTCAGCAAGCAGTTTGATGTGAATGCCATTACAATCTCCAAATGGAAAGCAGAAGCTTTAGAGCATCTTCCAATGGCCTTCAAGCGCGGCCAAATGGCTAGTGAATCTGAGTCATCAATTGATGCTGAAAAGCTGTATGCTCAAATTGGACAGCTTAAAGTGGAAAATGATTTTTTAAAAAAAAGTGCTCGGAAATTAGGGATAAACGCCAGCGAATGGAAGTGATTGATCCAAACCATCAAAAAATGTCTGTTCGTAAGCAATACGAAATCCTGGCCGTACCCAGAAGCTCTGTGTACTATCAGCCCATTCCGGAAAAACCTGAGAATGTCACCCAATGCAACCTACGATCAATCCATGAGAAATCAAGCAGCATGACAACAGAAAATATTAACGTAGCAACTAAACCTTTTGGTCCAACAAATGGGGAGTATTACAGTCCGCTACGTTACGTCAAAAGCAATCAGGAAATAGTTGCTTTCGAGTCTGTGGGCAAGATGGTCAGGAGGGCACTTATCAGCACAATGTTCTTTATGATATACTGCCCAATTAATGTAAGGGAATACAGTTGTTCTTCATGGAAGGAACTCGCTGGCATTAAGAACAGTGGTGTGAAAGTGAGTAACAGATGAGCCAGTCCAAGATATACAGCAGCCTTAAGTTGTACATTGAGTAGGAGTAAAAGGCCAATGGAGACTTCCCATATAGCTAATAGTATAAAGGAAACATTGTCCGGAATAAGCCCAAAGGTGAGCAGATGAATTGTTTCTTTGGCTAGAGATTCAGCCGGACTGATGCCTGGAAAGAATTTGAGTATGCCAAACCAGAGATAAACGATCCCCAGACTGATGACAAGTAATCTATGTCGATGTCTTAGAAAGAAATTAATCATTGTTCAATGACGGTGTGATCATTGTGTATCAGCTAATTGATATGACTCAATCCATCAACCAACAAGACTATTGACAGCCCATGTCTAATTGAGATTGCAAGTCATTGTTTGGAAAACAATTGCCTGACATGGTCATCTCCGGGCGATAACGCATCACATTTGCATCATACAAGCCATTCTCGAGGAACTCTAGCAAAGCTGCTTTCTCCTCGGTGGTCATATTCAGTGGCTTGAACAAGGGTGAGACCATTTCCTTCGGAATATTGGGATTTTCAGGGATGCCGTCATTGAAATATTCCACAACATCTTTGAGCGAAGTTTTGCTGGCGCCGTGGAAATAAAAACCAAAGTCTTTCAGATTGTATAGTTGAGGAACTTTGAATTGGTGCATGTCTTCAGCGCGTCCTGTAAATCCACCTCTGCCCAGATTTCTTTTATCATTGGCATCAGTTTTAAACACCTCAAATCCACTTTGGTAATGATTAAGTACACCCAATGAAAAGAACAGGTGTGGATCACTATTTAGGGAAGGACTGTTATGGCAATTGACGCAACCGGCTTTTCCAAAGAAAAGCAAAGCACCTTCTTTTTGTTGAGGAGTCATTGCGCTTGAATTTCCTTTCAACCAACTTTGAAATGGAGCTTCGTTGGTCAGAATAGTTCTGAAATAAGCAGCAATAGCAAAACCTGCCGTTTGACGTGTGTAACGCTGACCTTCAGGAGTATTAGGAAAAGCAGCATCGAACATGGCAGTATAGCCCAATGAGTCCACTACTTTTTTATTAACGACTTGTCTGTGTACGATGAGGGCACGTTCGTTGTTTGCTTCAAGACCCATGAGGCCTTTGTGATTGATTGCAAACAGTGTATCGTTGTCCCAAACGCCTTCAGTGCCTTCATTGACGTCAAAGGAACCAAAACTTCCTGCCCATAAGGCATTGGTCACATAAGCTAAATTGAGCATTGGAAGCGGTCTTGCACCTTGTGCATCTACTTCATCACCATCGTAATAGGGATTTTTCTTTCTTTTTTCACCGCTTTGGCCATAGCCGACAGCACCATCTGCAATACCTTGAAATCTACCGGCGGTAAAACTTCGTTCCGGTATATGGCAACTGCTGCAAGAGTATGTTTCTTTGGAGACAGGGTATTCTGGTTCAAGCCCTAAGCCTGTTTCGAAAAAGAGCATTTTGCCAAGAGCAACTTTCTCTGCTGTGATTGGGTTTTTTGGATCCTGATTAGGTAGGGAAGCGTAATCGGTGCTGGATGGTAGTATATAGCCAGTGTAAGAACCTGTTTTGCTGTTTTCGTTTAATGCTTCGGTCAGCATGATATCAAGGTCACCTGCAAACTCATGCGCGCAGCCAAAGTACATGCTAGCAGTACTTAACATCAGGACGATAAACATTGGTTTTTTTAAGCGAGCAAAAGTTCGCCCAAAAAGGAAAATATTCATGGTATTAAAATTTCCTTATTCAAAATCCCAACTTGCCCAACAGAGGCGGAGTGAGCTGAGTTCCCTGGTTCCCCAAGGAAAGGGTCAAATTTAGTACCAAATTCTCTTAGAAAAAAGGGAATCAGTTCTTTTTTGATCAACTTCTGATGATTTTTTGGTTTTTATTGAAGTAAAATGACATCATATATTCATAATGTCCTATACATCAGGTGTTTCCAACCTTAAAATCGATTTTGAAAATATTGCAGGATTATGCCAAAAGGAGGAGCGTGAAAGGCATATTCTCACATCATGCGCAGGTGGTCAATTTTCATTTCAAAAATGCATAAAGCATCCAAGGACTTGCTGTTGCAAGAATAATTAATATGTTATGTTCATGAGCTCAGTGGAAGGTTATATGCCTAACCACCGCTCATATTCTTCCTTTTTAGCTGCACCTGCTGAAACAGGATTAGGCGCCTTTCGACTTCGGAAGAAGTTTAGGATTCGATTTACTAAACGCATCATGGGTATAATTGTTAGTATAACGATTGTCAAAGTGATATTGTTGATCAACAAGATCACTTTTAAATAATTCATTACATCAGCAAATATAATAAATTTTTATAATATATAACTAGTTAATTAATTGCTGCCAATATTTGGATCAATGGCTTTCGCTCGGGCCCTTAATTCATTGGCCTTCGACATATCCCCCATCAACTGATAAGCATTGGCAGCATTCCACACAATAGGTGCAGATTGGGGGAATCGATCCAATGCCTTTTTGGCAATTTCAAGATTTTTGGGATTGTCATCCAGCGAGCGATAAACTGACATTAAATTGACATAGGTGGGTAGGGTATTAGGATTGAGTCGTAGTGCTTTTTCCAGGATATTAGCAGCTTCCTGGTTTCGGTCTGCATTTCGATAGGCAAGTCCAAGATTGACAAGCGCAGGCACATGATGAGGGTTGGATTGAACAGCCTTTTCAAAATAAAACAGCGCCTCTTTTCCTTGTTTACGTGCCTTCAACTCCAAGCCCATCATGTTATTGAAGCGAGGACTGTTAGGCGAGGTCTTCAATGTAGCCATCGAAAGCGTATAGTTGTTTTTCCAATCAGCAGCTCTGCTGATTGTTTTTCCACTAAAGAATATAACCATCCCACTAGCAAGTATAATCGCTGGAATTTTACCTTTTGGCAGCTCAAACAACTTTATAAGCAACGCCGCTATCACCAGAATAAGTCCAATGGAAGGTATAT
The DNA here is from genome assembly GCA_037969625.1 of Saprospiraceae bacterium. Taxonomy (GTDB): domain Bacteria; phylum Bacteroidota; class Bacteroidia; order Chitinophagales; family Saprospiraceae; genus Opimibacter. Next base: position 3,598 of record JBBKXT010000260.1, read on the forward strand.
ATAAGATACGTTCTGCTTTTAGAAACCCTGCTGCAAATAGAAAATTTGAAACCGGTAAGAGCATCAAAAAGAAGAAAAGGATACCCCAGGATACGACAGGCCATCGTCGTCGGAAGAGGAAGGTAGCACTCAAAAAGATCAGCATCAACGCCACACTTAATAGCACGGCACCATTTCCAAAGCCTGCAATAGGTACTTCATCGAGCCAATAATCAGCCGATAAATGGATCGGAACAATATGCATTCCAATATATTCCACTGATGTACGGATCGCAGTAGCCATTCGCTCAACAGAGGAAACATCGGCCCACATTTCATGTGCGGCAGTAGGTCCGGTGATTGTGCTTCGGAAGATCCACCAAGCAATGGCCACAAAAATGACCGTCAGAAAAGCAATCCATTTTCCGGGAGCCTTGATATCGTACTTTTTTGAACTAAAGAAATAGTAAGTTTCCTGCAAGCCAATGATCACAGGAATTAAAAACCCATGTTCTTTTGAAGTAATCGCAGCAATTGTCGAGAGGATCAGAAACCCCAGCCATTTTAATTGGCCGGATTTAATCCATTGATGATAACTGATCATAGCCAATAAAATAAAAAGTGCTGCCATGATTTCAGCTCTGCCGACGATGCCGGAGACAGCTTCTGTGTGAATGGGGTGAACTGCGAACAACAATCCAGTGAGGAGGGTGAGGCGTTGATCTGCAAAAAGCAATTTGACAAACCACATAAGCACAAAACATACTACAGCATGTAGCAATATGTTGACCCAATGAAATGGAGCTGCTTTTTTTCCTGATAGGGCATATTGAAGATTATAGGTGGTGAGGGTCAATGGCCGGTACAATCCTTTGTCTGTTGCATCGATTTTTCCTGCCCAATAATGAGATGTCCATATATCCGGCACCTTATCTAAAGATTTGACATAAGTGTTTTCTTCAACGATAAGAACATCATCCAGCGTGAAATCAGCATTGAATGAAGGGATGTAGACGAGAATTGCGATCAGTGGAACTAGCCACCAGCCATGTTTCGTCCATGCAGGTAGTGTGGAAACTGCTTTTTTCTTTTTTGCCATAACGGAATGATCGCTACGAAATTAGCAATAAACATATTAAGCCTTAGCAGGCAAAGGAGATTGGGCCGGATAATAATCGAAAAGGCCTTTAGGCCGAAGGGCTTGTGGTTAAGATATCATTTGGTGATGGGATGATTTGGCGATGGAGTAATTTTGTGATCGTGTGATTGGGATTATGAGGGTAATCATAACTGCGTCTCTGTGCCTGTGCGTGCTTTCGGAAAGGAAGGACCTGCCTCCGCTAAAGCTATGGCAGGCATAACAGAAAATAGTAGCCTTGGAATTAGTTGCTCGCCAGGCGATGAGGGGTAATTCTGAAATTATAACCCTTGAGTCATTACCTTTGCGCCTCTAATAGATAAACTAATGGGGAGGATATTCGAAGTTCGTAAGGCCAGTATGTTTGCGAGATATGATCGCATGGCCAAGCAGTTTACCCGAATCGGGAAAGAAATCGCAATAGCTGTAAAGGCCGGCGGACCAGAACCATCTCACAATTCTTCGCTGCGTCGTGCGATGCAGAATGCCAAGAGTGTCAATATGCCTAAGGATAAAGTAGAGGCAGCGATTAAGCGCGCTTTAGGTAAGGACATGGAGAATTATGATGAGATCATGTACGAAGGCTACGCGCCACATGGCGTTGCCATCATTGTAGAGGCGGCCTCTGACAATATCATCCGGACAGTAGCCAATGTCAGATCGGCCTTTAATAAAGGTGGCGGATCCCTCGGGACCAGTGGGAGCGTGAGTTTCCAGTTCAATAAGATGGGCGTCTTCAATTTGTCTCCGGAAGGGCTGGATCCTGAAGAAATCGAGCTTAAATTAATCGATTTTGGTTTAGAAGAGTTGGGAGAAGGGATAAACGACGATGGCGTGGATGTACTCGTGGTTCGCTGTGGATTTACGGATTTTGGAAATATGCAAAAAGGACTAGAGGATTTGAATATAACAGTCGTGAATTCCCAGCTGGAGTGGATTCCAATGAATACAGTGGAGCTGAATGAGGAAGAGGCAGAAGAAGTTCTCAAATTAGTGGCCAGGATAGAAGCCGATGAGGATGTTCAAAGTGTTTTCCACAATCTGGCCTAAATCTCCTTTTTTGAATCATTAAGTTTTTATCCGGGATAAGGGATGTTTTCTACAAAATCAACATGCTGGTTACTTTTGTAGAGTCACCTGTTTCTTGTAATCAGTTAGAATACAGTTTGTTGGCTTGTAATTTCAGCGGAGTAAGACTTGTTGGCCAGGTTGGCTGAGGACCATAAAAAAAGGCCACTTTGAAAGTGACCTTTTTTATTGCGGACCGGACGAGACTCGAACTCGCGACCTCCGCCGTGACAGGGCGGCATTCTAACCAACTGAACTACCGATCCGGTTATTCTCTAAAAAGAGAGTGCAAAGCTAAAAAAACTTTCAAATGTTCATCCTTTTTTTCTTCATCTCTTAAATTTCTTCTGGCGAGACCGATTACGTTCTATCTTGCGAAGCAATTTATATAAATGAAATATCTACCCATTCTACTCCTTTTTGTCATTATTAGTTGTACATCCAGTAAGGATTTTACCAAAATGAACGGAAATAAGACTTATCAACATGCGGTCGAATTGGCCCACAAATTTATCATCACGGATGGTCATATTGATCTTCCCTATCGACTCCGTGTCAAAAATTTCAGGTTGGATCGTGAATATCTCGGGATTCCAATTGAAACGACTGAGGGTGATTTTGATTACGTAAGGGCCAAAGAAGGTGGGTTGGATGCCCCTTTTATGTCGATTTTTATTCCTTCTTCTTATCAAAAAGATTTATCGGAGGCGAAGGCTCTTGCAGATACATTAATCTATATGGTAGATGGGATCATTGAGGCTCATCCGGATAAGTTTGGCAGAGGCGATTCGCCTGAAATGATTGAGTCTAATTTTAAAAAAGGGCTTATTTCCCTACCGATGGGCATGGAGAATGGAGCTCCTATACGGACACTGGAAGATTTGCCATATTTCTATAATAAAGGGATCCGATACGTCACACTGACCCATGGTAAGGATAATCATATTTGTGATAGTTCTTATGATACAACCGCTACATGGAATGGATTAAGTCCTTATGGTTATGAGTTGCTCGATGCAATGAATGCCATTGGGATGATTGTGGATGTATCCCATATTTCCGATAAGACGTTTTACCAAGTCATGGAGCATACAAAAGCACCGGTGCTTGCCACGCATTCTTCTTGCAGAGTTTTTACGCCGGGGTTTGAACGAAATATGGATGATGAGATGCTACGGGCGTTAAGTCTAAATGGGGGTGTCATTCAGATAAATTTTGGGTCATCATTCCTGGATCCGGGGTTCGAAAAATCCCGGTCAGAAAACCGAAAAAAGCTAAATGAACTTTTGAAGAAAGAAGGTTTGGAAGCAGATGATCCTCTGGCAAAACCGATCATTGAAAAATTCAAGAAAAAGAATCCTACTTTATTTGCGGATGTCCAACGGGTAGCGGATCATATTGATCATGTGCGGGATATTGCCGGCATCGATCATGTTGGATTTGGATCCGATTATGATGGCGTTGGGGACAGTCTTCCGACAGGCTTGAAAGATGTGAGTACCTATCCAAATTTAATATACGAATTGCTCAAGCGTGGGTATTCAGATGAAGATATAGAGAAGGTTTGTTATAAAAACGTGTGGCGTGTTTGGCACAAGGTTAATGCAGTAGCATCCATCTAATGGATCAAACCTCTACACCGGTGTCTGCTGTGAAAGACTTCAAAGGGTGGGCCGTTTTTATCGCTCTGGCTTTCATCTGGGGTGGATCATTTGTTTTAATAAAAAAAGGACTTATACATTTTACGGCACTTGAAGTAGCATGCCTGCGCATTGGTATTTCTGCAATTGCTTTTGTTCCCATTTTTATTTTTTCGAGGGTGCCTTTTCCAAAGGGGAAAGTGGTGCTGATTACGTTGATTGTTTTTTTAGGAAATGGCATTACGGCATTTTTATTTGCTTTGGCGGAGACTCGATTGGGTAGTGCTGTCACGGGTGTGTTGAATAGTCTGACGCCCATATTTGCCCTAGTCACCGGTGTGCTTTTTTTTGGATTAAAATTCAAACAGCATCATTTAGTAGGTGTGTTATTAGGTTGCATAGGCATCGCAGTGCTCATGATTGGTGAAGAAGACTGGCGGATTAGTTCCTATGTATTCTATGTGGTTCTGGCTACATTTTGTTATGGATTAAGTGCCAATATGGTCAAGCGATATTGTCAGGATATACATCCTTTTGCGATTACAGCGATTGGCTTTTTTTCGCTGGGTTGTTTGGCGTGGATACTTATAGTGTTTACAGGGGGCTATAGTAAGATGACATCTTCGCAGGTTTGGTTAGAGTCGTTGTTGCCATTAGTAGTGCTTGCCTTGATATGTACAGTCATTGCCAATATTCTTTTCTTTTGGTTGTTGCAACGTACGACAGCAGTCTTTGGGTCTTCCATAGCTTATGCCATCCCCTGTATGGCTTTGGTATGGGGTGGACTGGATGGAGAAGTGATCAGCTGGTTTCAGATAGCTGGATTTGTGTTTATCATTACAGCGGTGTATGCTTTGCGTCGACGTTAAATGAACTAAAGATTTTTAAATGCTTCAACAACATCCCGGATTATATTTTGCACCGAGTGGCAAACATCGGATTGGGATGTATTGCGTTGAAGATATTCAGCAGGATAGTATCATTGAAATATGTCCGATATTATTAATTACTCAGGACCAGGTTGCATTGATCAAACAAGGACATATTCTTTACGAATATTATTTTCAGTGGATCGATGGGCAAATTGCGCTAGCGCTTGGTTATGGTTCCTTATATAATCATAGCGCTGAACCTAATGCATCTTTTGATCCTGATTATGCAAATGAGCATATTGTTTTTAAAGCGGAAACGGAAATTCTTTCCGGGACGGAGATTCTAGTAGACTACCATGCGGGAATTCCGGGCAGCAAACTTTGGTTTGAAGCTAAATAGGAATGAATGAGTCGAGTGCTGAATAGATTATCATCGTGTGAGTTTTGACAACTCAATCGCGAAGAGGATGCGTTTACTCCAATAGGAACTACTCAGTACATCTTCTGAAATAACACCTCTGCTGGTGGTGCTGTGGATGACCCAAAGTTCGTTTGATTTCTTCTTTTCAATAATGGCTACATGATTGACTCTTCCACGTTCGCCAAAGAAAATCAAATCTCCGGGCCCTGCGGACTTCCAATTGATGTGAGGTGCTGCCTCTGCAAGGGAAGAGGATGACCTGGGCAATTCGACATTATTTGATTTGGCAGAATAATACACCAATCCCGAGCAATCGAATCCCTGTTTGGGGCTGATGCCGCCATACTTATACTTTACCCCAAGGTTTTTATTTGCAGTATGCACAATGGCGGTTTTCAGGGCGGCCTCTTTCCCTGCATCGGATTTAGCATAGGATTTTTTGGTTTCTGCGGTCAGTTCGATTCGCTTCTGTTTATCATAAACAGCGCGTTTGACATTGGAGCATCCAAGCACCAGAGTCATTGTGAAGATGAGGCATATATATTTGACTATCTGCATATATACATAGTAAGAAAATGTATAATACGACTAATTTAACAAGCTACAAGCTATAATGATCCCGATCGTTTAGAAACGGGTATTGAATTCGATAAGCGGAAAGGATATCTTTATTCAAAGTGATGCTTTCGACCCCTTCATGAACGTCAGGAGACAAAAGTTCTTGTCCATTCATATCGATTACTTGAGAATGGCCATTATATTTCAGTGCGTTGATATCAGTGCCTATGCGGTTGACTGCAACAACATAAGCTTGATTTTCTATTGCTCTGGCTTTGATCAGGGCATCCCAATGATGTATTCTGGGGGCGGGCCAGTTGGCGACGACCACCAATAGATCATAGTCGTCTGTATTTCTACACCAGGCAGGGAATCGAAGATCATAGCAGATGACAGGCATGATCCGCCATCCGTTGATTTCAACAATCATTTTGCCATGACCGGGGGTATAATGTTCATTTTCACGACTGTAAGAAAATAAATGTTTTTTATCGTAATGAGCTATTCTGCCATCCGGGAATGCGCAATACCATCGATTATAATATTGTTGATCCACCGCGATAGACAAACTGCCACTGATGGCTGTATTTCGATTTTTGGCTTGTTGGCGCATCCACTGAAGCGAAGGACCATTGGCATCCTCAGCTACTTTTTCTGGTTGCATTGTAAATCCGGTAGACCACATTTCTGGTAAAATCAATAAATCAAAGGATGTATTGTCTCCCAGCAGATGCTCAATTCGCTTCCTATTGGTCGTAGGATCTTCCCATTCAATATCAAATTGAACCAAGCCTACTGTAAGTGTCGATGCTGCCATGCCTCAAAATTAAAAAAGCATCCCGAAGGATGCTCTTATATTTTATCTAAGGCTTTAGCAGGCTAATGTCTTAGAAGTGTATTTAACGATTAAACTAGTTTGTAGCTTCTGTAGCTTCGGCTGTTGCTCCCTCAGCGGTTGTTCCTTCTTCGCCTTCAGCGGTTTCATCTTCAGCTCCAGTAGCACCTCCACGGAGTGCTCTTGGAATTTCTATGGTGGCGATAGGAATATTTCCATTATTAAGGACGACCACACCATCCGAAAGGTCGAGGTCTTTAATTCGAAGCGACTCGCCTAACTTCATCTTTGTCGTATTTAATACGATTTTGTCGATGAGTTTTTCCGGAACAGTTTTGATACTCACTTTTCTCAGCTTTTTCATGAGTTTGCCACCTTCTTTGATGCCAACCGCAACACCTTCAAAACTAATTGGAATATCCACTTTAACCGTGTGGTTATCAATCAGGCGTAAGAAATCAATATGAAGTACCTTGTCAGTGACAGGGTGAAATTGAGCTGATTTGATGATACATCTGTGTTTTTCGCCTTCGAGATTGATTTCTACCACCTTAAATTCCGGTGAATAAATTAAGTCTCTTAGATCTAAAGGAACTACGGTAAAATGCAGATTATTATCACCACCATATAGGACACATGGGACGAGTTCCGCTTTTCTTACGGCCTTTGTTGAAACTTTTCCAAGTGTTTTTCTTGGGGTAGCATTTAGTGTTAAAACTTCCATGACTTATCTATTATTTTATCCCCTATGCTCTATAAGGGCACGCAAAGGTATGATTTTCAGATAAAAGATTTGGGGATTGGAATAAAATTATTCCGTGAGCGAATAGGCGACCCAGTTTATTGGCTGGAAATACTCATTTCGTGGGTTTCGATTTGAAGAGTTTATGATACCTATTAGATAATATTGAATATATAACAGTCAGATTAACAAATGAAATCAATCAATATTTCCATTTTAGCTGCATGCGATGATTTAAACGGATGAAGTTTTTTTTCCCCGGATGATCATTTTATGAAATCGTCATAGATCAAAAAATAATTATTTATTCTCCATGAATAAGGCCGAAATGGACCGATGCTCATGGGTGTTTCGAATAGCGTGAGCAAATAGCTTTGACGAAGATAGCACCTTGATTTTGGGTGATTGTCTTTTCAGAGGAAGGGTATCTGTCACGATCAATTCTGTCAATTCAGAATTTTCTATGTTTTCATACGCCTTACCTGACAGCACCGGATGGGTACAGATCGCTCTGACACTCCTAGCTCCTTTTTGAACCAATGCATCGGCCGCTTTGCATAACGTACCGGCTGTATCAGCCATATCATCTACCAGGATCACATCTTTTCCTTCAACATCACCGATGACGGTCATACCGGCGATTTCATTGGCCCGACGGCGGTATTTGTCGCATATCACGAGCTGGCATTGAAAGTGATTAGCATAATTTCTGGCTCTTTTTACACCCCCTACATCAGGAGAAGCAAAAATCACGGATTCTCTGTCCAGGCCTTCGAGGTAAGGGAAGAATATAGCATTACTCTGTAGATGATCAACCGGGATATCAAAAAAGCCTTGTATTTGATCGGCATGCAGATCCATGGTCATGATGCGATTTGCACCGGCCGCTTGCAGCAGATTGGCGATCAGCTTCGCAGAAATCGGAACTCGTGGTTTGTCCTTTCTGTCCTGCCGAGCATACCCAAAATAGGGTATAACAGCTGTGATATAATCAGCAGACGCTCGTTTGGCCGTATCGATCAGAAGCAACAATTCCATTAGGTTATCCGCAGGAGCTGGCGTTGACTGTATAAAAAACACATAGGATCCTCGAACGGACTCTTCAATGACCGGCTGCATTTCTCCATCGCTAAAGCGGGAAAGGTTCCATTGACCAAGGGAATGCCCATAATAATCAGATATCTTTTCTGCCAGATAACTTGAATATTGTCCACTGAATATTTTAACGTCCACGGTAGTTGGTTTTAATGTAGCCACGAATTTAGTTTAATTTTTCTCATATGATTCTATCGTCTTTCTTACCTTTCACGATAGATCATCTGATGTCGTTGGTCTAAAAGGGCGAATCTTTCAGAAGAATTCGGTGTTATATTGCATGAACTCAACAAGAATTAAGCTGTGATCGTAAATGTTACATTAAATCAATGGTGGGAAACGCTTTCGTCTGCCCATCAGGTGTTTTGGTTTATTGCTATTGTGTTTAGTGTCCTGTTCTTTATTCAGTTTGTGCTATTGATTATAGGCCTGGATGGGGATGGAGATATTGGGGATGGAATCGAAGTGAATGTAGAAGGTCATGGCCTGGAGACGGATTTTTCTGCACTGTCCCTCAGAAGCATCATAGCGTTTTTTACATTTTTCGGGTGGACAGGTGTTTTAATACTAGGCAACCAATTAGGTGTATGGATCGCTGTAATTCTGGCGACCATCACAGGGTTTGCAGCGATGTTAATTGTTGCCTACTTGATGTATAAGTTTGCTCAACTCGAGCAATCCGGGACATTGAACCTATACCATGCGTTGGATCAACCCGGCGAGGTGTATTTGAGTATTCCTGCGCATCAATCCGGTCAGGGCAAAGTACATCTGGTCATTGATGGTGTCGTGCGTGAAATGGATGCCATGACAGATGGGAGCATGCTAAAAACAGGAGAGGCGATTAGAGTCATAGAGATTTTAGATAATAATACTTTGAAAGTTGAAAGTATGTCTCGTTTGGAGGATACGCCACACTTGCCTTTATCCTAATTTCAATTTTTCAAATAATTGGAATCAGGAGTAAGGCCTTATTTTGAATTTAAGTTTTAACCTCATTAAAAATTATTATACATGGATTTACCAGGTTCTTTTGTAATCATTATGGCGGGCCTAATCGGTCTGGCCTTTATTATGCTGCTTTGGTTTGTGTCAAGGTACAAGCGATGTCCATCCGATAAGATATTGGTGATCTATGGAAAAACAGGAACAGGCCAATCTTCAAAATGTCTAGCTGGTGGAGCTGCATTTATCTGGCCTGTGATTCAGGCCTATGAGTATATGGATCTGACACCGATCAGTATCGATGTAGATCTCAGAGGGGCGCTTTCCAAACAGAATATCAGAGTGGCGGTGCCTTCTCGTTTTACCGTGGCGGTCAGTAACGAACCGGGGATCATGGAGGTAGCGTCTGAACGTCTTCTTGGGAAATCCAATGACGAGATACGTGAAACAGCAAAGGATATAATCTTTGGACAACTCAGACTCGTCGTCGCGACCATGGATATCGAAGAGATCAATTCCGATCGCGATAAGTTTTTGACGAATGTTAGTTCGAATGTTGGTAATGAACTAAAGAAAATCGGACTGACATTGATCAACGTAAACGTGACCGATATTCAGGATGAGAGTGGATACATCGAAGCGTTAGGAAAAGAAGCGGCTGCCAAAGCGATCAATGATGCGAAGCAAAGTGTTGCTGAAAAAAATCGAGATGGAAGTATCGGTGAGGCCAATGCCAATAAAGAAATGCGTGTCTCTGTCAGTGCCGCGGATGCTATTGCCAAAGTAGGGGAAGCTACCGCACAGGCGAATGCTGTAGATGGTGAGAATGATGCCATGGTGCGAATGGCCATTTCAAATGCTGAGCGGCGTCAGAAGGAAGCCGAGGCCTTGAGGCGAGCGACCGCTTCTGAAAAAATACAGGCGGCCAACTCATTGCAAGAGGCCTACATTGCTGAGAAGGACGCAGAACTAGCACGAGCTGCCAAAGAAAAAGCTTCCAAAGAAGCAGATGTGATTGTTCAAGCCGAAATCGCAAAACGTAGAATTGAGATTGATGCGGAAGCTGAGTCAGAAAGAATGCGATTGATTGCTAGGGGAGAAGCAGATGCAGTTTTTATGCAAAAAGAGGCTGAAGCCAAAGGATTGTATGCAGTATTACAAAAGCAGGCGGATGGATTTGATGAAATTGTGAAAGCTGTTGGAGGCAATCCGCGCGATGCTGTTCTTTTATTGATAGCTGACAAACTACCTGAACTTGTCAAAACACAAGTAGATGCTATTAAGAATATAAAGATTGATAAAATCACGGTCTGGGAAGGTGGTAATCAAGATGGTCAGGCGAACAATACCTCAAAGTTTATATCAGGACTATATAAATCAGTTCCACCCATGAGTGAGCTATTTAATATGGCGGGAATGGAATTGCCCGGTTATCTGGGGAAACAAAAAGCAGAGGAAGTAGAAGAAATAAAGAATGATGCATCAGAGGTTTCTAAAGGTTGATCAACCGCAAAAGTTGAATCACCTTATGACCATACATTTGAAAAAGCAAGGTGCTAAAATGAAAATTATGTGTTTACCGATTATGTTTGTCACGACACTTTTTCTGTTAGTCCCAAAAACAAATTAATACGAACAAAATAGAATGGTCGAAATTTTAACTACAATATTTTTCGTTTTTGCTGTTATTGATCCTATTGGTACAATTCCTGTATATCTTGAGGCAACCAAAGAGTTTGATTTAGTTTATAAAAAGAAAATTGCCATTCGAGCATCGATGATTGCCTTTAGCATACTTCTATTTTTCATTGTTATTGGACAATTAATTTTAGAAGGTATGTCAGTTTCACTTGATGCATTTCAAATTTCAGGTGGGGTAATTCTCTTCTTGTTTGCCTTAACAATGATATTCGGAGATGGTAAGCCGGACCTTGAGAAAAATAAGATTACTGATTACAAACACGTTACGGTATTTCCAATTGCTATTCCGTCAATAGCCTCGCCAGGCGCAATTTTGGCAGTTGTTTTGATGACTAATAACCATATATATACAATCCAACAACAAGCCGTTACTACAGGAATAGTATTATTCGTCATAGGCATTACTTATTTAATACTTTTAGCCGCAAATCATTTTCAGAAGAGAATAGGAAATTACGGAATTACAGTATTAAGTAAAATTATGGGAATGATTTTAGCCTCCTATGCGGTACAAAGTATATTAAGTGGTATTAGTAGTTATTTTTAAAACATGTAAAGTGCGCGAAGTAATAACATAAATAAAGCATCACTTATCTTAGGCCTTTCTAAAGGTTTTTGTGTAGTTATAAAGTGCGCCAAATCCGAAAAGAAAGTGTTTGAATATACGCTACACTTCTTACGCAAAACTGTTAAAATCTAAGGTGCTTTACAGTAAGACTATTGTGGATCATTTGCTTGAGGGAATCAATACCGATTTGAAGATGGTCGTTGGCGTAAATACCTGTGACAGAGACATCACTATGCGTAGTTTTTACACCTTCAGGGGCCATCGGCATATCAGAAACGAGCAATAGTGCACCGGTAGGAATGCCATTATGAAAACCCACGCTAAACAAAGTAGCGGTTTCCATATCGATGGCTAGCGCCCGAATGGATTTGAGATATTTCTTAAACTTTAAATCAAACTCCCAGACCCTTCTGTTGGTGGTATACACTGTGCCAGTCCAGTAGTCTCTGGAATAATCTCGGATAGTTGTTGAGATCGCTTTTTGAAGTGCAAAAGCAGGTAATGCCGGAACCTCCGTTGGAAAGTAATCATTTGAGGTTCCCTCTCCACGGATGGCGGCAATCGGAAGAATGAGATCGCCCACTTTGTTTTTCTTAAGCTTGAGTCCTCCACATTTTCCTAAAAACAAGCATGCTTTTGGCTTGATGGCCATCAGTAAATCCATGATGGTCGCTGCATTGGCACTGCCCATTCCGAAATTGATGATAGTGATTTGTTCGGCCGTAGCACATTGCATTGATAAGCCTTTGCCATGGATTTCAACATTAAATTTTTCCGCAAAGACATTTACATAATGTGAAAAATTAACCAGAATGATATACTTTTCAAACATGTCCAACGACATACCTGTATACCTGGGAAGCCAATTATTGACTATATCTGCTTTCGTTTTCATTCACTGGAGTTTAATTGGCAACGGGCGAAAATATTAAATTGTAACTCTTGCCATTATTATATTTCAATCTCAACTTCTTCTTTTCATTTCATGATACAAAGTTGCGCTGACTTCTTTGTGCTTGTTTGCTTCCATTTTCAGGAGATGTCTGATCGTCTCGGCAGGGGCTTCATCAATCCATTGATCTATTTGTCCTCCGGCATTGGCGATATTTATTTGTATTTGATTTTGTACGGCATAGAAAGCGGCAGCGATATGTTTGCAAACAGGGCCATGTTCAAATGGGCACGTACAATGCCACTGGGTGATGACATCATGTCCTTCGAGTAGCACATGGTATGTTTCTGTTCCTTCTATAGTTGCGCTCCAGCCTTCATTGGTTTCGGTAAGATCATGAACTTGATTGGCGTCAAAGTAGGCTTTACCTCGCTCAGCCATCAGGATATGTATTTCTTCTTCGAATTGTGCTATTGAAATGCTCATTGGCGAATAAATCTTGCGATTCTTGTTTCTTGTCCTACGGTACAAACAATCAGATAAAGGCCACTGTTTAAATGATCCACAGCGATATTATTATGATGACTGAAATTTTTCATCACCACCTGACCATTAGCGTTTATTATTTCATAGGTCATGCCATTACTTGCTTTATCCCAATCAATGACAATTTTATCCATAGCCGGGTTTGGTGATACAATGAGTTCGGCTACGGATCGGTCAAGATTGTTGATCGATGATGGGTTCATAATTGATTTGAAAAAATCGATGGAAGAAAGTACGGCCGGGAAAATGCACGGTCCATGGTCAAGGTCTGGATTTAAATTGATAGCCTGAACATCACTGGCGCCATTATTATTCATAGTTGTTTCGGCAATGATGGCGTTTTCAAAAGGAACTTGTGTATCTCCACCACAATAATACAATCTAGTCGGTGCAGACGGAGCCCAGTCATAGGTATCGTTGGCGTTTAACGCAAGATTAATAGGATGATTTGGATTGGTTTCAATCCCGACGATAATACTGTCCTGAAACATCTTTTTGGTGATGGTATCTCCATCAAGGGCCATCAGTTCCAGAATCAACTCACTGTTGAGCTCATCTGTAGTTATCTCATTAGTATAAAATTTGTTGATGGAGGTCGCAAATGGTTCTTTGAAAATGTCACCGACTTGGTTAAACAAATTGCCATAAGCTTGCTGATAGCCAAGAGCGATATATGCCAGATATGCCGGATAACCATAGGAAGTTTCGCTGAGTATCAGATCGCGCATGACTCCTGAAAGGCTATATGGACCTGACATGTGCGTAGCGGCGGAGACGGGGTAAACAAAAAACCAGAAATCTTCTATTTCCTTATGTAGAGCCATGGAGGCATGGCCGCCCTGGGAGTAACCAGAGACAAAAAGGTAATTAGGATCCCATTTCGGACCGGTATTAAACTCTAAATATTCCAGGCTTCCGTTGAGCATATCGAGGGATGCTGAAACCTCGGTGGCAGCGTGAACATATGGATGAAATCCTCGTGCTGTGCCGAGGCCAAGATAATCAGGGGCAACGGTGATAAATCCGAAACCGGCATATCCCAATGCTATTTCATAGCCTCCTTTTAGAAGAGAAGGAACATCCGATGGGCCGTTGGTAGTGCCATGTTCGAATACAACGATTGGTAGTTCGGTGTCACCAGGTACTTGTGGTATAACGAGTAAGCCTGAAGCTGTATCAGGAAGTTGATCTACGCCCGGCGTTTCGTAAAGAATTCTGTACATGTCGACATCATAATCTACGTTTACACCAAAGAGAAGCAACATATCGAACTTGGTTTTGGTCCCTAAAAAGACCTGATCGATGAGATAGTCTTGTGCAGTGAGTGACAAGCTAAAAGTCAGTGCCGTGAAAAGAATGAATACTTTTGTCAGTAGTTTGCGCATGATATTGAATCTTGTTTGAAAATAAAATGCCCTTGTTTTGGGCTATGACAACAAAAATATAACATTTTTACCGAATATGTAAATCCCACCCACTGAATTATGTATACTGTTGAACATATTGGAATAGCCGTCAAATCACTTTCAGTGAGCAATCCTCTTTTTGAGCGGCTCCTCAATACACCCCATTACAAGCAAGAGGCCGTAGAAGAGCAGCATGTCCTAACCTCCTTTTTCAAGGCTGGGGAATCAAAAATTGAGCTCCTGGAGGCCACGGATGAAAACAGTCCTATCCATAAATTTATTGAACGTAAAGGGGAAGGAGTGCATCACATCGCTTTTGAAGTCGAGGATATTCTTTTGGAGATGAATCGACTAAAGGAGGAAGGGTTTCAATTGCTACAAGAACAACCATCTATAGGAGCGGACAATAAATTAGTATGCTTCATTCATCCAAAATCTGCAAATGGTGTATTGATTGAATTATGTCAATCCATACGACCGGAGGACGTAACTAAAGAAGATGGTTTGGAGCTTTGAGCATCTGCTGATTGCCTTTATTGGAGCTTTTGTCGCAGGCATGATTAATGCACTTGCGGGGAATGGCTCCGTCATTACATTAACCATTCTCACTGAGTTACTTGGACTTCCGGGAAACATTGCAAACGGGACAAATCGTGTGGGTGTCCTCTTTAATGCTGCAGGTGCGATGACAGGATTTGTTGGGAAAAGAGATATGCACTACCGTCAAAACATGGTTTTCATATGGCCGGTGATCGTCGGTGCTATTTTCGGTATTTTCCTTGCTACCATCGTATCGCATGCGCAATTTATGCAGGTATTTAAAGTGCTCATGGTCTTGATGCTCATTGTTATCTTGGTTAAACCTGAGCGATGGTTGATTGAAAAGCCCGGAAAGAGTGGCCTACCGAAATGGTTCATTGCAATTTTAATGTTAGGACTTGGATTTTATGGCGGTTTTATTCAAAT
This sequence comes from Saprospiraceae bacterium, assembly GCA_037969625.1. Lineage (GTDB taxonomy): Bacteria > Bacteroidota > Bacteroidia > Chitinophagales > Saprospiraceae > Opimibacter. The sequence continues at coordinate 18,970 of JBBKXT010000260.1, forward strand.
GGGGATGGGTGTTTTTTATCTTGCTTTATTGGTCCTTATAGCCCGTTTGCCTATGATCGAGGCGAATACGTTAAAATCACTTTCTGTGGGTGTTTTTACTTTGTTAGCAGTAATAATTTTTGCCATCTCAGGTCAGATTGTTTGGGTGATCGGTTTGGTGATGGGCGTTGCACAATTTTTTGGGGGTTGGATATCAGCACATTATGCGAGTAAGATACCAGGGGCTTCAAAAGTTGCTTATTATGTACTGATTCTTGCTGTTTTGCTCTCAGTGCTAAAGCTATTCCAAGTGTTTTAGGGGTTAGTTAAATTATAAATTTTCATAGTGATTTGGCTAAAAAGTATCAGAAATTCATTTTTGGAATGAATTATGTTGCAGTTGTTGGAGATTAGTAGTGAAATGGTTGATCAGATCCCCCGGACAATCATTAGTCTCTTCCCCTCGTTAATAGAATGAACTATATTTGATCTATTCATGTATTAGTATATTATGAGAAGACCACACATATTAGTCATCAGCTTGCTTTTGATTTTACCCGCCATCGGCTTTTGCCAACAAAATGGCATTGAGGACGCCTTAAAAAAGGGGGATGCTAAAGCATTGGGCATTTATTTCAGTCATTCCGTAGATCTTTCGATTCCGGGGAGTGAAACCACCATGACAGCTGATCAGGCCGTTACTGCGCTCACTACATTTTTCCAAAAACAAGCTGTCAAGGATTATAAAAAAGTTCATGCCAGTGCTTCCCAGCAAGGAAGGTCTGATTTTACCATTGGCGAATTATATACAAGCCAAGGCACGTATCGAATGACTTTGTTTTTTAACAAAGAGCAGAAAATAGCGGAGGTAGAAATCAGAAAATAAATCTTCGGATGTTTCTGTTATTCTGAGATGGTTTGGCCAGGGGGTATTTTTGAAGAGGTACTTATCGCATATAGACCAATAAAAGTAAGTAATCCATTGACGGCCAGAATCAGGAATCCAAATGTCAATCCATTAAACAACTCTTTGGAATAGGCATCCAATAGATAAGAGATAATCGGTGCCAGGACACAGACAAGAATCACGAACTTGTCTTTCACCTTCCTTTTCGTCATCAAACCAAAAGCAAATAAGCCCAACAGCGGTCCGTATGTATAACCGGCAGCTCTGAATAACTCATTGATAATGGAACCCTTGTTGATGAGTTGAAAAAGTAGAATCACGCCGGCAAAAAGGATAGCGACAATCACATGCACGCGACGACGTGTTTTTGTTTTAAAAACTTCATTTCTATATTCTTCCTTGGTTTCAAATCCGAGAAAATCCATACACACCGTAGTGGTCATCGCGGTCAGTGTGCCATCTGCACTATTGTAAGAAGATGCGACGAGGCCAATGATAAAGGCGATGCCTATATAAGCAGGAAGATGTTGCATGGCGAGCATTGGATACAATTGATCTGCATATTCAGGAGCAGTTAATTGAAGGTGCCCGAGATACATCCAAAGCAATGCACCGAGGGTCAGTACGAGGAGATTCGCTGCGACTAAAATGATTGAAAAGAAGTACATATTTTTTTGTGCTTCACTGATGTTTTTACAGGAAAGATTCTTTTGCATCATATCCTGGTCAAGTCCTGTCATCACAATAGTGATTAAAGCTCCACTCAGAAATTGTTTGAAAAAATTATTGGGATCTCCCCATCCACCCTCAAAAAAGAAAACTTTGCTAAAGCCTGCATCACGCATAGCTTCAGGTAAAGCAAAGAGCGATAAATCTAGTTCATTCAAAACAGCACCGATCGTTAGAAATATAGCGGCGAACATGCACATTGTCTGAAGTGTATCTGTGAAAATGATCGTGCGTATTCCTCCTTTCTGCGTGTACACCCAGATTAATAAAATAGCGACAATCACCGTAACATAAAATGGAATCCCAAAGGGATCACACAGTAAGCGTTGAATGACGATAACGGCCAAAAACATTCTAAAGGCGGAACCGATCATTCGGGAGAGCATAAAAAAAGCGGAACCTGTTTTGTAAGCGATCGGACCGAATCGCTTTCCGAGATAGCCATATATCGAAACCAGATTAAGTCGGTAGTACAAGGGCATTAGGACAAGTGATATGGCCATATATCCCAGGAGGTAACCTAGGACAACTTGCATATAAGAGAACGCCATGTTATGACCCCCTGCTCCAACTACGCCCGGAATAGAAATAAAAGTAACACCGGACAAGCTGCTTCCGATCATACCAAACGCGACCAGATACCAGGGTGATTTGTGTCGGTTGATAAAAAAGTCATCAGTAGATGAATCACGGGAGGTAAACCAGGCCAGAAATAGAAGGATCAGGAAGTAGCCGGCTACGATCAATAAAATCACTAGAGGAGATATACCTGTTGATTCCATGGGGGAAAGATAGTTTAAAGCTTGTATTTCGAGAGAAAGAGAATGCGAAGAGAAATGGGATGGTGCCGCAAATGAAAATACTTCTTTTTTCTTGTGATCATGATCTCGGGAGTGGTAGGAAGGGCAAACTTTAATATGTCAGCTTATCGTTTACAGCGGCTTATACGTTAAATATATTTGCCATTCATTTGTTTGCTGACTTGCGCTTATATTTACGGATGAAAGGGATGTTTTGCTTGCAAAATGTTCTGATCGCATAACCATCAAAAATTTTAGGGTCAACCTTTCGATTGCATAATTCCCCGGAAGGAGCTAATGTCTTAACCCTTTAATTTATCTGATATGTCAGGATCATAGTATCATCTGTCTAGGCACTCTGCTCGGATAGTATTCTCTATTTCACAAGCAAAAAAGCTGTCTGTTTAAACCAAATTATCATCATTTGATTGGTGATGACCACCTTTTGGTGCATTTAAAACAGCATAAAATGGAAAATATCATAGATCGGCACGGTGCTTGCATGAAAAGTTTGCATACACCTATTAATTGCCCTTTAACACCCCAGAAAGCCTTGAAAATGAGTGAATAATAAATTTTTGAAAAATACATTATGAAGCGAATGAACGCCAAATGTAATTCGCCTATTTACTATTTGTATTCCTCAGTGGGCTTGTGCGTAACGTATGCCCTCTTTTTCGTGCTTGGGAGTATGCTTATTGTAAATGAGGCTTATGGCCAAACAACGAATACCTGGACAGGGTCTACAGATAACAACTGGAACGATGATACGAACTGGTCGTTGAGTGCTACACCAACAAATGCTCATGATATCGTCATTGCTATCGATGCAGATATTGAGATTACCCTGCCAACATCCCTGGCCATCAACAGCCTTACGATTACATCTTCCGCTACTGTTAGCTTTACGGCCCTGAATAGTAGTCGAACAATCATGATCGATAATACAGGAAGTAGTATAGATGCAGGTAGTAGTCTGACACTTAAAGGGTCTTCCTCTTCATTATACATGGCCTTAAACTTTAGTGGTAGTAGCCTTACCATGGATATTGATGGATCACTTATATTGACAGCGGTAGGCGGAGGAGGACGATACAGTGCATCTAACAGTGTAACAACCGTATCAGGGACACTTAAAAATGATGACACGGCAGGAGGATCTGCCGGGACAATAACTTCTTCTTCCTCTAATCTAACTTTTAGTTCAGGCGGACTTTACGAGCATGCTCTTGTGGCAGGTATCGTACCTTCCGCTACCTGGAATGCAGCCTCTATATGTAAAGTAACTGGCTCGACGACTGCTATGCCCAATGGGCTTGGTCAGAGTTTTGGAAATTTATTTTTCGAATGTTCAAGTTTGAGTAGCACTGTTTTACTGCCATTTTCGGGCATGAGTGTTTCAGGGGATTTTAAAATAATAGATTCTGGTTCAGGCATCATCTCTATGTCACAAAATCAGCTAAACGTGAGTGGCGATTGTATCATCAGTGATGATTTTAGAATGGCCTATTCAAGTTCACATAAAGAATTGAATATTGGTGGGAATTTTACTATTAATGGGGGTACTTTGACGATGTCAGAAGCAAGCGGAAATGGCACTATTAATATTACAGGCGACTGTGCACTTACAGGGGGTACACTTACGAGGACCAGTAGTGGACAAGGATATTTTGTATTTAATAAGAGTGGCGTACAATTATTTTCTGCAGGATCTGCCTTTTCCGGAATAATAAATTTTACGGTCAATAGTGGGTCGACACTTCAGTTGGCATCTGCCTCCACAACCATTGTAAGTGATGGGACATTTTTTCTAAAGACAGGGGCTGCTCTAGGGGTTACTTCAGTAGATGGTATATCTACTTCAGGCGCCACAGGAAATATTCAAACACAAGGTCGGATATTTTCTACCGGGTCTAGTTTGATATATAATGGAAGCAGTAATCAGAATGTAGGGAGCGGGTTGGCGAATACAAATAAAGCAAACCTGACGATTGACAACCCGGGCAATACAGTAACCCTTGAACAAAATACTACGATCACAGCGGCATTGAATGTAAAGGCCGGATCCACGCTAGCCTTGTCCTCCTATACTTTAGCAAGCCCAACAAGTATTGTATTGGAATGTGGGGCTTCAACTGGATCTAAAATCACCGGTACAGGACAGCTTACTTTAGGTGGCAATATTACAGTCAATGATGCAGCAGGTGCCGGGACGGATGGTGCTGAAATAGCCACACCAGTTTCACTGAATGCCAATAGAATATTTACAGTGGCGGATGATGGATCAAGTGCA
>JBBKXT010000261.1:0-4508 GCA_037969625.1 Saprospiraceae bacterium
CCACACCTAAGAACAACCCAAACAGCAGGGGAGGATGTAATGCGGGATGGACCGGAACGAGTGGTCAATGGATTTACCTGGGAAGATTATGGAGACCGATATGTCTCGTTTTTGAATACAATAAATATAGATAGATGAATAGAATAGATCAAATGAGTTTATTCGTTAGGCTATTGATTGGGTTGATATCCACCTATGGCTGTATGGCAGGAGTGCGCCAAAGTTCTTCCGGAGCCACGCAAAATGCCCTAAGCAAACAAATGATAGTCTGGGATTCAGACATAGAGATTGATTCTGTATGGGTGATCACAGAAGAAGTAACGATCATGCCACAAGCTTTCGTAAGGACTACCGGTATCGGTAATATTACATTTACGAAAAAAGTAAATATCCTTGGGGAGTCTCAAGTGTTTGATACAGACATTCGATTAGCTTTTCAAACGGGCACCATTAACGAAGTGTATCCTAATTGGTTTGGTGCAAAGGGATATGATAATCTTGATGATACCCATGCATTTCAAAAAGCAATTTCAGTAGCCCGTCATACGCAAAGTGCCATAAGAATTTTTGTACCGCTAGGTCGATATTTTATTTCCGAGACATTAGAGGTCAGTGGTCTTCCTGCTAATAAAAAAAGTATTAGCTGGTATGGATCCGGGATGAGTACAAGTGGCACGCAAGGCTCTTCTTTGAGCTGGACAGGCCTTCCTGGTCAGAGCATGATGGAATTTCGAGATGTAGATCAATTGCATATTGAAAATCTTGATTTTACGGCTGAGCCACAATCCTTATTGCGAAGTAATATTTCCTTTAGACCGTTTGTCAATCAAGTTCAAATACAGAATTGTTCTTTTAAGAATTGCGCAGGGGTTGAATCCGCCAATATTGACATTAACATCGGAGATGGTGATCAGGTGTCAGAGTTGCATTTTGATAACTGCACGTTTCATGGCATGCCGGCGACAGCTGCTTTACTGACAGGCTCAGCTATCAAAGGAGGCTTAGCCAATACCAAAAACTTTTACATAGAAAATTGTGCCTTTTCATCGTATGCCACATCGGCTATTGATATAAACATTTCTGATATTCTGAATGTGGAAGGATGTACGTTTGCAAACAATGAAGTGGACATTTCCTGTATGCATTGTGGAACGTATGCCCATTCAAATTATAGCGAACATTCCATGGCCTTTTTTAATGCGGGTGTTTCCAGCAACATAGCATTTGCGACACTGGTCAATAATATTTTTGTAGGTCAATGCAGAGATGGATATGTTATACGAGATGGATCTGGGAGCTTGATATTGATGAATAATGACTTTGGTGGTGGAAGCCAATCAAATGAATACTATCGGGTAAAATGGGAAAGCAGTGCATTCAATTCAATATATAGTGTGGGGAACTTTTTTAAAAATGCGGATCAAATAAATTATCCGTTTCATAATCGTTCCGGACATATCCACCGCGAAAACGTGCGTTCAATACAGGATATAGGCGGAACAAGTGGGCTGTCAAAAAAATATTTAAATGATTAAGCCGATGTACGCAAACGGCTTTAAATCTTTATGTTTTACCCGGATGCCTAAATAATGAAAGTCGTAATTGTTGGAAGCAATGCCATTTGGGCCATTGAGAATTATTATGTCCGATATTTAAGAGAACTGGATATAGATGTTTCCCTATTTAATTGCTCTGAATATTACCAACACCGATCATTCGTGGTTCGGGTGTTAAATCGACTTGGCGTCCGAGCCATTTACAGGTCGGTTAACCAATCGCTCCTTTCTTATATTAAAAAGGAAAAACCGGATATAATTTGGATATTTAAAGGCGTTGAAATATTTCAGGATACGCTAAAGCAGCTGAAGCAGGGAGGCGCCATATTAGTAAACTATAATCCGGATCATCCCTTTATCAGGACCACCATAAGTCACGGTGGTAAAGCGATTGAAAGTGCTGTTTCACTTTATGATAGCCACTTGTGTTATAGTCAGTCCCTAAAGCAGAAGATCGAAGCTGACTATAAGATAAAGTGCTTTGTATTACCCTTTGGATACGAGCCATCAGAAACACACAAGGTAGAAACGGAAGCAAGCCGGGACATATTAAGCGTGTGTATGATAGGCTATGCGGACAGTAAAAGAGCGCTATATATAAATGCCCTATTAAAATCAGGGATATCAGTAGATGTATATGGTGACAACTGGTCAAGGTATTTAAATGAGTCTCCTCAGTGCCATATTTATCCTGCAGTATTTGGAGATAATTTTTGGAGAACACTTTTGGATTACCGGGTACAATTGAATGTCTTTCGTCCGCACAACGAGGGGTCACATAATATGCGCACGTTCGAAATTCCATCTGTCGGGGGCATTCAATTAGCTCCATATAGTTCTGAACATGCTGATTATTTTTCTGATCGAAAAGAGATTTGGCTGTATACGTCATTAGAGGATATGGTGGATAAGGCCCAACAAATCTTGGCGCTTTCAGGTGAGCAAGCTTCCCAGATCAGGATGGATGCAAAGAAAAGAAGTCAGATGGAGGAGTATACTTATGCGACTAGAGCCAGACAGGTAAGTAAAATATTTATCGAGCTATGCAAGAATAAACATTTGCTGAAAGGTGGATAAGAATCTTCGCAAACAGATAAAGGAATTAATTCTTAACGGTGGCTGCGAATAATAAAGACATTCATAAATTTGAAATTTTCAAGTGCTCTTAAAACGGGTCATAGCCGGAATGTCAAGCAATTTGATTTTCCAGGGAATCAGCGCGTCAATTCAGATTTTTGGCGTACCCCTATGCTTGGGATTCTGGGGTGAATCCTACTATGGAGAATGGCTGTTGTTGTTTACCATTCCGGGTTATTTGAGCATTAGTGATTTTGGTCTGGGCACTTCCTCCGCTGCTGAGATGTCGATGATGGATCAGGATCATAGACGTAATGAGATTCCGGTATTATTGAAAAGTGTTTTTTGGCTTATTGTTATTTGGGGAATTATTCCTTTTGGCCTTTTGCTGCTCTCCAATTATGTCTGGCCTTGGTATGAATGGTTGAAATTGAAATCGATTCGGTTGGATGAATTTCGAGCTACGTTTCCATTGCTGATACTATATATTTATTTGTCACTGTTTCTAACGGTTCCGTTAAATTATTATCGGGTGATTAAAAAATATCATGTTGAGCGATATATATCAGCAGTATATAAGCTTTTAGAATTCTTCATTTTATTTGTTTTGGTGATTAGTGGATATGGTATTTTCGCGGTCACCTTGGGATACTTTTTACTTCGTTTCGGTTATTTTGGATACATTGTTTTTGATCTGCATAGGCGTTCTGATCAGTTTCGCTTATGGCCAATCACCATTCAATATAAAGAAGTTAGAAAAGTAGTTAAACCGGGAATATCAGGGTTGTTTTATATGCTGGGAGGAAATTTATTAAATCAAGGGCTCAGCACAGTCATTGGTTTAAACATGGGCCCTCAAAAACTGGTTATGTACAACACCATTCGAATGCTTGTGAATGTATCGAAGCAGATGATTGGCATTATAAATTTATCGATATACGCTGAATTTAGTTACGCCTTTGGCGCGAAGAAAGATATACTCTTGCAAAAACTCTTCCGAACAAGTATGTTAGTCAATGTACTTATCTCTACGGTGATATGTACCGGATTACTTGTTTTTGGCGAGGTCGTTATTGGATGGTGGACTAACAACGTAGTACAGGTGGACAAAATGTTTTTTATGCTGTACTTAGTATATGCCTTTTTGGGTTCAATAAGTACGCTTATCATAACATTATTGTCAGCTACAAATCAATATAAGCATACAGGGGCTGTTTATTTGGCTTTGATCACATGCGTAGTAGGGGCGAATGCCATTTTTGCGGATACACTTTCTATCACCTTCACCGCCATATCACTCATATTGTTTGAAATAATTATGGTAGCGGTAAGCTTAAATGTGATCTCTTCAATCTTAAATTCGAGTTGGATGAATTTATTCAGACATATGTCTTTCAGGGAAATAAAACAATCGTTTAAGCTGTAAAAGAAGGATGATGTTTATGAAAGTACACAATCATCTGTATGCATTGACAGGTGAACAAGACAAACATTTTACTTTAAGATGACCATTTTTGAATGGATGGCATTGGTTGTAACGGCGTTGGCAACCTTTAGAATGGTGGATACCTTTGGTAGAAAGCTTAATATTCAGGAGGCTATAGCGACCATTACAAGTCTGATCTACCTTGCGATGCCAGTTGTTGCATACAATGTTTATAATGAAAGCAGTAAGTTGGCCGTATTGTGGCGCACGATAATGCCAATTGATTCGGATACCTATTTTGAATTTGCATTGCCGGCTGTCATAGCGTTGATGGTTGGATTATCATGGCCATTCCAGAACGTTAATAACATTTCAGATAGAGAATTATTGATTCGGGCAGAGAGTTTTCTTGCACGAAAATCATTCATAGGATATTTCTTTCTTGGTGT
>JBBKXT010000262.1:0-14403 GCA_037969625.1 Saprospiraceae bacterium
CTTAAGTTTAGAAAGTTTAGTTCAACGTCTATTGTCAACAGTACAATCCATTAGAAACAGCGAGATTAAAAAACTAAACGCTCTAAACAGTGTCGCCGACCTTGACCGCCGAAGCTTAAAGAGCGAAGGCGGGGCAACGTTAAACTTTCTAAACACTGTGCCCAAAAGGAACTACAATCTCAAGCCTTAAGTCTAAGCGCCCAACTTCTTAACGAGCTTGTCTAGCCGCTTTTTCTTGCTTGGAATGGCCAGGCCATCCTCGCGCGAATGAATGATCAGAAGCAGTCTTTGAAGGTAAGGCGGAGTGATAATTTCTGCTGTCTTCTCCGCATACATGGGTATTTGATTAACCGGTGATTTTTCAATTTGTTCCAGGAGTAATTCCATACAATCTGCATGATGCACTTTAATACGACCAATATTGCACAGGATGTAAATACCATGATCTCTGGTGATCACTGATCCATGGTCCATAGCTTCAACGATCTCAACAATATGTGTGGAAAGCAGAGAAGGCCTGGACTTGCTGATAACAGAAAGAGCCGTCATAGCACCCCATTGAATTCGGTTGTCCGCATGTTGCAGCAGATAGAGAAAATCTTTATAATAGCCATTAATCAATTCCGGTTTTCGCGCTCCTACTTCATACAAAACTTTAAGCGCATCATATTGTATACCGACCGGCTGATGGTTGGTCAGGGCAAATAATTCTTTGATAACTGATTTATCTCCCGCGTCAGCTATGCGTTGGGCTAAAGCAATATTGGGCGCCTCATCTCTCCGTCCAAGCGAGTAAGCCAACTGATCTATGAGCATTCTTTTCATTTAATTTCATCAATTGTCAGGACCCTAAAATTAATTGAATTAATTCCATTTACATTTGTTCCATCAAAAGGAAGATAAATGTTATTCCCCATAGGCGATGAACAAGTAACAGGTCGATACAAGCCATTGGTCGCCTACATTCTGATTGGTATCAATGTTTTAGTCTTTCTTTATCAAATTACTATTGCATCAGGCTACGAGCAAACATTCGTTACTACATATGGTATTATACCCGTTGATATCGTCAGCGGTCATCATTTCTATACGTTGCTAACGAATATGTTTCTCCACGCAGGTTGGATGCATTTGATCGGCAATATGTTGTTTTTGTGGGTATTTGCTGACAATATAGAATCCGTCATTGGAAAAATCCCTTTCCTCCTGTTTTATTTTGGCGGAGGCATCGCGGCTTCTGCGGCGCATATTCTTTTTAATCTCCACAGTAGTATTCCGGCCATTGGTGCTAGTGGGGCTATCTCAGCAGTATTAGGTGCATATCTTGTTATGTTTCCCGCCAGTCGCGTCAAGGTGTTTTTCATAATATTTCTTCGATCGTATTATATGCCTGCCCTCTACTTTTTAGGCATTTGGGGAATTCAACAATTTATCAACGGTTTCATCTCCATTGTTCCATCTTCTGCCTATTCTAATGGTGTTGCCTGGTGGGCGCATATTGGTGGATTTGTTTTTGGGATAGCGGCTGGGTTTTTGATACGAAGGTTATATGAACCAAGATCGCCATTTGGACGGGGCTCTAAATCATCAATAGATTATTAATTAAAAATGAACTCAAAAATTCATCTGACGACGAAAGTAAAAGTCCCGGAATTCACTGAAAAAATCAGTCATAATTCTTCCGTATTCCTGTCCGGTTCTTGTTTTACAGAACACATCTCTCAAAAACTGGAACGATACAAATACAAAGTCTTGAGCAATCCTTTTGGAATACTCTACAATCCGGTATCTATCGCCAGATCTATAGAACGAATAGTCAATCTTCTATTTATTCAGCACAACGAACTAGTTTTTCATCATGGCCTATACCATAGCATGGATCATCATGGTTCGTTTTCATCTGTCGATCCGGAAGAGGTGCTTCAGAAAACAAATAGTTCGATGCAAGCGGCTCATGACAAACTAAAAAATTGCTCCATTGCATTTATCAGTCCGGGCACTGCGAAAGTATATCGCTACAAGGAGACACAAGTTATTGTAGGTAATTGTCACAAACTTCCGGCTACTGCCTTTTCAAACGAACTGCTAAGCTTGACCGAAAGTGAAAAGGCTTTTGAAAATATATATTCTTCGTTGAAAACTATTGCATCAAATTGTCAAATCATTTGGACCGTCAGTCCTGTGCGGCACTTGAGAGATGGGCTTGTTGAAAATCAGCAGAGCAAAGCAACTCTTCTTTTAAGTATCATGGAAATCATGAAAAAACATGGGGATACCGGATACTTTCCGGCTTATGAAATCATGGTGGATGAATTGCGCGACTACCGATACTACAATCGGGATATGACACATCCATCACCACTAGCCATTGATATTATATGGGAAACTTTTGAAGATGCACTGATTGATGAGGATGCAAAAGGAAGGCATGCCTCTATTGAGAAAATAAAACGTGCCATGGAGCATAGGATATTGCATGATGACAAGGGAGCAACGAATGTTTTTGCGGAGGGGCAATTGAACCTTATTGATCAGCTTGAAGAAAAGTTTCCGGATTTAGATTGGGGAGAAGAGAAACGATATTTTCTGAGCATTACAAAAGGAAAAGGGTTATAAGTTAACGGTTAACGAAAATTAGTACACTACAAAAATCATAGCTCTGTCTCCCGCGAAAATCGGGAGTGTGCACCTATTAACTTTCGATATGCCATGCTTCTAATCCCGCTTAGCGGGACGCATTTTTTTTCTTTGCGTCATTGTGAATTTGCGTGAACCTTTTAACTTTCTATTCGTCAAACTTCTACGGTCTAAATCACCCGTCTACAGAACAAGTTCCATTTACAAATTGTATTTTTAACACTAACGACCTTAATCATTCATAAAACAAAATCATGAAAACACACGATCCAAACGAATCAGGTGTATATGTGGCCAATGCGCAGCGCTACGATGCAATGGTCTATAGACGATGTGGGCAGAGTGGCATCTTACTTCCTGTGATCTCTATGGGCCTATGGCACAACTTTGGGCATGTTGACAATCAGGAAAATGGTCGAAGCATCCTCAAAGCATGTTTTGATTATGGGATCACACACTTTGATCTTGCGAATAATTATGGTCCTCCCTTTGGATCCGCGGAAGAAAATTTTGGTCGAATATTGAAACGAGATTTTAAACCTTATCGCGACGAACTAATTATTTCTTCCAAAGCGGGATGGGATATGTGGCCGGGGCCTTATGGGAATTTTGGTTCGCGGAAATATCTCCTAGCGAGTCTTGATCAAAGTCTTCAGCGCATGGGGCTCGATTATGTGGATATATTTTATTCGCACAGGCCTGACCCACATACGCCATTGGAAGAAACGATGGGTGCGCTGCATACGGCTGTCCAGCAAGGCAAGGCGCTGTATGTTGGCATCTCTCAATACAATTCTGTGGAAAGTGCCAAGGCGGCTGCGATCTTAAAAAAGATGGGTACTCCCTTGCTCATTCATCAGCCTAGATATAGTATGCTCGATCGATGGGTGGAAGAGGATGGCTTATTAGATGTGCTTGAAAATACCGGTGTTGGTTCGATTGCATTTTCTCCATTGGCGCAAGGCGTCTTAACCAATCGATATCTGGATGGTTTTCCGGAAGATAGCAGAGCGGTTAGAGATGGACGCTACCTCAAAACAGACCAAATCACTCAAGATAGTCTTGAAAAAGTAAGGGCGTTAAATGAAATTGCTTTGCAGCGGGGACAAAGTCTTGCGCAGATGGCGATTGCCTGGATACTGATTGATCACAGAATCACATCTGTGTTGGTGGGCGCCAGTAAAGTCAGTCAGATCGATGACAATGTAGCGGCTCTAAAAAATCTTGAATTTTCGGAGGAGGAGAAAAGGGGGATTCGGAAGCTCATTCATTGATTTATTCCTAGGGCTAAAGCCCGGGGAATAAAAAAACCTTTGCCCAAGAATAGTTATTCTATAACCTAGGACTTTAGTCCGGAAAGGCAGAAAAACCTCCTCCAGTAGAAGAAAAAAAACCAATTGCCCAGTACAGCTACTCAATTTCCCCGTGCTTCAGCTCGGGGAAGAAAAACCTAGCCCAGGGAAGAAAAAAATCTGCGACCCCGAATAGTTATTATCTACCCCGGACTTTAGTCCAAGAGGAAAACCAACCTCCTCTAGAAGAAGATGAAAAAACTATAACCCAGAAAAGCTCTAAAATTACCCCGTGCTTTAGCTCGGGGAAGAAGAACCTCAGCTCGGGGAAGAAAAACCTCAGCTCGGGGAAGAAAAAACTAGTCCGTAGAAAGTTATATTGATTCTTAATCCTGCTTCGCAAAAACCTTCTTCAACAATTCAGTCGAACGGCTGGAGATATCGGTGCGAATCTGAAGTTCTTTTTTCGATACCATATCAAACAATCCATCTAATGCTTTGTCGGTAACGTACTCATCAAGACTTGGATTTACTTGCTGAACAAATGGGATTTTGTTGTAGGCATTGACGGCATCGGCCCAGTATTCAATGGCGTTGAATTTGTTCAGCGAGGTGACGATCACCGGATTGAATTCATTGTACAAGGGTTGATAGGTTTTGTCGTGCAGATAGGTGGTGGCTCCATTGTTGGGGCCCATTAAAATACTTACCGCATCCGTAAAGGTCATTTCTTTTATCGCTCTGACAAAAATAGGTTTTGCAGAAGAAGCTGCGTCTTCTGCTGCGCGATTTAATTTTTCCAAAAGAATATTTTCTACATCACTAAAGCCCGGAATTATTTTTAGTTTGTCTGTCACTTTCCTTGCTTCTTCCGGTAATAGTATTTTATACGCGCTTTTGAAATAGCCATCTTTTTGCGATAGAAAATCTGCGCCTTCACTGATACCCAGTTCGAGGGCTTGCTTTAAGCCGGAAGCAATTTCTGCAGTGGTCGGATCACTCAGTCCACCGGCCATTTGTTGCAAGGTATCGCAGGAGGAGAAGGTGAGAGAGACCATTAGTGTTAGGCAAAGGAGTTTGATTTTCATATGTATTTAATAGTTTTTATTTATTAGTCAATGAGGGCCGAAAAATATTTCGATTTTCTATGGTGGAGTGATGTGTTTAGCACGCAGAGGCGAGGAGACGCAGTTTTTGATGTTCATATGTATGTAACTGTTGAAGTGCTTTAGGTTATTGTGTAAATGTATTTAAATGTTAGTTAATGAGGGCCCGAAAGATATTTTGATTTTCTATGATGGAGTGTTGAGTTTAGCAAGCAGAATACGCAGTGGATGAAAATGCACGCTAAGGCGCTAAGAAAAAAAGAAAAATCATAGCATACAGGTACCTCTTTTCTTTGAGCGCCGTAGCCATTTTGCGAAGGAGCTAGGGGGCAATCCCGCTGAGCGGGAGGGTCCACGCGAGTAATGCGAATCAATTTCAATGAAAAATTAGCACCCAGAGACGGAGACGCAGTATTAATTCTTCATTATCATATGATGTTGTTGGAGCAAACTCCAACAACGGCATAGGGAGACTGAACGCTGTAATTCCTCTTCGCCTTTAACCGTTCATCCAATTTGATATCACGCAATTCCGCTGAGCGAGAGCAAAAAGGCAATCGTGATCTCATAATTCAACAGAAAATTATACACGCAGAGGCGCTCCCGATTTTTGAGGGAGACGCAGTTTTTGTTTTTCCTTTCACCGTTCACCTTTTTTTCTCTGGTTTATGGAAGGCAGTACAATTGTTCCCCTTTCCTGATGGACATGGTACGCAGAAAATTAGCAGAAACGCGGAACACAAGTTTTTCTAAACCCTCTAAACAACAATCGCCGTAGGCGATGCGTGCTAAACCTTCTAAACGCTTCACTTTAGAAGAAACTTGACAATCGCACTCCCCACCGGGCCGCCTAATTCCGGGGCGATTTTGTGGATAGTGACATTTATATTTTCAACATCAGGAAATGATTTTCTGATTTTATGGGCGATGAGATAGGCGACCGTTTCGATGAGCTTTACTGGCTCTGACATAACTTCCGAACAGATCTTGTAGATCACTTCGTAGTTGATCGTCGCTTCGAGATCATCATTAATAGCGGCCTGGTCGATATCTGTTTCGAGACTGACATCGACCAGGTAGTTTCCTCCGCGCTTTTGTTCGTAGGTATAGTATCCATGATGCGCATAGAAAGACATTTTTTCAAGTTTTATTTCCGCCATAATTTTCGTTTTAAAAACCAAAGGAAAGAAAAATCCTCAATGAAGGGACTTAATATCCCTTTTGGGGACCAAACAACCGAGTTTTATAACATTTATTGCTTTTTTCGGGTCTTTCGGTGCTTTCCTGTTTCTGGCTTATCTTTGCGCCTTATTCTAAAAGCAGGTTACTATGTCAGGTCACAAGAGTGTCAAAACAGATCAATATCAGGGACACGATTATTATAATATAGACGAACTCCTCAGCCAGGATCACCTGCTGGCGCGCGATGCCGTCAGAGACTGGGTGAAACAAGAAGTCAGTCCGATCATAGAAGATTATTCCAACCGTTCCGAATGCCCGCAGCACTTGTTTAAAGGCCTCGCGGAAATTGGTGCCTATGGCCCTAGTCTGCCGGTGGAATACGGTGGCGGGGGGATGGATGAGATTGCTTATGGCGTGATCATGCAGGAATTAGAGCGCGGTGATTCAGGTGTCCGTTCGATGGCCTCTGTGCAGGGATCGCTGGTCATGTACCCGATCTTCCGATATGCTTCTGAAGAGATAAAGAAAAAATATCTCCCAAAACTTGGTTCCGGTGAGATGATCGGTTGCTTTGGTTTGACAGAGCCTGATCACGGTTCGAATCCAAGTGGTATGGCCACTAAAATTGTCGATGATGGGGATGCCTATATACTGAATGGCTCCAAGATGTGGATTACCAATAGTCCGGTCGCTGATCTGGCCGTTGTATGGGCAAAAGATGAAGCAGGGGATATTCGAGGAATGGTTGTGGAGAGTGGCTGGAAAGGATTTTCTGCACCTGAAATCCATGGAAAATGGTCATTGAGAGCTTCCATCACCGGTGAATTGGTATTTGAAGATGTACGTGTACCAAAATCCTATATTTTTCCGGATATCAAAGGATTGAAAGGACCTCTTTCTTGCCTGTCGAAAGCGCGCTATGGAATCGCCTGGGGAGCTATTGGTGCCGGACTTGACTGTTATGACAGTGCTTTGCGCTATTCGCTGGAACGCGAGCAGTTTGGTCGACCTATAGGTGGTTTTCAGCTGACGCAAAAGAAACTAGCAGAAATGATCACTGAAATCACCAAGGCTCAATTGTTGGCGTGGCGATTAGGCTCATTGGCCAATGTCGGAAAAGCAACACCGGCCCAGATTTCCATGGCAAAACGCAACAATGTGCACATGGCGCTTGAAATCGCGCGTGAGGCACGCCAGATTCATGGAGGGATGGGGATCACTAATGAATATCCGGTGATGCGGCATATGATGAATCTGGAAACTGTCTTGACCTACGAGGGCACACATGATATACACCTTTTGATTACAGGGATGGATGTGACGGGATTGAATGCATTTTCTTAATAAAATCCTAAACTGTGTCGATCTCAGTAGACAGATACACCACTATAGTCTAAAAATCCGTTGTATCATTTGTATCAACAGAACAAAAGCATTAATTTTTCGGTATTAAATTAATTGCTGAATAACTGAAAAGGACTAAAACGATGAATTACAAGGCTCTTTTGATTTGCCTTTTTTTGGGGTATGGCGCTATGCTGATACCGGTTTCTGCGCAGGAAAAAATCACCTTGCAGAATCCTTCTTTTGAGGATATCCCGAGAAGAGGTTCGCTCAACAAGCCTTCCATTAAAGGATGGCATGACTGTGGCTTAAGTAAATTTGTTGGAGAAACCCCACCGGACATCCATCCTGTACCTGAAAATGCCTGGGAGGTTACCTTGGATGCCTATGATGGATATACTTATTTAGGGATGGTAACGCGAGAAAATGATTCGTATGAATCCTTGTCCCAAGCGCTGACATCTCCTATTATGGGAGGTACTTGTTATTCCTTCTCCGCATTTCTGGTTCGATCTGATCAATACAGAAGTGCTACTTTCAAAACAATGAGTTCAGGTTCGGACTCGCTTGAAAACTTCATTCGTCCTGCGGTCTTTCTTATTTGGGGTGGAAATTATTTTTGTGATAAAGCCGAATTACTCGGTGAATCTCCTCCGGTTTCGAATGATGAATGGAAAAAATATCAGTTTCTTTTACAACCACAAAAAACTCACAATTATATTACCATTGAGGCATTTTATAAAACGCCTATTCTGCAAGCATATAATGGGCACGTACTTGTAGATAATATGTCAGCGCTTGTGCCGGTGGATTGTCCTCTTTTTCCTCAAGATCTGATCGCAGAAGTCTCTGATCCGCCAATGAAGAATTCAAAGCAAGTCGGGGGCAGTGATGATGTCACCATAATTAGTAAAAAACAAACAGGCGGTGGTCCTTCGACGATCAAAAAAGGAACTTACTCTTCCGGTAAAAAATCATTCACCCCAAAACTTTTGACTGCTTTTGATCCGAGCAATTTATTTGTTGGACAAAAGATTCGTCTTGACCATTTGTACTTTGACCCGGACTCTGTCAATTTAAATCCTGAATCCTATGAAGTCCTCGACGAGCTTGCTGAGTTTCTGCAAGCCTATCCTAGCACAGTGATAGAAGTCGGCGGACATTCGAATACAGTTCCCCCGGAAGATTATTGCATGCGCATATCTACAGACCGCGCTAAATCTGTTCGGGATTATTTGATCTCTAAAGGTGTTCCCGGTGCGAGATTGAAATACAAAGGCTATGGCAAATCAGAGCCACTTATCGCCTATGATAAATACAATAAGGAAGCTCGTTTGAAAAATCAGCGGGTGGAGATTATGATATTGGCGCTTTCTTAGGAGTGAGTCGCCGCCGCCAATTCCGATCCATCGAAAAAGGCGAGTCTAAACTCATATTCCACCAGCCAAACCCTGTACTACTTCAACTTCACCTTCTCGAAAGTCATCCCGATCGCTGCCACATCCTGCCAAAAACCGGGATATGATTTACTGACTACATCGGTGTCCTTGATCATTATCTGGTGAATACATGCAAAAGGTGTTAATGCCATCGCCATGCGGTGATCTTCGTAGGTATCAAACTTCCCCTTGTCTTTCCATCTGGATTTTCCGGTGATGATGGTTAGCGGTACACCAGCTTCTTCTTTCTCCAGAAGAATTGTTTTCACGCGCGCGAGTTCTGTGCGCATCGCTTCAATGCGATTGGTCTCTTTTATTTTTAGCGTCTGCAATCCGGTAAACACACCTTTAATGCCAAGACCACCAAGCGTCACCATCACTGTTTGTGCGATATCAGGGCAGGAGGTGAAATCATATCGCAACTCTTTGAGTTTTTCTTTGACTTTTACTTTTCGAAGCACAATTCCCTCAGATGTAAATTCTGTTTCAACGCCAAGTGAACTATATATTTCACTGACGACGGCATCCCCCTGAATACTATTCTTGTATAATCCGGCAATTTTTATTTCTGCTTTTTCTGCAAGAGCTGCCATTGAATAGAAATAAGATGCGGCGGACCAATCGCCTTCGATGATATAATCTTTTGCTTTGTACTCACCGGGCTCAACTCGGATGGTATTTCCTTCCTGTGTGTACTCGATCCCAAAATGTTTCAGCATCGACAAGGTCATCAGCGTATAGGAAATTGAAACAGGATTTCCTTCCAGATGAACAATAATTCCTTTAGGCAATAAAGGCGCGATCATTAACAAAGCCGACAAGTATTGGCTGCTGATGCCTGACTGAAGCGTTACTTCATTTGTTGTTTCGCCTAGCCCTTTGACCGGCTTTATTTTTAAAGGGGGAAATCCTTCTTTATTCAAGTAAGTGATATCCGCACCAAGTTTTCTAAGCGCTTTGACTAATGGACCTACTGGTCTTCGCTGCAATTGTTTGGAAGCATTGATGGTGACTTCACGATCACCCAGACAAGCACGCGCCACCATAAACCGATAGCTGCTACCGGCATGACCACTAAACAACGTATCGAGATCAGAAGTAAGCATCGCCTGCATGGTGATGGTATCATCGCTCGAACTCAGTCCTTTGATTTCAAAAGGTTCCTTACACAACGAGCGAATGACTAAAGCTCTGTTGGAAATACTTTTTGAAGATTCTAATGCAATAGACCCAATAAGGTTTCCCTTAGGTAAGGATAAACGGAAAGCATTTGTCATGGTTGGTTATTCTTTTGCTTTTTTCTTTGCGGCACGTTCCTTTTGCTCAGCATCCTTTTCAAAAGCAATGATGATATCACGCACAAGGCGGTGTCTGACGACGTCTTCGGCACTCAATCGAACCGTAGCGATGCCCTCCAGTTTGCCAAGTACATCTATGGCATGTTTAAAACCAGAGTGAACACTCCTCGGCAAGTCTATCTGCGTCAAATCACCTGTCACAATACATTTTGCGGAAGGGCCCAATCTGGTGAGAAACATTTTAATCTGTGTCTCCGTAGCATTCTGTGCCTCATCTAAAATAATAAATGCATTGTCCAATGTTCGCCCTCGCATATAAGCCAATGGTGCAACTTCGATGATTCGATTTGCCATAAAATAATTGAGCTTATCGAGTTGAATCATGTCATCCAGTGCGTCGTATAATGGGCGCAGATAAGGATCAATTTTTTCTTTGAGATCACCGGGCAAAAAACCCAGACTCTCCCCTGCCTCCACTGCCGGCCGGGTTAAAATAATCTTCTTAACAAGCGAATTCTTAAGTGCTCTGACGGCCAGCGCAACGGCTGTGTATGTTTTACCGGTACCCGCGGGACCCACAGCGAAGACAATATCATTGGCTTCACTGGCGGTCACCATTTTCTGTTGATTCTTGGTCTTTGCTTTTATGGGTTTGCCGGTGGGGCTAAACAAGATCACATTTTCGTTTGTGACGGTAGTGGCAACAGTTTCTGCAGGAAACGGCGTTTTACCTTCCAGGAGTGACTCCAAAGTAGCCATTGGAAGTGTTTTTTGTTCCTTCAGGATTCGAACCATTTGTTCAAACTTATCCTTTGCGCTTTGGGTCTCCTTCTTTTTGCCGGTGAATTTAATTTTGTTCCCTCTCGAGGTCACGACCACATCCGGAAAGGCCTTTCGGAATACATTGAGTTTGCTATTATTTTGACCAAATAATTCGAGAGGATCAATATCCTCCACCGTCAATACGATTTCACTCAACGATTTGTCTTTAATGTTTGGTTGTGCTTGTCCGATGATAAAAATTGGGTTTGGTTTCGTCAAATCTAATCAATAAGCAGTGACAGATTCCATAGTCACTCAATAAATTTACAATTTATTGTAATATGTTTGAGCATTGCGTGCATACAAATCAACATTCTCCTATGATCAAACGAATTGTAATGATGGAACTATTGCCTGAAAATGAGGCTTTGTTTCTGAGTATCTTTGAGACGGTCAAACACCAGATTCGAATGCAGCCGGGATGTGACGGATTGGAATTGTTGCGCAGTACCGGCGATGGCCACCTAAACATCTGGACGATAAGCCTTTGGCAGTCCGAAGACGATTTAAATAATTACAGAACCTCCGATTTATTTATGAAAACCTGGTCGGCCGTAAAACCACTTTTTTCTGCCAAAACCAAGGCCTGGTCGCTCACTAATACTGATACCTTGCCGTGACCTCCTTTCCATCAAAATACGGGGATATATACTTGGGACCGATCTCTCGCGGCCTTCAGGAGGCCATTGATACACTGGCACCTTCTTCAGTCATCGTCATCGCAGATACTAATACGGCCGAATACTGCCTTCCATTGCTGGAAAAACTAATTGATATCCACCGGGTTATCACCATTTCTCCAGGCGAGAACCATAAGACAATGGCGAGTTGTCAAAAGATATGGTCTGCGATGTTGGAGGCTGATGCTGATCGATCTTGTCTTGTGCTAAATATAGGTGGCGGCATGATTTGCGACATGGGCGGCTTCGCAGCGTCCTGTTTCAAACGGGGCGTTCGTTTTGGTCATATTCCAACATCCCTTTTGGCAATGACAGATGCTGCTATTGGGGGCAAAACCGGCATTAATCAAGAAGGATTTAAAAATTTAATTGGTCACTTTGAAATACCTTCTCTAACGTGGATTGATCCTGATTTTCTGAAGACATTACCTTCAAAGGAGTTGTCCGATGGCATGGCAGAGGTCATTAAACATGCGATTATCGCTAGCAGGGACTTGTGGCGCTTGCTGGCACAGGCAGAAGCCGAGTCTCCTTTGGATTGGTTGCAAATCATAAGCCTCAGTGCACCTATCAAACAACGCATTGTCGAGCAAGATCCATATGAAAAGGGCATCAGAAAAACGCTTAATTTTGGGCATACCATTGGTCATGCACTGGAAAGTCATTTCCTTCAAATGGACAAGCCTTTAAGCCATGGCAAGGCGATTACTCTGGGCATGCTAGCCGAATCCAGGATTGCTCAACAGCAGGGCATGCTTGAAACAGAAGAATTTAATCGGATTATAGCGCTGATTATGCGTTTGTTGCGTCCATCCGAAGTAACTTTACCCCGGATGGATGTCCTGCAGCACTGGTTGCAAGGCGATAAGAAGAAATCGAAGGGCATCCTTGGCTATAGCCTGCCTGACAGCATTGGGTCTTGCCAATGGGATATACAGGTTGAAGCATCTCATGTCGAAGACAGCCTTAATTGGCTTTCTACACACCTGAAGGCTTCTTCCTGACGTTTTTTAGTGGGTAGTCTTTATATTGGTTTGATTTATATAAAATATGAGTAGTAACAGTTCATTTACGAAATACAATAGAATCCTTTGGGTTGGTGCGTTTTCGATCATCCTACTCGTCATATTGTTTTTTGTCATTCTGTCTTATCAGGGTTTACCGGATTTCAAGCAACTTGAAAACCCGGACTTTGAACTAGCGACACAAGTCATCGACTGCAAAAGCCGCGAGGTTGGGAGATATTATACCCAAAATCGACTTCCTGTCAATTACGATCATCTGAATCCATTCCTGATTGATGCATTGGTATCCACTGAGGATGCAAGATTTTTCTCGCACTCCGGTATTGATGTACAAGCCTTATCCCGGGTGGCTATTGGCGTTGTGACATTCAATAGCAGTAAAGGAGGTGGAAGTACCATTTCACAACAGTTGGCCAAGTTGCTTTTCGATCGACCTGATTTTTCCGGGATGGGAACTATCAAGCGCAACACTACACTGGTGATGACAAAATTCAAAGAGTGGATCACCGCTGTCAAGATCGAAAGACAATATACCAAACAGGAGATATTGGCGATGTATCTCAATAAATTTAACTTTATCTATGGTGCGTATGGGATTAGTGCTGCAGCAGAAATCTATTTTGGTAAAGACCAGAAAGACCTTAGTATTGAAGAGTCTGCCACCCTTATCGGCATGCTTAAAAACCCTGCATTATTTAACCCGATACGCCGGCCGGATACCGTCCAACACCGAAGGATGATCGTCCTTAACCAAATGCGAAAGCAAGGTTATATCTCACGCGACGCCTACGACTCACTACGCGTACTGCCTCTCGACGTGACAAGGTTCAACAAACAAAGTCATGTCACAGGACCGGCGCCTTACTTTAGAGCAGAACTGGCCACCTGGCTAAAAGATTTATTCAGCCAGGATGAATACCGAAAGCCAAATGGAGAGCGCTATAATATTTATAAAGACGGATTAAAAGTTTATACCACGATCGATCTAGACCTACAGACGATTGCAGAAGAAGAAATGTGGAATCATATGGCGAAAGTGCAAGCCCGCTATAACAATGTCTGGAAGAACCTCGATCCTTGGACTTACAAAACAGATGAAAATCAACAGCGTATCAGAGATGAGTCGCTGGCCAGTATGGTGCGCAGAACAGATCGGTATCAGTCCATGCATCAGGAACGACTTGGTGAGCTTTTGGAAAAAATAAAAGAAAAGTATAGTCTATCCTTAAGCGACTGGGATATTGACAATCTTATGCAAGAGGCTGATAAGCCCGGACGTGTTGCACGATTAATCAAAGGAAAAAATATAACCACTGACAAAGGAAGGCAATACAAAGAAATAATCGCCGGCAATTATTGGGTGGAGTTGGCTCCTGCCTGGACACAATTTAAATCAGATATTAAAAAGGAGATGGAAACCCCTGTGGAAATGATGGTCTTTGACTACAACGAAGCAGGGGAAAAACTTACCACCATGACGCCGATGGATTCCATCAAGTATCATCGTCGATTTATGCAAACAGGGATATTAGCGATTGATCCACAAACAGGTGAAGTAAAAACATGGGTGGGTGGTAT
>JBBKXT010000263.1:0-4602 GCA_037969625.1 Saprospiraceae bacterium
AAACAAAGACAGAATTGACGCATGTAATCAGGGTATAATGTTGCAAAATAGGCAAGAAATATTCGGATATGCCAAAATTCTTGCCTTACAGTGTAAATTCAGGTTTAGATTTGTAGTCCAATGCTTAATGCACTACTTGGCCTTTGGCTATTTTTTACTCCTGGATTTTCTGAAGGAACACCATCGGAGAAACCTACCAACATCATCCTTGTGATAGGTGATGGTATGGGCTTAGCACAAATTGCCTTGGCGGAGTACTTGACGAAACCACCTTCCCCTTTGGCACAAATGGAGGTCGTAGGACTCCAAAAAACACATTCTGCCAATAATATTGAAACAGATAGTGGCGCTTCCGGTACGGCGATGAGTTGTGGAGTGAAGACATTTAATTCAGCCATTGGGTTAGGAGCAGACAGTCTAGCAGTCCCATCTATTTTCGAATTGGCCAAAGCAAAAGGAATGAAGACAGGTTTTGCTGTGACATCTTCAGTCGTACATGCAACACCGGCTTCCTTTTATGCTCATGCCCCTTCAAGAGCCATGTATGAGACTATTGCGACCCAACTTGTCGAATCGGAGATTGATGTTTTTGTAGGAGGAGGAGAGAAATATTTCGACAATCGATATTCAGATCGTGTAAATCTTCTAAAGGTGTTAGAGGATAAAAATTACACAGTAATTACTTCAGAAAGTGGGCATGCCCATTTCAACCTCGATGCCATTGAGAAAGAACAAAGAATTGCATGGTTTACGGCCTATGAAGATCCAATTCGGACGACAATGGGTCGAAATTATTTTCCTAAAGTATCAGTAGAAGTCGTTAAGGCTTTAGAAAAGCGAGCGGATAATGGCTATTTTATGATGATCGAAGCTTCTCAGATTGATTGGGCTTCCCATGCCAATGATCAGGAGTGGTTGGCCCTGGAAATGCAGGATACTTATGCCATGTTGGAGTTGGTACTGCAGAAAGTGAAACAAGACAAAAATACTTTACTAATCGTCACGGCGGATCATGAGTGTAGTTATATGAGTTTAAAAGGAAAAAAATCACCAAGAGTTAAGTTTAATTCAAAAGTTCATTCCTCTCAAATGGTGCCGGTCTTTGCCACGGGGCCAGGCGCAGAAGAGTTTTTAGGTATTTATGAGAATACCGCGATTTTCGATAAAATGAAAATGTTGCTCGGTTTGTAGTAACCTTTTCAGAAGTCCTTTGTTCTTTCGTCTATCCTTTTTTTATTGTAAAAATTAATATGGCCTCCGTAAAGTTTAAAGTTGCTTTTAGTACGATCGGGACAAATTCGTTTTTGAGATTTCTGAAAATTGTTTATAGGTTCCCGGTGCATAAAAGTTATTGGTGGCGTTGTTTTGTATCCGGATTAGTCAGTCTGGTGGCTGAACCCTTTCGGTGGTTTCAAGAACTAAAGTATAATCAAACACTGAAGCAGGTTGCGTTGCCGGAAGCACCTGTTTTTATTCTTGGCCATTGGCGCAGCGGCACTACCTTGATGCATAATTTGTTATGTCAGGATAAACAGTTCTCATTTGTAACGACCTATCAAGGCGTATTTGTAAATGTTTTTTTTAGTGGACGTTGGTTGTTTCGACCATTGATGAAAGCCCTGATGCCTGAAAGACGTGCTACAGATAATGTGCGCTTGGCAGCTGAGTTGCCACAGGAAGAAGGATTCGCTCTAGCGAATATGGGTTCATTTGCATTTTACAATTTCTGGTATTTTCCATCATACTGGCATCTGTTTTATAAACGATATATTAAATGTGAAGATGTGGTGAAGGAAGAGAAAAAGTTTTTTGCAGATCAATATCGCAAATTGATCGCACAGTCTGTACACTTTCATCGCAAACCAGGATTCGTGTCAAAAAATCCTCCGAATACGGGGAGGGTAAAGCAACTATTGACGTTGTTTCCAAATGCTAAGTTTATCTACCTCTACAGAAATCCGTTGATGGTATTTCAATCCACCGTACACTTCTTTGCGGCTACGTTGCCCGCTTTGCAAATGCAGAAATTTACGAAAGAAGAGTTGGAAGAAATGGTTTTTGGCTTTTATGAGAATCTTGTTCGGGACTATGAGGTTCAAAAATCACTTATTCCAGAAGGCAACCTGATAGAGATTCGCTACGAAGATTTTGTCAAGAATCCGTTGGTCAATATTAAGGCGATTTATAATGACCTTACTTTGTCAGGTTTTGAAAATGCACTCCCGGCACTTGAAATTTTTCTCGACAAACAGAAGAAGTTTAGTCAATCCAATCGCCAGTTTAGTGATGACGAACGAGAAAGAATCACCAAACGGCTTGGTTTTGCTTTTGAGCTTTATGGGTATGAGCAATAAAGCATGCTCTTTGGAGTCTTTCGAGTTCCAATCCTTTGATTCTAATTGTAACATAAGTAACTATGAATGTTATTAAGAACCCCCAATTTTGTACTTATAAATATAAACCATGAACAAGAAAACAATAATTGACGTTAGAACACCTGAGGAATTCTTAGGAGGACATGTAGCCGGAAGTATTAATATTCCTCTCAATGAAATTCAGAAAAGAGAGTCGGAGATATTAGCAATGGATCAGCCAATCATCCTTTGTTGTGCCAGTGGAGGTCGGAGTGGCCAGGCGGCACAATACCTGAGTCAGAAAGGAATCGACTGCTCCAATGGTGGTGGATGGATGGAAGTGAATCAATTTTTAACACAAAAAGAAATCCAAGACTAATGTTGAAATTTTTAAATAAGTTGTTCGGATCTAAGGACATTGATTTTATAACACTGCTAGCCGAGGGTGCTCAGATTATTGATGTACGCACAAAAGCGGAATATAATCAAGGACATATTAATAACTCCAGAAATATTGAACTCAATAAGTTGAAGGCAGGTCTGTCAAAACTTGATAAATCGAAACCAATCATCACTTGTTGTGCTTCAGGAGGTCGAAGTAGTAGTGCCAAGAACATTCTGTTGGCAAATGGGTTTAAAGAAGTATATAATGGTGGTGGCTGGAAAAGTCTCTATCGCAAAATAAAATCATAAGATGAAAGATAGATTGTTGTATGGCTGGACCTTTCAACGGGGGTTCTACGTGGCAGCCGGATTGGTCATGGGCATCGTCTCAGGACTGAGTCATGAGTGGATTGGCATAGCGGTAGGTGCTTACTTTGCCGCTATGGGCTTATTTGCTTTTGGATGTGCAGGAGGACAGTGCTACAATGGAAACCGATCTGTTGAAATGGAGCGCAAATCTGAAATCAACTAATTTTTTGAATGATGACTGAAACCAAAAATAAAAGACGGACATTTATTGAGATTTTAAATGAAGAACCTCTGGTCTTGGTGGATTTCTTTACCATTTGGTGTGGTCCCTGTAAAATGCTAAAACCCATTTTGGAGGAGTTTCATGCGAAAGCTGGTGATGATGTCAAGATCCTCAAGGTGGATGTTGATAAAAACCCGAAGGTCGCTGATGTGTATCAGATTAGAGGGGTTCCTACTCTCAAGTTGTTCAAGAAGGGAAAAGTGGTATGGACACAATCAGGTGTTGTGCCGATATCCACACTTCAGGAAGTCGTTGAAAAGTATAAATAAAATAATCATGAAGCCTGCCATTGGAATCTTTATCATTGTAATGACTTTGGTGGTTGCCTGCCAATCACAAAATAAACACAAAGCTATTCCAGCATTAGATTTCAGTGAGTTGCTTAGCTATGACAGGTATGCCATCCTGCTGGACGTGCGCACGCCTGAAGAGTTTACGGAAGGGCATATACCAGGAGCTAGAAACCTTGACTACGTGGCAGACAGCTTTGAATCCAGAGTGGATTCATTAGATAAAAGCAAATCCTATTTTCTTTATTGTACCGTAGGAGGAAGAAGTAGTGGCGCTGCAAGGTATATGGATGCCAAAGGATTTGAGAAAATCCATGATCTTGAAGGTGGGATCGATGCTTGGCAAACAGAGGGATTGCCGGTGACGACCTCTACAGAAGAAGATTAGTCAGACTTTATATCTCGCTGGAAGTTTTTAAAGGTTTCACGTGGTCTAAAACTTCTACCTTTGGCTCATGGACGTTTTCGAACAATTCAAAACTTTATTTGAGCCTGAACTAGTAAAGGCTATTGAAAAACAAGCAACGCCTGTTTTTATAAAGGAAGGTGAAACTATCCTTGATACGGGGCAAATAATCCGTACAGTCCCAATTATTTTGTCCGGACTAGTGAAGGTTTCCCGCATCGAAGACGACGGTAAAGAATTACTCCTTTACTATGTCAATCCCAATGAAAGTTGTGCCATGACTTTTACTTGCTGTATGCAACAGCACGTCAGCGAAATCAAAGCAGTGGCAGAAGAGGATGTGTCGATGCTGGCCATTCCAATCAACCTGATGGATGAATGGTTAGTGAAATATCCAACGTGGAAAAACTTTGTGATGAAGACCATTCGCAATCGATTTCACGAGATGATCCAAGTGATAGACCAGATCGCATTTCAAAAACTGGATGTGCGGCTTGTCAGTTATTTGAAGGAGAAATCAAAAGTAACAGACTCTACCTTAATCAATCTTTCGCATGAGCAAATTGCCTCCGAATT
>JBBKXT010000264.1:0-5210 GCA_037969625.1 Saprospiraceae bacterium
GCTTTTTATGTAGTCGATGTATTGACTTCTTATTTTAATTGCTTTCTCATCGTCCTCGAGGTAGTATGTTCGCTCCGGGAGACCCAGATTAGCGGCTTCCAGGTAAGCAGAATAGGTATGACTATCTGCCATATCGGGGTGAACACTAAAGTGCAGCAATACCCCACTGCCGTGTTTTGCTAGTAAGCCTAATAATGTCGGAAGTTCGTTGTGAGTTTTTATTCCGCTGATGGCATCCAAAAGGAGTTTTATTGGTGCTAGCCTTGTTTTTTCAACCAATTGGGTATCCATCCCTGATTCAAATAGTCTGGCGGCGATATTCTCTGAAGCGCCCGGAGTAGACAATTCCTCACTCAGAATATCGATGACGTATTGTTCGGTACTTTTGGACAACTCATGGAAACTACCCCACGAACTTCTGTCTGCAGGTATTTCTGTCGCATTCATCCAACCACCATTCACAAACAGATAAAAGTCCTCGCCCGGATGAATAGATGTATCCAGATTATTCTGATCAATTCCCTTTGTCATTAATATTCGCTTTTGAGTTTATTAAATACGTCTTTGGTCTCTTTTGTTTTTAAAACCGGTTGTATTTGTTCCACGTGGAACAAATACAACCACAGGTAAACGAATGTTCACCAAACTAAAATTGTAACCGAAACTAAAGTATGTGGAAGTTTTCTAACTGTTCCACGTGGAACAAATAAGAAGCGTCATTAAATTTTTCCTTTGTCCGTAAGGAATTCATTGAGTAATCTATTGAACTCTTCCGGATATTCCATCATTGGCGCGTGACCACACTTATCAATGATATGTAGTCTGGAATCAGATAATAGCTCATGAAATTTTTCACCAACAAAAGATGGGGTAATTGTATCCTGCTTACCCCAAACCAATAAAGCCGGTTTTTCGATATGATCTAGTCTATCAGAAATATTATGTCGCAAAGCAGATTTTGCAATAGCAATCACTCTAATCGCCTTGTTTCTATCATTTACAATATCATACACCTCATCAACCAATTCTTTGGTAGCCACTTCTGTGTTATAGAAGGTAGACTCCGTTTTTTTCTGTACAAACTCGTAATTACCTCGCTTTGGAAAAGTACTCCCCAAGGGCGCTTCAAAAAGACCAGAACTTCCGGTAAGTGTCAGTGATTCCAATTTTTCAGGAACTTCCAATGCATACAATATAGCCACATGGCCTCCCAAACTATTCCCCACAATATTCAGATGCTGATATCCCTTATAGGATACAAAGTCACTCACATGCTTTACCAAACCCATCACGGACAACTTCCTTAGCGGCAATTCAAAAATGGGAAGCATAGGCACAACAACATTGACCTTACCGGCGAAATGATCTATAATACCTGAGAAGTTACTCAACGCACCAAACAAACCATGTAGTAATAACAAAGTCCGCTCTTCATTAGGATTCGATTCAATATACTTAAATCCATTGTCCTCTATAATGCTATAATTCATATAGTGGTGATAAACTTCTAAACGATTGATTTAGTTTACTAAACCTAAAAATAGAACTTATTTACTCCTAAACTTAATATAAAAAAGGTAAGTTAAAAATAGAATACCAACTCCCTGATGCATAACCCCAGTCAAAACAGGAATCTCGCCAATACTCCCCAGTAAGGTCAATATACCTAAAGTCATCTGAACAATAATAATGCCAAGCAAACTGTACGCCAACCAATGTAATTCTTTAGGCTCATGTCGCAACCATCGAATACAAAAAGCAACAGCATATAAAAATATTCCATAGGCTAATAACCTATGTATAAATTGCACCAAAGCCGGCATAAATCCAGCAGAATCATACATTAATAATGATTCCATATGCCAATGCGATGTATCTAAAATAATAGAAGGAATCCATTCCGAATTCATTTTTGGCCAGGTAGGATAATTCATCGCAGCTTTCATTCCAGATACAAAACCCCCAAAACTTAATTGAATTATAGTCAGTCCAATAAACCAATTAAAAACCTGTTTCCAGTTTGCTCGCTCCCCTAGTGAACTAATTGCTTTTTCCTTAAACCAAGTATAGAAAAGAAAAATAAAAAGAGCTACACCTAAACCCAAATGAAAAGTCAATTTGTAAGCATTTACCCAAGGCCTGCTAATTAATCCGGAAGCCACCATCACCCAACCAAATATTGCCGCCAAAGCTGCTAATCCAACGACGACACCGAGACGTCTGACAGTTTCCTTTTTTAATGACCCTCTAATCAGAAAAATAAAAAACGGAATGACAAAAACAAAACCCATCGTCCTCGCCCATAACCGATGAAAATATTCCCAAAAGAAAATGAATTTGAATTGAGCCAAAGCCATACCCTCATTTATCTTCAAGTATTGAGGTGTCTGCTTATATAATGAAAATGCATCCTGCCATTGCGCAGGATTTAGTGGTGGTAAGGTTCCTGTCACAATATCCCATCGGGTAATGCTCAACCCGGATCCGGTTAACCGTGTAACACCCCCCAATAATATCTGGATAAAGACCATTACCAGGCCGATAAACAACCAAGCTAAAACCCATCGATGATCCTTGTGCACGTTGACTTTCATGTTGGTCCAAAGATACTTGAAGAATCAGTCAATTTTCCTCTGACTGATATTGATGAAGTAAAAAATTAAATCCTCTTTTCTATCATCATCATTAGGGGTGTTAATTCGTGGAAATTTTTTTCAGCGCTTTTATTAATATGTCAAAAGGTATATTTATTCACTGTAATTCACATTATTATAAACATGTTAATTAATTGATAGTTAATTAGATATGGTGTTTATCATCATTTTAGATCAGCATGTATATAAGTGAAAATGTTTAATAATAATTTTTTCAATATGTTAACAAATCAACCTTCTGAGTGGGATAAATAGCGTAAAAAAAGACCTCATTTGATATTTGTATCACAAGACGCGACTTACCCACATAAATCAGACAATTAATTCACCTAAAATGTGGAAAAGATGTTTTGCGCAGTACTTGAAGTTCTTTATATTATATAGTCTAATTAGCTTTAATGTTTATAAGTAATTTATCACCCAGATCATGCAACCCTATTTATGAGAGCAGTTATTCAACGCGTCACTTCAGCAAGCGTTATTTCTAATGAGATCCTGACCGGTCAAATCGCCAACGGTTTTGTCGTATTACTAGGCATTGAACATGAGGACACAAAAGAAGACGTGCATTGGTTGGCCGACAAAATAAGTCTGTTACGCGTATTTCAGGATGATGAAGATAAAATGAATCTTTCTTTGCAGGATGTACAAGGTGAAATACTATTGATCAGTCAATTCACATTATATGCTAATACAAAGAAAGGCAACAGACCTTCTTTTATACGCGCAGCAAGACCGGAAACAGCCGTTCCGCTTTATGAGTATTTTAAAGAATACATAGGTTCAAAAATCGATCGGGAAATACCATCCGGAATTTTTGGCTCCGAGATGAAAGTGACCCTGGTCAATAATGGACCGGTCACCATCATAATAGACAGCAAACAAAAAGATATATGACAATCGCAGAAACACAACAAAAGGTAGACGAGTGGATCAAAACATACGGTGGCGGCTATTTTAGCGAACTGACCAACCTGGGCATTCTAACAGAAGAGGTAGGAGAAATGGCCCGATGGATCGTGCGAACCTATGGCGATCAATCATTCAAACCTGCTGAGAAAATGATTGATTCAAAAGAAGCCATCAAAGATGAAATGTGTGATATCCTGTGGGTGCTTATGTGTATGGCAAATCAAATGGATATTGACCTGACAACGGGATTTGAGGAAAATTTAAAAAAGAAAACACGCCGTGATCATAGCAGACATAACAAATAATGATCATCATGACACCTTATTATATAGCCCGGTAAAAAGTGTGTAAGTCATGAATCATTTTAACCGTGTTGTCATACATCGCCATGTGTCTGGATTCCGGATACACACAAAGTTTACATCTATCCGATAGTGCTGCTTGTTGATATGCAAGACTAACGGGGACAGCCTCATCTTTTTCCCCCATGATCATTAATACAGGAACAGCTGTTTTTCTTAATGTTTCGCTATGGTCTTTACGATCTCTCATCGCCTCCATCCCAAAATACCACGCATGGTCGTTGTATTCCAGGCCTCGCGCTACGAGTATTTCAGCAATATATTTTTCGGCGACCGAAGTATTAAAAAAAGAAGGAATCATCTTCCTAACCAAAGAATCTCTGCCTGCCTTTTTAATTTCTTCAATTGCTGTGGTTCGCTTTGCTTTTTTGTCATCTGAGTCTGCATAGACGTGACTATGAACGAGTGCAAGACTAGCGACTAAATGGGGTTGTTGAGCAATCATCTCAAGGCACACATAACCGCCCATGCTGTGTCCGACGAGGTGGATGCGAGCATCCTTTGGTGTTGCCAGATCCAGCCAAAATCGTTGTGCTAATGCGTTAATAGAATAAGGTTCTTCAACGGTCTGTTCACCAAAACCAGGAAGCGAAAGCTGGATGACATTAAAATCATCAAAGGCCATTTCTACAGGAGACCAGGTGCTGGAATCAAAACCATAACCATGGATCAACACTATCGTTTCCTTCATAAATTTCGCTATTTTCTGAAGGGAAGATACTTGTATTTTGAGGAAAAATAACAAGTTATATACCGCCGGGTGACCCGCTTTTAATAAAAAATGAGGCGATCCCATAAACGGGCCAACAATCAAAGCAAATAATACCATTATCTTTCGCCTCGCTAACAAAAAACAAAGTATGTCGTTAACAATAGGAATTATAAAAGAAAATAATGACAAAAGGGTATCGGTGACTCCGGATAACCTTAAGAGATCAAAACTTAAAGACGCCAATTGGTGGATTGAAACCGGTGCCGGTGAACAGGTGGGTTTCAAAGATTCTCACTATGAAGGAATGGCGGTCACAAAAGACAGAGCGACTATATTTAAAGAAGCGGATGTGATCGTTTCTATATTTCCACCGGCAGATGAAGAACTCGGACAAATAAAAAGTGGTACCCTGCTGATTTCCCAATTCAGACCATATCAGGATGAATCCGTCAATGCGAAACTGGCGCAATACGGATTCCGAGCGTTGAGTATGGATATGATTCCAAGGACAACCCTGGCACAGGCGATGGATGTTCTATCGTCTATGGCTTCAATTGCGGGTTATAAAGC
>JBBKXT010000265.1:0-9051 GCA_037969625.1 Saprospiraceae bacterium
CCCACTCCTATCGGCAATCTGGGCGACATCACGCACAGAGCGTTGGAGGTGTTGGCTGAAGTTGATATTATTTTAGCAGAAGACACAAGGGTTACGAAAAGGTTGCTTACGAGGTATGAAATTTCTACTTCACTGAAAGCATATCATGCACACAACGAACATCAAACCACTGAAGATATCATCCAGCGCTTACAAGGTGGATCCAATATTGCTTTAGTTTCAGATGCGGGAATGCCCGGAATATCCGATCCTGGTTTTATGTTGGTCCGCGCCTGTCGGGAAGCCGAACAAGGAATCACTGTGTTGCCAGGCCCCACTGCTTTTGTCAATGCCCTTGTCGGATCAGGATTTCCATGCGATCGATTTTTCTTTGAAGGTTTTCTTCCTCACAAAAAAGGCCGCCAGACGCGATGGAAATTTTTAGCCACTTTTCCCTACACGATCATTTTATATGAATCGCCCTACCGACTATTAAAATGTCTCGATGAAATCAATACCCACATCGGAAGTGAAAGAAAAATGGTTGTGGTCAGAGAACTCACTAAAATGTTTGAGCAATTTCATTTCGGAACCGCTCAGGAATTACTCGAATGGTTTGGCAACCACCCCGAAAAAGTAAAAGGCGAAATGGTGATTGTCATCGCCGGAGAATAACCCACAAACAATTTTCTCTAAGAATGCAGAGGCCGGTTATCCGTAGCCGCTAAGGCAGCTTCTTTAATCGCTTCGGTATAAGTTGGATGCGGGTGAGAGATTCGGCCCATGTCCTCAGCAGACGCTCTGAATTCCATCAGTGACACAGCTTCCATGATCATGTCAGCCGCACGCGCAGCAAACATATGCACGCCTAAAATTTCATCCGTGGTCTTGTCTGCAATCACTTTTACAAATCCTTCTGTGTCGCCACTGGCTTGTGCTCTACCTAATGCACGCATAGGAAATTTCCCAACCTTAAATTCGATTCCTGCTTCTTGCAGCATCTCCTCTGTTTTTCCTACAGCTGCGACTTCCGGCCACGTGTACACGACTCCCGGAATGAGATTGTAATCAACGTGAGGTTTTTGGCCGGCGATCGTTTCTGCAACAAAGATTCCTTCTTCCTCCGCTTTATGGGCGAGCATGGCACCTTTTATGACGTCTCCAATCGCATAGATACCGGGCTCATCCGTCATAAGATGTTCATCAACCGCAATGCGTCCTCTTTCATCTAACTTAACGCCGATATTCTCCAAACCAAGACCATCAGTATACGGACGACGTCCTATAGCAATCAGGCAGTAATCAGTGTCGATTGTTTTTTGTTCGTCACCTTTCCTGGACTTCATTTCCACTTTCGCTTTCGTCTTACTTCCTTTCACAGAAAGAACTTCATGATTTAAATGGAAAGTGATGCCCAGCTTTTTTAATGACCTGGTCAATTCCCGCGCACAATCCTTGTCCATACCAGGCAGAATCCTGTCCATGTATTCTACTACTTCCACAGTTGTCCCCAGGCGTGCAAACACAGATCCCAATTCGAGACCAATCACACCGGCTCCGATGATGACCATGTGCTTTGGTAAAGACGAAATATTCAGTGCCTCTGTTGAGGTGATCACACGATTTTTATCATAGCCCATCGACGCAGGTGTCACAGGTTTTGATCCGGTTGCAATAATCGTTTTGCTGGTTTCATAAACGGATTCTGATCCATCTGCTGCAGTTACTTTTATGTGGGTTGCATCGACAAATGAACCCAGGCCATGAAGGACTTCCACTTTATTCTTCTTCATCAAAAACTCAACGCCACCACAAACCTGATCCACTACTTTTCCTTTGCGACTGACCATCTGTTGAAGGTCAAGCGAAACTTTCTGCGCTTTGATTCCATGCTCTTCAAAGGTGTGGTTGAGTTGGTGAAAATGCTCTGAAGAATCCAACAAAGCTTTGGATGGAATGCAACCTACATTGAGGCAGGTTCCTCCAAGTGTATTATACTTCTCGATAATGGCGGTCTTTAAACCCAGCTGTGCTGCGCGGATAGCGGCAACATATCCTCCGGGGCCGGAACCGATGATCATCAAATCATACTTCATGACTGTGGATTGTTTGGTGTGGGCTTATCGCCATCAGTTGGACGAGGTCCTTTATTTCGGTTTTTATTCCGATTTCTATTCTGGTTATTGCGTTTTTTATTTCGGCCTTCACCTGGAGGTGAATTTTTTTGTGCTTCGCCTTTTTCCTGGTTTTGATTTCCACTGGCAGTTTGTTCTCCTCCTGGTTTTTGCTCACCTCTTGGCTTTTTTTCTCCTCTTGGTTTTTGCTCACCTCTTGGTTTCTGACCATCTCTTGATTTTGGGCCGTCCCGTTTTGGTCTATCTTGACGCTGTTGGTCCGAACCTGAACCTTGAGGTTTGTTTGATCTTCCGCCTGACTTACGTTTGTTGTTTCTGCCTTTTCTCTTTTTGACATCCGGTAGTTCAATTACACCGGTGACATCCGCAAAGTCAAGTTGTTCCTCTTCAACCACTAGATTAGGATCTTGTAATTGATCAGGTAATTCACCATTGTCATTCATGGCCTTGATTTCTTTCACTCGATCAAGTGACAAGGCGAGAATCGTATTACGACCGCGCTCAACTTGAACACTGTAGTAAAGTAATCGCTTGAAAATATCTGTCTTAATCAACATAGACGTACCTCCATTGAATTTCAACAGATCAACATTCTTAGGAAATTCAGTCAGTGCTTCCAAGTAGGTATCCAGCTCGTAGTTGAGGCAACATTTCAGTCGTCCACATTGACCGGACAACTTAGCCTGATTGATAGAGAGATTTTGATATCGGGCGGTGTGTGTATTGACGGATTTAAAATCGGTCAACCACGTGGAGCAACAAAGTTCGCGTCCACAAGTACCTATGCCTCCAATTCTCGCGGATTCCTGTCGTGCTCCGATCTGGCGCATTTCAACTTTTACCTGAAACTCCTTAGCATATGATCTGACTAACTCACGGAAATCGATGCGACCTTCTGCTGTATAATAAAAGGTTGCTTTTCTACCATCCCCCCGATACTCTACATCGCAAATTTTCATATCCAAACCGAGTGACACGCTAATCGCTCTGCCACGCACCATCGCCTGATTTTCAAGCGCGCGTACTTCATTCAAACGATCAATATCCCGATCATTTGCAACACGGACAACCGGACTGGTAATCGTCAATTCTTTCACACGCTTTTTCTTCATCTGCATGCGAACCAATTCACCGGTCAGCGAGATAATGCCAACATCAAACCCGGTGCCTGTATCCACGACGACCATATCGCGTGTTTGCGCTGGATTATTTTTATGATTGCGGTAAAATTCTTTACGAGCTCCTTTTTTAAAACTGACCTCGACGATATCTGTTCCTGTGGGATCTTCGAATTCATACTTGGCCAACCAATCGTATGTATTCATTTTATTACAGCCACCGGTAGCGCAATGTCCGTTATTCTGACATCCACCGGGTGTTCCTGATCCACTTTGGCAAGTTGCGCAAGCCATAGATTAAGCGTTTATATGTTGAAGGCGATATGCCATTAATTGATTTTTAATTGTGATAGACAAGGAGAGCCATAACAGTTTTGTATTGGCATTTCTTGCTATTTTCTCATGTGCGGTTTGTAGGCCAAGACTGACATGATGCCATACTTCAGGCGAATAATGTGCATGTAAGTATTTGATCATCTCTGCCCCATCGACAACTCTTTGATTTTGATCTTCCGCTGAAAAAGCCCAGAGGATATTTCTAACAAAATCGATGGCATACAGCGCAAATTGTTTTTGTTCTTCTTTCTCCTGCCTGCCCATTTGATCTGACCAGGTAGCGATTTCTTTTCCATTTTTACTAATGACGGCTCTAAACCATGCGGCCATTTGATCTTTGAAATCCATCAGGGTATTATTGGCCAGTGTCAGTGCACGACCCATATCCTGAACGGATTGTTTAGCTAGTACTTCTGCTGCCTTTTGTTCTACTTGATAGGTTTCTGTCAGCAATTTCAAAATTTCTGCTTGTTCCATTGGCGGAAAATAAAGCTGCATACATCTTGAACGTATCGTCGGCAATAATCTTTCACGCTGGTTGCTAATCAGAATGAAATAGGTTTGATCCGGTGGTTCTTCGATTAATTTAAGCAGTCGGTTTCCTTCTCTGGCCAAAAACTGCGCCATCCATATAATGATCACTTTATTCCCTCCTTCGAATGCTTCCAGGCTAAGGTCTGCCGTAACATGTTGGATATCTTCTTTGTGGATATCTACCTGTTTGCCTTCAACATCACAAAACTGTGTCCATTGAAAAACATTTAACCATGGATTTTGGGCAATGGCTTCGCGCCATGGTTCGTAGAACGCTGTGCTTAGGGATTTGGCGCCCGCTAGAGGGAGAAGGAAGTGAAGATCCGGGTGAATATTTTTACTGGCTCGATTGCATGAGGCGCATTGACGGCATGCTTTTCCATTGACCGGTGCTGTGCATAAAATATCATTTGCTAAGGAAAGTGCGCCCGGTAAAACGCCTGCGCCTGGTTCGCCGTAAAATAACATGGCATGTGGCATACGCTTCCCCGAAAGAATCGTATCCAGTTGTTGCCGGATTGCCGGCTGGCCAAAATTATCTAATAGCGACATACCTGATAGTCATCAGGCGGAATCTACCCAGCTTAATATTGATTCATCGAGCGGTGAGGTTTGGGTGGTAAACATACGCTGCAGATCTCCTTGAGGTCCGATTGCATATTTTTGAAAATTCCATTTTACCTCACTGTCCATTACCTCATTCTTCGTCTTCTCTGTCAACCATTGGTACAATGGATGAACAGGATTGGAAAGAATATTTATTCTTTTAGTCAATGGAAAAGTCACGTCAAACGTGGTCTTGCAGAAGGACAAAATCTCCTCCTCGGTTCCAGGTTCCTGCTGGCCAAAATCATTGCACGGACATCCTAAGATTACTACTCGTTCTTTAAAATGGCGGTACAATTCTTCTAACTGCTCATATTGTGGGGTGAATCCACATGCTGATGCAACATTCACGATCAGCAGTTTTTTACCCTCAAATTGTTTTAGCTTGATTTCTTTTCCATTGATGCCCTCGATGCTAATATTGTGGATCGATGCCACCTAGTCAATTATTTATGAATGGGTAAAAATAGTAATTAATGATCAAAGGGCATAGGGCGAAGAGTTCCGCTCAGCGGAAACCATATGGCTAAGGATATGAACCATATGGTGAAATGGGGAATGGAGCGTGGTGCTAAGGGCTAAGGGCAACGAGCTATCAGCTATCAGCTATGAGCAATCGCCTGAGCCCTTCGGCTTTTATGCAATACCTCAGGTCTACAGATGAAGGACTGCGCCTTCACTGTGGGTCTCAGGTCTAAACGTCCCAGGTCCAAAAATAACTAACTACTTTTAACCCACTAAAACGCTGAAAATCATGATATACCGATTTGAAGAACATACCCCGGTGGTGGATCCTTCATCTTTTGTTCATCCGATGGCCTCTGTCATTGGGAATGTGATTATTGGCAAAAATGTCTATGTGGGTCCCGGGGCAGCGATCCGGGGGGATTTTGGAGGAATAATCATTGAGGATGGATGTAATGTCCAGGAAAACTGTACAATACACATGTTTCCGGGAGTCACGGTAAGGCTCATGGAGGGCGCTCATATCGGTCACGGAGCAGTTATTCATGGATCGATCATTGGCAAAAATTGTCTGGTGGGAATGAATTCTGTTATCATGGAC
Organism: Saprospiraceae bacterium; assembly: GCA_037969625.1. Lineage (GTDB taxonomy): Bacteria > Bacteroidota > Bacteroidia > Chitinophagales > Saprospiraceae > Opimibacter. The sequence goes on from JBBKXT010000265.1 coordinate 5,775, forward strand.
AATGTGGAATTAGGGGATGAATGCATCGTAGGGGCTCTTACTTTCATCAAAGCCGGAGAAAAAATGCCCAAAAGAAGCCTTATCGTCGGGAATCCGGCAAAAATAATTAGGGAAGTATCTGACGAAATGATCGGCTGGAAGACTGAAGGCACTAAAATATATCAAGAACTTCCTGGCAGATGCTTTGAAGGATTGAGACCAGCACTCCCTTTAAGAGAAGAATCTGCGGAAATAATTAACAAAAGTAAAGCCGACTCAGAATATTCTCCTTGGAAACCGAAATGAAATGCCTATTGTCGTACATGCGGCCAAATTCCCTGAGAGAATTCCGTAATTTGTGCCCTTTATTCAATTAACGACCAGCATTTAATATATGAGAATCTTTTTTTCGGCTGTCACTGCAGCCATTCTAGTGCTATTTTCCCCTAATACCACTTTTGCTCAACTCAACATGAACCTACAGGATAGTCTGACTTATTCCGGTGGTGTGAATGACATATGGGGCTGGGTAGATGAAGACGAAACCGAATATGCCTTAGTGGGATTGCAAGCCGGTGTAGCCATTGTTGATGTGAGTCAAGACACGATAGTGGAAGTAGTTCATATTTCAGCAGTGAGCAATACGTGGAGAGATATAAAAACATACAGCCATTATGCTTATGTATCCACTGAAGCGAATGTGGGGATTCTTATTATTGATCTTCAATTTCTACCGGATTCTGTTCAAACGTATGTGTGGCTGGATTCTCTGCCCACAGATGATGGTCCGAAACCTTTAACAAGAGCGCATAACTTATGGATCGATGAATATGGTATTCTGTATGTCATTGGAAGTAATTTAAATAATGGTGGTATGATCATGGCTGATCTTACAGCGGATCCAACCAAGCCTGAGTTTATCGCGATGGCTCCATCGATTTATTCTCATGATTGTTATGTAAGAGATCATATCATATATAGTGCTGAAATATATGCCGGTAATCTTTCGATTTATGATGCGAATGATCCACAGGACATTAAACTTTTAGGCAAGACTAAAACACCTAATGAGTTTACGCACAACTGCTGGCTTTCAGATGATGGCCAGACGATTTTTACAACAGATGAGAGGGCAAATGCCTATGTCACCGCATATGATATTTCAGATCCTGGAAACATCATAGAACTGGACAGATTTGCTGAGGTATCTAAAATAGGCATGGGTAATATTCCGCACAATGTACTTGTGTACAATGACTGGGTCGTCACGTCCTACTATGCTAATGGCACTATCATTATTGATGGTTCGCGTCCTGATAACCTGGTTCAGGTTGGAAACTTTGATTCCTGGTTAGGTGGAGAGGGAGGATTTCCCGGTGTATGGGGAACCTATCCTTATTTGCCTTCCGGAAAAATATTAAGTTCTGATCGACAAAGTGGCTTATATGTATTCGAACCGAATTATGTTCGTGCTTGCTTTTTGGAGGGAATTGTAATTGATTCTGTCACGAAAGAACCAATCAATCATGCGGATGTGGTCATTGAAACAGATGAAATATTACTTCCTGAATTCACAGATATTTCCGGCGAATTTAAAACTGGAAAAGCTGTTCCGGGACAGTATAATATAAAGGTGACCAAGCCTGGTTATTTTGACAAAACGATCGTAGCTGATTTTGTCAATGGAGAAGTATTGACCCCAACAATTGAGTTGGTACCATGGCCGGTTTATTCAGTCACTGGAAAAGTAGTTTATGCCGAAGGTGGTGATGTTCCATTTGCAAAAGTGACATTCATGGGCGAAAAAGGAATCTACTCCATCGAATGCGATGAAAATGGAGACTTTATAATTCCATCCATTTTTGGTGACGACTACGATGTTGAAACCGGTATTTGGGGACATACCTATGAAACAGTCATCAATCTAGATCAACCGACAATTGTCACCTTTGAAGTTGTACCGGGATACCGAGATGATTTTGATGCGGACTTAGGTTGGACAACAACCAACATGCTCATCAGTGGCGCATGGGGGCGTAATGTGCCGATTGCATCTTATTTGGGCGACACGTTACTTTGTGGATCCGATGGTGATTCCCCTTTTGACAATGGTATTTTTGCTTACACCACAGGTTTCTCAACAACAGATGATGTAAAGGAGAATGAAGTGAATGGCGGCACAACCTGGCTGGTCTCTCCAGCGATGGATTTTACAGAAGTTTTTCCAACTGAACTTAGCTTCGATTACTGGCTTTGTGAATCTCCTGTTGATGAATACACAGGACTTTCTGTTTGGATCATTAACGGCACTGACACATTATTATTGGAGCACTTGACAGGTGATGCACTCGGTGCGTCATGGCAATCAAAAGCATACACTGATTTTTCCAATCTTCCGGAACCATGGGATCAGGTAAAATTTATGGTTAGCGCTACTGATACAACAACCATTGAAGATGCCTACATTCTTAAAGCGCATATTGATAATTTCAAAATAACGCAAAGCACCACTGCGAGTCACGACCTATATCCATCGGGCACACAGTTTATTGTTTATCCAAATCCGGTGTCCGGTGCAACACTCTATCTCAAATCAAAAGGAGAATCTGAACTCAACATCACGACTGTAAATCTTTTTGATGTCCAGGGTCGACTTATGTCTTCTCATTCAATTAATCAAAACAGCGGCATCATCCGAATAGATCATCAATTGGATAATGGTGTTTATTTGATTCAATGGATGACGGAAGATGGAAAGTCTTCGATGGAGAAAGTGATGGTGATGAGGGGATAAGTCCCCGCCGCCAATTCCGATCCATCGGAATTGGCGACCAAGGATGGTAAACGGTTAACGGAAAATACATAAAAGGACGCGAGACTTTCCGATACGCGACTCACAACTTCTGCCCCTACTGAACCTTTTCAAAAAGACCTGAGACTTTATAGTGTGAGAGGCACAGGGCATTTGACGCTGCAGTTACCTTTCGTTCGGGAACGCAGAAAAAAATAGCTGAAGACGCTGAAAAAAAAAGGTTTCCCGCGGAAGGCGCAGAAAAAATAGAGACATACGCAGAAAAGGTTTTTACCCTTGACCGTGAACCCTTCTCCTTTAACCCTTCTATTAGTATCTTCACGCCATGCAAATACTTGAAAATTATGTAGGCGGCCACTGGATGGCCGGCGAAGGAAAGGAAACCACTTTACTCAACTCGATACACGGCAATCCTGTTGCGTATTCTCGGTCAGGCGGAGTTGATTTTAATGAGATATTGGAATATGGGCGGAAGACGGGAGGTCC
>JBBKXT010000266.1:0-3246 GCA_037969625.1 Saprospiraceae bacterium
AATTAGGATGGAAAATAAATACTTCATTTATATGTCCTATAACGTTCCGGGCTACCCGACGGCAGGATGACTTTAGATAGCCTGTGCCCGGGGGTTTTTCTTTAAAGTTAAGTTTTTCATTTTCTATGTTTAAAGCCCTGCTGTTGCGGTAGCTTTTGTTATAGCCAGTGTTTATTCGTTTTTCCATTCTCTTTTGGTCCGTGAATAACTCAAAGTGTCTGCATCGTTCCCAAAACTTCTGATTATTAAAGTGTCTTTTGAAATGGCGATAATTTTATTATTGTATCTTAATGTTCTATCGTTGTCCTTCAAAATAAGAGTGCCATTATGTATGGAATAATTGCTGTAAAAAACACTGTCAATATGATTGTCCACGAAAACGGTTGTATCTGCAAATGACAAAGTGTGATACATTGTCCACTTGTTAAGATACCATTTTCCTTTAATGTCGTCTATGGTAATTTGTTGTGTTGTCCTATTGTCAATGCTGTCAAGTTGAGATTGAAACTTAGCCCACCAACCAATACCATATTTGCTTTCCAATTGGTCAACCATTTTCTTATTGTAATATTCTGTCCCGCTGATAATGTCTGTTGTCACATTGCAACCAAATTGATAAAAGTCAAATCCGTAAGAGTTAGCCAACTTTTGTTTTTGTTCAAAATTTAATGGCATTTCACCAATTTCAGCTATTTGAAGTTTTCCGTTTTTAATGTCTTGCCCCGCTGTCCAAAAGTTGAAAGGAGTAAAAAATCCGAACTCAAAACGAAGTCCGAAATAAAGTCCACCGATTAGAACAATTGTCAAAAGTCCGTATGTGAATTTTTGTTTCAAATTTCTGTTTCTATCATTAGTGTAGTGTCGTCTTAAAATTGGCTATAACGTTCCGGGCTACCCGACGGCAGGATGACTGCCGAAAGTCTGTCTTTGACCTCCGAAGCTGGCCAAGGCTTGCGTAAAGCTAAGCGAAGGAGGTGCCTGGGAGTTTTTCTTTAAAGTTAAGGTTTTCATTTTCTATTCTTAATAGCCCTGCTGGTGCGGTAGCTTTTGTTATGGACTGGTTTATTTTTTCATCACTTTTAGTAATTGTTTTCTTTTCTCTCCAATTTGGATATAGTATAAACCCATAGTCAAATGCTTTATATCAACCATCGTAGTTTCGCCAGTCAAATTTCCATTCAAAGCTTGTCGGCCTAAATGATCGAAGATGATATATGATGAATTTTGAATATTTGGTTCTAACTGAATTGTAATCACATCATTTGCAGGGTTTGGATATATTTTTATTACTGAGGATAAGTTTATGCTTTTTGTTCCTGTTAATAGTTTAATCCAATGAGAACCAGAAAGGACTTCAGGACGACCTACACATAAATCACTAATGAGAGTAAGTTTCAAAGTGTCATTCTCAATTAGAAAAGTGTATTTACCAGTATCTTCTGGGCACCAGGAGTTGTTTGGTAAATCTATTAATGTAAAACTATTTCCATTTTCTTGAAACGTTGAAAGATCTTCATAATCCATGTTATACATGCTATGAGATAATGTGTCTGAACCAAATTTAAAGAATGTTACAAAGGAGTTTGTAGAGTCATACACGATCCAAGTGGTATTGGATAAGGTTTGCGAAGAGACACTCACGCTACTTAATGCGACAATGATTGTAAGATAAAAGTTTTTCATTCTACACAATATTTGGTTTGCATGAAAGATATTCTCTCCTTTATTTTGAAAGAAGGTGTTTTTCTTTTTATTTATTATTAGGCAGCATGCTATTTTACTAGTCCATAACGTCTCGGGCTACCCGACGGCAGGATGACAGCCGATAGTCTGTGCCAGGGAGTTATTCTTTAAAGTTAATATTTTCTTTTTCTATGTTTTAATCCCTGCTGACGGGTAGCTATTGTTATCAGCAGAATATTGTTTTGTAATTGCTTAACAGCCACATTCAATGCGAACATGAATTCCAGAATCCTCTTTTTTAATAAAAAACTCGCAGGTTAGTGAGTCCGATATTTCTAATTCATCCTTCCAGTTTTTCCTTATACTGAATTGATCATATTCTTTTCCATAGAAGGCGCCAAAGACAATCAATACTTCCTCGATTGTAAATCCTTCAAAAATGTAACTTTGTGTATAGTAATTACCTCCAAACCATATTTTTCCTGAAATTCCATAGCCATGTTGAGATGTTAAGCAAAATTTTGGCTGGAAGACATTATTTCTTTCTGTGTCAACCCATGTGGTATCTATTGAAATTATATCAAAATAAAACTTGCGATCTCTTGTTGGGTGTATTATTTTGGGGTTAAGTTCAAGCAAATATTGATCAATTATATATCCCGTGATTGAATCAAGTCTTATTTTAACCCAATTACCTCTTAAGTTGATAGGGTCATTTTTGGTTGGTCTGAAAGCCTTAGCTTTCTTTGAAATTAAAGTGAATGTGAATGGCACATTACTTTTTTCAATAACTTCTACTTTTTCGCCAAAAGAGATTCCCCCAATTATTGGAAAGTTAGTTCCTGGACCTTCTCTAAGATTCAACCCACTTTTTGCCCAGATATAAAGTTGATCACCTACTTTATAATTATCTGAGCCAATCGATTGGTTGATTCCGAATATTATAATTATTGATATAAGGGTTAATCTCAAAATAGTATGATTTGTTTTAGCACTATTGCTGATAACGTTCCGGGCTACCCGACGGCAGGGTGGCTGCCGATAGTCTGTGCCAAGGAGTTTTTCTTTAAAGTTAAGGTTTTCATTTTCTATGTTTTAGTCCCTGCTGGTGTGGTAGTTTTTGTTAGTAGCTGTACTTTATTTGATTTCAGTGTACTTTATATTCACTTTCTCTTGATAAAGCCATCCACCCTTCTGATGCCCATATGGGTTGCTTTTCCGGTCCTGCAGGCAAAACTATCATACAATAATTCCTCCTCAAAGTATGGATTAAGCTCGCGGATCAGCCAGTGATGTACGACCCGGTCCCTGAACTCAGCAAAATATTTCCTGCTTGACAAGTTGGTTTATAATGAAAGCTATACTTCTTCCCGGCTCAGCGCTACCATTGCGTATTTCTTCCTTTAATTGAAATAAATGATGTATAAAATCCTTTTAAAAAACCAGCGAATTGATGGGATCTCTCTTATTATGACAGCATTGGGTTACCGGATTTAACTGGCACGCTTCTGATCACCGTAACAAGTCAGAACTCAGACCGGAAATTAATCTTTTATTGACTTT
>JBBKXT010000267.1:0-9544 GCA_037969625.1 Saprospiraceae bacterium
TTCAAGGTCAATTCATTTTTATCCCGATCGAAAGAAATAAGGATTCCGGCCGGATCAAATTTGAATTTATCGATAGCTGTAGCTTCAAGTGGAATGGCCATTTGGCCGGTGGCTTGAGCGAACAATGCAGTACCCTCCTTGGTAACCGTCAACTTCAGAGGAAACGATGGGCTTGAATATACTCCGAGATATGGATCCAGTTGTTCAGATGTTAAGGTGATCGTCTTAAAAGAAGGGATGGCAAAATCTCGATCAAACGCCACACTGAGGACACCTACTAGAATTTCATTCATTGGATAAACCTGGCCATTGGTGCAGTAGGCCACAGCTAATTTATCCTCCGGAAAATAACTAAGGCTTGCTGTAAATGCATCGATACTACCATTGTGCCCATACCCAGATCGCTGGTAAAACGGAATTTGGAACATACCCATTCCGTAGCCTTCTTTGATTGTTTTCATTTGCAGCAAACTTTTTTCTGAGATCAACTTGCCTTCAAACAAACCTTCTATAACCTTTACCATATCTGTAGGTGTGGACACGATCGCACCGGCGCCACCGGGGATGCTCATATCTGTTTCCGTATAGTCGCTCCACTGCCCTGTATTCAAATAGGAATAAGCTTCAAAATTATCTTGAGCTATCTTACTTCCGACATACGTCTCCTCCAACTTAAGCTTTGATGTAATCCGACTTTCCAAATTACTCGCATACGACATGCCGGTTGCCTTTTCAATTATATAACCTAATACTACATAATTCGAATTGCTGTATTCGCCTTTCGAATCCGGATCAAAATCACTTCCACCTTTAGTGATGATGGCGACCATTTCTTCCTCTGTTTTAGGCATCTCGCAATAATTCATATAGGCAGCATCATTTGTGAAATTATGTAACCCACTTCGATGGTTCAGCAAATGGCTGATAGTCATCTCCGCTGCCATTGGGAGACCAGGAAAAAAAGTATCAACGGTTGTCTCAAGAGTAATCTTCTTTTCTTCGATCAGCTGAAAGATCATGATAGCCGTATACATTTTAGTGATAGAGCCTATTCTATACTTTGTTTGGATAGTTGCTGGAATCCTCTCGGTTTCTGATGTAGTACTAAACCCAATTGCCTTTTGATAGACCAGTTTTCCATCTTTTGAAATGGCGACAGATCCCATGGCTTGATTATTCTCTTCGAGTACAAGAAACAAACTATCTAGTTTTGCGGTATTCAATTTTTGTCCGCACAGCACACCTGCAAAAAGCAGGACAAATTGGGAAAGTAAATATATTCTTGTTTTCATTTGGCAAATGATAGTTTATAGATATTGGATTCTTTAAGCGAAAAATCTAAGCGGTTAACCTGGAACCATCTGCAAAATTACAATTTTACTCCGAAAAATATCGACCCCTCAATAGTATTTACTACCCACATTAGCTCAGTTTGTGAATTAAATTTAATACCTTTTCATACCTTTAGAACTAACTGATGAAACAGGGAACAGCTTACCAGCGGATTACTATAACGGCAACCATTGTGAGTTTCATCGCCTTGCCCTTTTTAAACCCACAAATTTCCGCTCAAAACCTCGTCCCAAACCCCAGCTTTGAGGCCTACGATTTTTGCCCTGAAAATTTCAATAATTTCGTGCATTTATCTTGTGCTCCGTGGCAATTGCCCACCGAAGGGACTGCTGATTATTTTAATGCTTGCTCATACCCCAGCTTTGCCAGTGTGCCAACGAATTTCATTGGAAGCCAATACGCTCAATCCGGAGATGGATATTGCGGATTTTATCTAAAATATGTTACCCATCCGGAATATGTTGAATATATACAGGCACCTCTTGAAGAACCAATGAGTGCAGGCAAGGCTTATTATGTCAGCTTTTATGTTAGCCTCGCAGACCTGACTTGCGGGACAAATCATGTTGGCGCATATTTCTCGGTTGGCGCCGTTGAATCGTCCGGCTTCCTACATCTTGATTATATTCCCCAAATTGATCATAACGGAGGCTTTATCTCGGACACCGCTGGATGGACATTAGTTGAGGGTTGCTTTATCGCCGAAGACAATTTTGACCATATTACCTTAGGCAACTTTCATCCAAAAGTCAATACGCTATCAGATCCGACATGTCCTTTTAATGGGGAGGTATCCTATTATTATATTGATGACATTTTTGTAGAAGAAATTCAACCAGGCGCACTAGATCTTGAATTAGGCGGTCCTGAAAGTGTGTGTTATTCCTATGAAATCAATCCAGGCATCCCTGGAGTGGATTATTACTGGAGCAATGGCTCAGTAGAAGAAACCTTAACCGTAACGTCCTCCGGCACTTATGTCCTCACGATATATGATGGATGTGATGCTGGAGTAGATTCGATTGAAATCGAAGTAACAGACTCCCCACCAGTTATATTAAATCCAGATGAAATTGTAATCTGTCCCGGTGAAACAATCGAATTCTCACTTGATCCTTCTCTTGGTCAATATGTTTGGACCGATGGAAGCACAAATCCATCGTATACCATTTCAACGACAGGAATATATGCGGTCACTTTGGATGATGGTTGTGACCTTACGTCCGATTCGATACATGTCACTGTGTTAAATCCTCCGGAACAATTTACACTTGGTGGGGATACGACGGTTTGCCTGGGACAAGAAATCGAAATATTTCTTGAACCCGACCTTGGTGATTTTACCTGGCAAAACAATAGTCATTCGAATTCCTTTATCATTACGCAGGGAGGATTCTATTCGGTTACGATTTCAAATATGTGTGGTGAAGCTTCTGCTGATCTGGAAGTTTTTGAAACACTTATTGATCCTGTTGCGCTAGGTCAGGATGAAACAATTTGTGCAGGAGATTCTATTGAATTTAATCTTAATTCCAATCTTGGTTCATTCCTTTGGCAAGATGGCTCAACGGACACCTTATATCAAGTGACTACGGAAGGGCTCTATAGTGTTACCGTATCAAATATCTGTGGCTTAAACAGTGACTCGATCTATGTCACCGTCTTAGAAATTCCGGTTATAGATTTTGGTGACACGATAATGTTATGCCCTGGTGACACCATTATCCTTTCTTTGAACGGCCAGGTTGGAAACTATACGTGGCAAGACGGATCAACCAACGATTCACTTCTAATAATCGCACCCGGCAACTATTCTCTGGTTTTTGAAAATGCCTGTGGTATCGACAGCAGTAATGTTGATGTGATGTACCAACCTACAATGCCCCTCAGCCTTGGACCTGATACAAGCATTTGCCCTGGTCAGTTTATCATTCTTGAAATGGACATTCCCGGAGCAAATATATTATGGAGCGATGGCAGTATGGAAGACTCCCTGCTTATTAATCAACCCGGAACCTATTCTATACAAGTCTCTACAGCATGTACAACTTATTTTGACACCATCTTTGTAGCAACAAATTCCAATCCGCCGGTTTTAGATTTACCAATGACGATTGATCTTTGCGATGGTGAATCAGTAATGCTTCCGTCAGGAATTACGGGTGTTGATTATTTATGGAATAATGGATCGACATCCCCCAATCTAATGGTAACTTCTCCAGGACTTTATTCACTTACCGTCAGCAATTCGTGTGGAGTGGATAGTGATTCCGTTGTAGTTACATCTGCCGGTTCAGCTCCAATGGTGGACTTGGGAATGGATACTTCTCTGTGTCCCGGTCAAAATATCTTGTTAACACCTGCTTTTAGTGATGTGGTGACTTGGTTGTGGCAGGATAGCTCGACGGCAGAAAGCTTCATGACAGATTCACCTGGTTGGGTAATTGTTGAAGTGCTTAATAATTGCGGGGTAACAACTGATTCGCTTTTTATTGACCTGTTACCTGCAACACCTATTCTAAATCTGGGCATGGACACCTCTATTTGTCCAGGGGACTCGCTTACGCTGATGGCCAACGTTTCTGGAGCCTCTATTTTATGGTCGGATGGCACCACTGGATCCGCCATAACGATAAGCGATAGCGCACACGTATACGCAACTTCCACCAATACATGTGGTTCATTTACTGATTCGATCATTATTGGATTGCTTCCTGGGTTACCTTTATTGAATCTGGGACCTGATCAAACGATATGCCCAGGTGAAACGATAACACTCACTACAAATATTATTGATGTTGACTTCTTGTGGAACAATGGCTCAACGGCTTCCAGTATCGAAGTCAGTGACGCACAGCTCGTTTTTCTAACCATAAGCAACGGATGTGGTACTGCAGTGGATAGCCTTGATATTACTGAGCGTACAGATGGACCGCAAATTGATCTCGGACCTGATCAAATAGCGTGCATTGGTGATACCATAATATTAATGTCAAGTATAGCTGGTGTAAATTTTTTGTGGCAGGATGGAACAACACTGGCCACTTATCCTGTAGTTGTTTCCGGCGAGTACATTTTAACCGTCAGCAATCTTTGTGGCATAGCTACTGACACCATCGAAATTGATTTCAGCGTACAAACTCCTACTCCTTATCTAGGCTCTGACACTGTTCTTTGCACTGGAGCAACGCTAGTGCTTGAAGTCACTACGAACCCCTTAAATGATCTGCTCTGGCAAGATGGTTCAACCCTCTCGTCAATAAATGTAGCCAGTGGAGGCACGTATCAAATTCAGGAATCCAATTTTTGCGGGATCGGATATGATAGTATTTCTATACAATATCTGAATCCGCCGGATCCATTTTACCTTGGACATGACACCACCCTTTGTCCTGGTGATCAGATAATGCTTACTGTCCCAACAGGTGATTTTGATATTCTTTGGCAAAATGGTAGCCATCACTCCGAAATGCTTGTCGAGACGGCCGGTCTTTATGTGGTGGCCTTAAGTAACATTTGTGGGTCATCTATCGATAGCATAATGATTGGGGTAGATACTCAAACACCTGTCCTTAACCTCGCCGATGAAATAAAACTGTGCGATGGGGAATCTATAGTAATCGATGCAGCGCAAGCATTTCCCTCCTCTTATCTGTGGAGCAGTGGTCAGCAGTCATCCTCCATTATTGTGACCACACCAGGGTTGTATTCTGTTCATGTGGCCACTCCATGCTGGATGACCTCAGATGAAGTAATTGTCACACAGGAAAAGGATTGTACCCAATTGAAAATGTATGTTCCCAATATATTCTCTCCTAATGGAGACCAAGTCAATGACTATTTCAAACTATCTATAGGTGGTAATCTCAATATTCAAAACTTCTCTGCCAGTATATTTGATCGATGGGGCAACCTCGTATTTTATTCAAAGGACATAGATTTCAACTGGGATGGCACCTACAGAAACACACCGGTTCAGTCTGGCGTTTATGTCTACGTCATAAACATTGAACATCATCATGAGGGTGCGGACAAAACCGAAATACTTAAAGGTGAAGTCACCTTAATAAGGTAGATTTCTCATCACCGGTTGACACAAAATATATAGTGCTTTATTCGGTTTTTTACTTGTCCGAAATGCGCTCTTGCGATTATTGGATATTATTTATGTTATCCTTTAACGCACCAAAAAGTAAACTGAGATGCTTAGAATTCTAATGAAATAGCCTTGGAAAAAAAAATATATCCACTTCTACTTATTAAAATCCTCTAAGGTTTAATCATTTCGAAAAAAGCATACAAGTCAACAATCACTGTCTCTATTGGCCTATAAGCATTGAGCGATTAAACCGTTATTTAAGTTATTAGAAGGTTCTAATACGCCTTAGAATAAACTAATATCGATTAGAGAGAATTAAGGTGAATTCGAAAATATTGTGTATATGTTTGTAATGTCAAAATTGAAAAACCAAATCAACCGCGACATTTTATAACACCCAATTTACTTTACCCTTATCTCTTTTAGTTTTTACATTAATCAAAACAATACTATGGAAAAATCAAAAAAAGTACTTTATTTAATCGCTGCTGTAGTTGCACTGGCGATTGGTGGCTATTTCATTCTTGGCGGCAACTTTAATATGTCCTCTTCTGATGCTTCCGGCTCAGGCATAGATGGCGTGAAGCCGGCAGGTAAATACAGTGCCGGTGGTCAAGTAGCTCCTATTGATCTGGACGGTGCAGAAGTACAACAACTATTACAAAATGATGATTTTCAAAAATTAATGGCTGACAAAGATTTCGTTGAATTAATGAGATCTCCTGCATTTTCTGAACTTGCCAAAAATGAAGCATTTGCCGGTGTGGCCTCTGAAGGTGCTCTATATGACCTTTCTAACGATGCTAAATTTAAAGATGCTGCTAATGTGGTTGGCTTTGAAGCATTGTCCAAATCAGCAGAATACGCTTCTCTAGCAAGTGATGGCAAACTCACTGCTTTATTCAATGATGCTTCTTACAACGAACTAAGAAAAGGACCTGGCTTTGATGATTTAGTCAAATCAGAAGAATTTACTGCCCTCGCCAGTAACCCGTCGATTATGAAATTAGCAAGCAACGCCAATTTTAGCGAATTACTTAAGAGTGCCGGCTTCACTAATGTTGCTAAAAATAATGCTGATGCGCTGGCGATACTTGTCAATGACAAAAACGCTGTTAGTCTGGCTAGGAGCAATGCTTTTAACGAATTAGCCAAGAATCCTAAATATGCCGCATTAGCCAAAAATGCCGACTTTCAAGCTCTGGCAAAATCTAGTTCTTTTCAAGAGTTATCCAAAAGTGCTGCTTTTGCTTCTTTCGTTGAAGTAGTTTCTACTGAAGAGTTTAAAACATTTGCCGGATCAGACGCTTTTAATGCCCTCTCAAAAAACCCAAAAGCTTTCGCTATTCTAGCGTCAGAAAGTTTTGTGAACCTTGCTAAGAATCCAAACTTTAACAAACTGATTGCTTCTAATCAAATGACTTCTGTTTTACAAAGCAAGGAATTCCAGGTTTGTTATACAAATGCAAAATGCTCTAAAATCATTTCTAACCCTTCATGGATTAGTTTGGCCAATAGCCCTGCATTTACACAAGTAGCGACCAATGTCAACTTTACACAAGTAGCTCAAGAACCGGCTTTTGAGAATATTATGAAAGACAAAACTTTGACCAATGTTGTTGCCGCCGGACAATTTAAAAAATTGGAAAAGAAGTTCAACTAAAAAACCCCAAAAAAGTTTGTTTGAATTTGCAAGGGAGGTAGCTCATATCAGCTACCTCCCTTCTTTGTTTAAGCCCAAACTAAAATTACTTATATTACCTATGCAAAAAATACCGAAAAATTAATGCAGCACTATATCCTTATGCTGGTATTCCTATGCACCGGATACTTCAATAGCACCGCTCAGTTTGATTTGATTGAAAGTGATGAAATGAGTTTAGTGACCTACAACTATGGCCACAAATACGTTCTCCCGCATTTGGAAAGATGTTTTCATAATGCACTTCAGTTTCATAAGAAACTATTTGACTACACGCCTACTGAAAGAATATCACTTCTCGTACAGGATTTCGGTGATTACGGAAATGCGGGCGCCTCCGCTGTTCCTAACAATGCCATCAGCATGGGCCTATCCCCTTTCAGTTATGCCTTTGAGACAAGTCCCGCAGGCGAACGCGTTTTCACAATGATGAATCATGAATTGGTTCATGTCGTTGCATTAGATAATTCCACCGCTACTGATCGTTTTTACCGTGGCATGTTTCTGGGGAAAGTTGCACCGGATCCGATCGATCCAGTTTCCATGGTCTATAGCTATCTAACAGTTCCCAGAAGATATTCCCCAAGATGGTATCACGAGGGGATCGCATCCTATCTTGATACATGGATGAGTGGTGGACTGGGTCTTGCCCTCGGCAGTTATGATGAAATGGTATTTCGTACTCGAGTATTAGAGGGTGCAAGAATCTATAGTGCCCAGGGACTAGAATCTGAAGGTGTTACTTCTGACTTTCAAGGAAGATCTAATTCTTATTTGTATGGCACAAGGTTTATGGGCTATCTGGCCTATACTTATGGTCCACAGAAAATAATTGACTGGGTCAAACGAGACAAAGGCAGTCGGCCTTTTTTTGTCAGTCAATTCAATAATGTTTTTGGATTACATATCACAAAAGCTTGGGATGATTGGATTGATTTTGAAAAAAAATGGCAGCAGGATAACATAGACAGTTTAAGGCAGTTTCCTGCCACAGAAATGGAATCCATTCGTGAAGAACCTATTGGCTCCGTGTCCTATGCGCAATATGACAAAAAAAGAAACCTTATATATGTTGGCATCAACAATACCGGAAAAGTCCCGCACCTGGCGAGTATTAATTTAGCGACCGGAAAACTGGATCGATTAATCGATATTAAAGGCGCCGCACTATTCTATGTTACTTCCCTGGTGTATGACGCTCAGAATGATATGTTGTACTATACAACAGACAATGATAGTTGGCGAGATCTTAACTCCTACAATTTAAAAACGAAGGAAACAAGAATGTTGCAAAAAGATTTTCGTGTTGGTGATCTTGCGTTTAACCAGGCAGATGAATCCCTTTGGGGGATCAAGCATTTGAATGGTTTTTCGACGATCACACGCGTTGCCAAAGAAGGCGATATAGATGCCCGAAAAAGTGTTCCTTACAGCACCTGGGACCAGATACACACATTACCTTATGGAGAGGACATTTTCGATATAGATATCTCCCCAGATGGCACGTTACTTAGTGCTGCGGTCAGTGACCTCGCAGGAAATCAAGCACTTCTTTTTTACAAAATTGAAGACTTGATGAATCAGATTTATGTTCCCGATACCGTATTCAATTTTGATGTGGCATCACCGCAGTCGTTTCGTTTTACAGACGACGGGCAGTATATGTATGGTTCTTCTTTTTACACGGGTGTCAGCAATATATTTCGCGTCGAGGTCGACACAAAAAAAATAATAGCGATCAGTAATAGTATCACCGGACTTTTTCGTCCTACTGTCATTGACTCAAATAAAATTTTCGCTTTTAATTTTAAAAGCAAGGGCTTTCAACCTGTATTTATCCCAAACAAACAAGTTTTTGATGTTGCCAATATTTCATTTCTTGGGAATATCACCATTGAGAAATTCCCGGAATTAAAGGATTGGCAAATACCTATTGCCAGTGCTGCTGATTTGGATCTGGACACGATTATCACCCATGTAGGAAAGTATTTACCGGGCAAAGAAATGAAAGTCAATTCCGGCTACCCGATTGTCGTTGGTTACAAAAACAATATCGGGATCGGCTATAAAATGCATATAGCAGATCCCTTTAACTTTCGAACTCTCGAATTCTCAGCAGCCTATACACCAAAAACCTGGCGAAACGGTCTGGTCATGGATGAAAATTATCCGATTGATACGCTTGGGGATGATGAGTTATTTCATCTCGACCTATCGTATAAAACCGGCCAGTTCTCGATTGACGCCTCCTACAACCATACTTCTTTTTATGATTTATTTGGTCCATCACAGAGCTCTAGAAAAGGCATGCGATTGGGATTATCGTACGATAAAAATCTTTTATTTGACATTCCTAAATCATTGGATCTGAACGTAGGGATCAGTGCATT
>JBBKXT010000268.1:0-3439 GCA_037969625.1 Saprospiraceae bacterium
AGTTCACCCCCCACATAACACGACACACTCGTCATCATTCAGTTTCAATAATTAAGAAAAGTCGTAAATTTAGTTGTCCAGGGGTTCGTCTGGCTTTAAGTGAGGACGACGAGTGTCCCGGAACGTTAGGTGCGATTAATGAAGACTGCAAATGAAATATTAGCTCCAATACTTGGAAAAATACATTTAAGTGTTTTTGACCCAAAAGAATTGGTATCAGCGGCTATCGAGCTCATTTCAAACAACATAGAAAACGAGAGTATTTTAATCCTTGCTGGTCTTGATCAGAACCCAAAATCAGAAGATGGTGAATTAAAGTTTTACTATTTTGATCTTGGATTAAAAGAGCTGGGTATAGACTATTTAGATACTAAACCAATAGGATACTTTGAAAGGGCACATTATATTATAAATGCTGTACTCAAAGACTACATAAAACCTAGATCCGGTTTAAATCTTCTAGCTGGGTTATGCAGGGAGTCACAATATGATGAGCAGCTCCTTCCATTTTTCACTTTGGATGATGAAATTGATTTGTACATTCACGAAAACCAAACATTATTCAGGAAACATTCCGAATTCAAAAACTTGGATGATTTGATAAGAAGCGAACTAAAAAAGTTCCAACATAAATTCGAAAAAAACCACACCTAACAAAGTATATGTCGTCATCCTCGCTTTGCTTCGGACAGACGCATATACCAAAACGTTAGATGCAATCAACGAAATAATACTTTAAACCAAAAAAGAAATCACATGGAGAATAAAAATAAAATACCAACTTGGATCCTCAGAGGATTGCTCTGGGGTTTCTTTATGTTTCTTGTTATGGAAATAGCTACGCCTTTTGCGGACGGAATTCCACTACAATTTGGAAAGATTGTAATGAAACTAATTTTATGGGGTGTCGTTGGACTCGCCTACGGATATACGGTACATTTAGTTGAAAAAAGAAAAAGCAAATAAGTTAAACTGCATCTAACAAAAGCTACCGCGCCAGCAGGGCTTTAAACCTAGAAAATGAAAAAACTAACCTTGAAATCAACACCCTTGAAACAACCAAACCGAGCTCACCCTGCCGTCGGGTAGCCCGGAACGTTATGGGAAATAAATAGCTTAACGGCTGTAATCAAAGATCTATAAGTTGAAATATTTGTTATCAATTGTATTACTTCCTTTCAAGATGCTTAAGCATAGATTTATTTTGTTCACCGCTCTTTTGCTAAGTATTCCAATCATTTGCAATGGCCAATCTGATACTTCATGGTATCGTCTTCATGTTATGGATTCTTTTGAAACTGCGTTCCCGTCAGGGTTAGAGCCTTGTGGAAATGATGCAGTCCTGATTGTTAATGCATCTGGATATCCCAATGACCCACCCTATCACCGAAGTGCATTAGCTCGAATTGATGGAGAAAACGGAAATATTCTTTGGCAAACGAGAATTGTTCATAATCCTGTTGCAGAAAATAGTGATAACTTTTTTCTTACCAAAGGGCTTATACGACTTCAGGATGGGAGTTTTATCGTTTTATTCGATACACAAACTGAAAATGGAAATATAGGTTTTACAATACACAGGATTGCTTCAGATGGCAAGATGTTATGGCACAAGGACTTTGGTATTTTAAAAGAGGACATTTGGCCAATAGCTAATGGCCTTGGAATTGGGCCGGATAGTATGAGTTTTGTTGTTATTGCTCAGAGAACTGATTTGGAAAACAGGTATGATTCAATTCATATTTATCATATCAATGAGGACGGGGACGTTTTGAATCATCTGGATTTAGGCACAGGATTAGCCTTTTACTCTCAATATTGTCCGGTTGTTATGCTGCAGGATAGTTCATTTGTTGTAGGATTCAACCTTGGCGACTTTAATTTTGAAGCCTACAAATTACTCAGACACTACAGTTATACTGGACAAACTCTCAAAACTAACATTGCATGGGATTTTGGCTTTTGGACTGATCTAAAGAGGCATCCATCAGGCAACATTGTTGCTATTTCACAATCGTTCAGTGGAGAATGGGATAATCGTCAAGAGAATGGTTTGCGAACCACTTTGTACTCTCCTCATATTGACACCATTTGGTCGAGAGTTTACAACCAATTTGATCTACCATATTACTATAGAGAGTTAGACTATCCTGGGCCAGTTTCATTTGATCCTGGAGGGAATATTTTAGTTTCCGGTAGTGGCTCTGCCTACAACGGGGTTAAGCCAGCTCATCTGATCCAATATAATATAACCGGTGAGGCGCAATGGGTTAAACGCATTGGCATCGGGCCAGATCTAGCTGGTGGTGTTCAAGAAATAGGTGGCAAAATTGTTTTTACGCCACGAGGTATTTTACTGGTTGGTTCTATGCTCGATGTAAATGATATGCTTTTAATTAGGCTTGACAGTTCAGGTTGTATCAATGAGGCTTGTGATACCGATTTCCTCCTTGGAACAGAAAATGAGCTAAACAGAGATGCTTTTGTTTTCAAACTTTATCCAAATCCTGCTACTTCAAGTGTGGTTTTTTCTATTTCTGCAGAGTATTTTCAATCGCTAATAAAATCTAAAATTTATTTTGTGGATATGACAGGTCGTAGAGTCGCAACTTTCTCCCTTGATGAGTCTCAAAAGCAACTCAATCTCAGTTCACTTCCTACTGGAGTTTATTTTTGTGTTTTAGAAAGCAAAGGAAAACCAGTTGGCATTCAAAAGGCAGTCAAGTTGTGAATGAATAAATGAATTCCGCACAATTCCCATAACAAAGTCTACTCGTCAGCAGGGCATCCTACATAGACAACGAAATCCATATATTTGAAAATCAACGCACAGAACCAGATCGCCGACACTCACCCTGCCGACGAGTAGACCTGGACGTTAGGCGCAATAAACATTGTATCTAAATTGATTAAACCAGAAAGCATATCAGGTAAATGGTTCCTTCCGACTGAGGAAGGCAATAAATACTCAGGTACTCTTACCTATGTACCTGGAGAGAAATTAGAATTAGAAATTCATGGAACTTTTGAAATGTTTCGTAGAAAAGGATCATATGTCCCAGCAATTTTTGGAGATACTCAAAAAGGACCAATAACACTAATTAATACATTTTATACCCAGGAAAAATTTTCGAATAGTATTGCAACATCAAACTACAAACCTACATTTGCCTTTGTAGGTTCTCATTTTTCAAACCAAGAAGACTTCAAATTCAAAAATGTTTTAATTCAATTTCATGGTTTATTCGCTTATTTAGGTCTCTCAGGAAGAAAATTCAATAACCTGAATAATAACAACGATTGGTCTCTTAACTACCAATCTCCAAAATCAATACCTTTTGTTGTCGACGATATTTTAGATGGTCAAATTCAATATGAAGGTCTTATAAATTCAAATAATAACAAATCAAATTTTGAAGAAAAAGTATGGGTTGAATTA
>JBBKXT010000269.1:0-28192 GCA_037969625.1 Saprospiraceae bacterium
TCACATTCCTTGTTTTAGGGCAGCAATTCAGGGCTGTGTTCACAAATATGAGTAACCATTCCTTGTTAATAGGGCAGCAATTCATGGCTGATTGGTCTGTATTTGCGATAAAGCCCTGCAGGGGCGACATATCTTAGCACAAGGCTAAGCCTTGTGATGTAGGTCCAACATTACCCCAAAAGCCTTACAGGGGCGACATACTTTTCTTCATTGATAAGGCGATGGTTAGGCGGTGCACATCATTAAGATATATCGCCCTCCTGAGGCGGAGTATAAACCAAACGCTGAGCCTTGTCCTTTCACCCTTCACCGTTCACCCTTTTGTTAAAGTTTCCTGATTAATACCATCTAACAAGCCGATTCAAAACCCCAATCCCGATATATCCGACGATCCCCAGAAAAATAGCAATGGAACCAAATATGGCAGTACCGGTGAGAATGATTACCGCTAAAACAATCAATGTGATCATTCCAGACCTTGAAGATTTCAGGCCGGGTAGTTTTAATGCTGTTTGATAGAAAATCACGAGGAAAACCGGGATGGCCAGCATGAGCCACGGCATAGCGGAAGCCCCCAGACCCATGTCATTTCCACTGTATTGAGCCCATAGCCAGGCTGCCACCATTAGTCCACCTGCCGGGGTGGCAAGACCCCAGAAGTATTCTTTAGGGCGAACATCAACATTGAAGCGCCCCAATCTTAATCCAGCCGAAACCGCCGTGAGGGCAGCTAACCCACCCAATATATAATGATGGATCGAGCCATCTCCGAAGTTGACCCCTATATAATACAGCATCATTGCCGGCAAAACACCAAAAGTTACCATGTCCGCCAAAGAATCAAGTTGAAGGCCTAATGCGCCATCCACCCCCAATTTGCGGGCAAGCGCCCCATCAAGCGCATCCGCCACCAGCGAACCAATCATCAAAACCATCGTTATGGCGATCATTTCATTGATCAGCGTCATGATAGCGAGCACACCGAAAAGCAAATTGCAGAGTGTCAGTATGTTAGGTAGATGCCGGAGGAGTTTCATTTGGTGAAATTAGTCTTTAACGTGCTAATTTTAGCGTAACTTGCAGCCCGAAATCCATATGTCCGGTATTTTATGGAAGCTTCGACTCCCAATGACCCATATCCGACACAAACTTGGTTTAACAAGTGATTTATTAAAATATCCAACCTTTTATACCCTACGTTCCGTCTTACCATTCGTTAAATTACTGTTACATTTTGCCTTTTAAGGCTTGTTTTTCGCAACCACCACACTACAGTTTTGTTAATTTCGTATCATATAATCAGAACAATACCCGAAACCTTGATGAGGATTAAATTTTTACTGATTTTTCTAGCTTTTTCTAGCTTAACTATACATGCCCAACCGGTCAATGATGATTGTCTGTCGGCCATATTCCTGAACAATTCAGACAATTGGTGCAGCGATAGGGCCGCATTTTCTAATATTAACGGAACTGCTTATGCCGGTCCACCGCCTGATGATGATTGTTTTTTGCAGCTTCAAAATGAGGTTTGGTTCGCTTTTGTAGCCGATGCCCCTGCGATTTATATAAAGATTTCAGGCCTTGTCAATGGTCTAGGTACGCTCACGAATCCCGGTATTGGCGTTTTTAAAGGACCTTGTAGTAATCTCAAAAGACAAGGATGCAACATATCATCTTCGTCTACCAATCAGGTAGAACTTTCTATTGAAAGCCTATCGATCGGTCAGCTCTATTATTTGGTGGTGGAAGGTCAAAACATGAATAGTGGGACTTTTCAGATTTGCCTGAATAGTTTTATTCCTCCACCAATTCCACAATCAGACTGTGACAAAGCAGTTATCCTCTGTGATAAATCACAATTTGTGGTAGATACTTTATTGGGTGTTGGAACACAAGACCCGGGTGTAATAAATACTTGTATTGGCCAGGAATTTAGTTCGGCATGGTATAAATGGACTTGTGAAGTTTCCGGTACACTCACCTTCGTACTTACGCCTAATAATTACCAACCCGGATTTGAATCAGATGATATTGATTTTGTGGTTTATGAACTACCAAATGGCATAGATGACTGTAATAATAAAATAGTGGCTAGATGTATGGCAGCGGGAGCAAATACTGGTGAAGCATTTTCAAAATGGGTGCGATGTAACGGACCGACTGGGCTTCGCATGGGAGATCCTGATGTCACAGAACCGGCAGGATGTACAATATCATCACAGAATAATTTTGTCAAAGA
The DNA here is from genome assembly GCA_037969625.1 of Saprospiraceae bacterium. GTDB lineage: Bacteria > Bacteroidota > Bacteroidia > Chitinophagales > Saprospiraceae > Opimibacter. The sequence continues at coordinate 2,243 of JBBKXT010000269.1, forward strand.
GTTGGATATGATCGCCGGCAGAAGTTATGCTTTGCTGGTGAATAACTTTAGCCAATCTGGTCTTGGATTTTCTATAGAGTGGGGTGGAACAGGAACTTTTCAGGGACCACTGCCTGGATTTGATGTTTCTGCAGTACAAGCTTTTGCTTGCGACAAGACGATTATTTTTACAAATGAATCCGACGCGCCGACGGATAGCATCGTTGGCTATCTGTGGAATTTTGGAGCAGGTGCAACACCCTCTTTTGATACCACAAAAGGACCTATATCCGTCGTGTATGAATCATTTGGACCAAAGAAAGTAGCGCTTACTGTAGAGAGTTCTAAAGGTTGTGTCGTAACAGAGATTCTTGATTTTTTTGTTGAGGCTTGTTGCCAGGATACATCAACTCTTGCTGTGACAGCGACCATCCAGGATCAAATATGCCCGGGGACTGCATCCGGATTTATTCAGGGGATCGGACTTAGTGGAAGTCCGGAATATCAATTTAGTCTTGACTGCATGGAGTATCAACCTTCCACTTTATTTCCGGCTTTATTTCCGGGAGAGTACACCTTGTGCGTTCAAGATCAAAAGGGATGTGAAAGCCAAGTTGATCTGACCGTTTTGCCATCCAATGGATTTTCTGTGGAAGCCGGTGATACGCTTTTTGTACAGCTTGGAGAGATGACAGATATTAATGCAACAGTATTTCCAAATCTTCCTTCAAACGTATCCTGGAATCTTGAAAAGAATATGGAATTCCGTGGCACGGATATAGTCAGTCGATTGAATCCAACAGTACTCCCCACGACGACCGAATGGTATGTCATCACCATCACCAATGATGCAGGTTGCGTTACAAAAGATTCTGTGTTGATCGTAGTGGATGCCTATAAACCCATCTACATACCAAATGTCATTTCCGTTAATCAGGATTTTATTAATGACGAACTAACCATCTATGGAAATATTGCCGCAACTACGGTGCAGACGTTTCAGATATTTGATCGTTGGGGTGGATTGATGTGGGAAAACACAAACTTTGATCTCAATGACCCATCGCAGGGTTGGAATGGAAGTCACAAAGGAAAGATGGTCAGTAGTGGTGTATATGCTTATGTCGCGATTGTTAATTTTATAGATAATATCCCGGTGACCTATCATGGCACGGTAACTGTGCTACGATAAAGTAATGTTTCGATTGCACCTTATACGTCTATTTTCTATTCTACTGGTTAGTATAGTTTTTCTACCATCCTGTGTCGTGGATCAGGCTGATTTATCACGCTATATTGGTTCTAAGGTGGATAATGTCGAGGAGGCACGCGATCTGGATGTAACGTATACAGATAGCAGTAAAATCATTTTCACGCTTCAAGCGCCACTTTCTCGAAGGATATTTGAACAACGAACGATCAAAGAGGAGTTTCCGGAAGGGATTTCCGTCGCGTTTTATGATCAATCCCAAAAGCCAAAAAGCTGGCTAACCTCAGATTTTGCCATCAGAGACCAGGCCAACCGACTTATTACGGTTCAGAAAAATGTCATCCTCCGCAATGATCAGAATGAAAAGTTGGAAGGACCTGAGCTGATATGGGATGAAAAGTCCAAAGAAATATATACAGACCGATTTGTAAAAATCACCCGGGCAGATGGAAGCGTCGTGTATAGTTATGGATTCAAATCCAATGAGCGGTTCACTCGATATGAGCTAAATGCAGTTTCCGGTGATATGAATATTCGCGATCTCAAGGATAAGCGAGGAAAAAAGTCTAATATTTCAGAATAAGCCATTCCCACATCCAACTGGGAAGGCACTCCCTTGACAGTTTAAGAGTTTTAGAGTGCATTCATATTCAGATTCCTATCTTTGATGCCACATGGGTGTTTTAATTGTCCTCATAATCTTTACACTGGTACTTTCTGCTTTCTTTTCAGGAACAGAAATAGCATTTGTGACAGCCAATAAACTGGGTGTTGAAATCGAACGCGATAAAGGCACCCGACGGAGTAAGCTCATTTCTGGGTTTTACAACAAACCGAAAAAATTTATCAGCACGCTTTTGGTAGGTAATAATATTGTTCTAGTCATGTACACTTTTTACATGACGCAGCTTTTTGAGCCGGCCATTACACCCTTTTTCGCTTCTGAATCTATTCGATCCGTTGTATTGACTTTGATTTCAACTATTTTTATTCTTTTTCTTGGAGAGTATTTTCCGAAAATAATATTCAGGGCTTACGCGAACAAAGCGTTGGCTATAGTCTCTTATCCACTATATGTCTTTCAATGGATTCTAGGTATTCCGGTGTGGGTGATGATGTCACTTTCTAACCTGCTGATTAAATATGTTTTTCGAGTTCCGGTGGCCGAAGTGGAAGGCGCCTTTACAAGATTGGATCTGCAGGATTATGTCGAAGGCTCACTCGCCAAAGACCAGGATGAAATGGAAGCTGAAATGTTTAAGAATGCACTGCAGCTTAAGAATTTGAAAGCGCGTGAATGTATGGTGCCCAGAACTGAAATCATTCACATGGACATCGAAGAAGATCTGGAGGATTTGAAGAAGATTTTTATAGAGACCCGACACTCCAGGATCTTGATTTCTGCCGGCGACATTGATAATGTTTTAGGATACATCCATCACCAATCACTTCTGGAAGGCTTGTCAGAAATGAAAGAACTTATTATTCCAATCCAACATTTTCCTGAAGTAACCAGTGCGCTGGATATCATGACGATTTTCACACGGCAAAAGAATAACATTGCAGTAGTCGTCGATGAATTTGGCGGTACCGCTGGAATCATCACCCTGGAAGATATCACAGAAGAGATATTCGGTGAGATAGAAGATGAACATGATCTCGTGGATTATGTCGAAGAAGTCATTGATGAAGATGAGTTCCTGTTTTCCGGCAGACTTGAAATAGATTACCTCAACAGTAAGTACCCTATTCTAAAACTTCCGGAAGGCGATTATGAAACCTTGTCAGGATATATCGTTATGACTTCAGGAGAAATTCCGGAGATGGGTAAAGATTTTCAATTAGACGATTACCGGTTCGTTATTGAAAAGGTAAGCGATAAGAAGATTGAAGAAGTCAGAGTTTATTTGATCAATGCAAATGATTGATTCAATACTAGCTATTGATGTTTGTCCTTTAGCATAGTTTATCCCTTATTCTTGAATTCTACTTGTTTCATCCTCCAGACCCGTGGTCCTGCTGCGACTTCCCTTGATTTCTTTTTTGCCCAGTTTGTAGCTAAAGTTCATTTTCAATTGTCTGCTTTCCCAACCACCGTTCGCTTTCAACTGTAATTCGCCGAAGATATTTGTGCCTGACCATTGTTGCGTATTGAAGATATCAGGTACGCTTACTTTTAGCGTTGCGCGATTATTCCAGAATGATTTTTTAATCCCGGCATCTATAGCCCAAATATCTCCGGTGGCAAAATTGCCACCCCATATACCCGGCGAGTTGTACCAACCGGACAATTCCAGTGTTATACCTTGCCCAAGTCGGTATGTATTTTGGCCATATATATTGAATGTGGTCACAGACAGATCAATGTTTTTTCCGTCACCAAAGTCCGAAGTGTTGTGCTTGTGTGTCACCCCAGAGTTTATAAAAACATTCCAATATTTGTTGATCGCAAATGGATAACTGACGGTTAAAGCATACACCTCCTGATTAGCAATGTTTGCCGTTGTAAGGAAGACTGCTCCATTCGAAGCCGTATCGGTTATCTCCGCCATCAAATCTTTTGTCAAACTAAATGAAAAAGTGGTGCTTAACATTGAATTGTATGTATGATTTAGCTGAAAGCTGTTGGAATATTGTGGACGTAAAAATGGATTTCCCTTTCGATAAGTTAGTTCATCAAGAACAAATTCAAACGGATTGAGTGCCTGGTAGTTGGGCCGATCGATTCTGCGACTGAAGTTGAGACTCATCGCATTCTTGCTATTGAGTTGGTAGGATATGCCCCCACTTGGAAACACATCAAGATAGTTTTGATCAACTGTTTCTCCATTTTCAGGCGATTGACTGGTCAGAATTCCTTCAGAGTCTGTTTGTTCGATTCGCGCACCCAGTTGAAGACTGATTTTTTCCCATTTCTTGCTGTAGTTGAGGTACGCTGCATAGATGTTCTCTGTGTAATCAAAATTGTTGGTCCGATTAGGATCCAGGATTAAGGTAGCATCAATGGCATCATAGAAGATATATGCATTATCTGTGTTGACAGTGGCAAGTTTGAATCCTGCTCCTAAGGTGCCACCTGCAAAAGGTTTTTCAAAATCAGTTTTTAGGGTTTTGATGTCGATTTCAGTATCGCTCGTAGAATAATAAATATTTTCATCAGTCAGTTCTCCGGATATCGGATCGTAGTAATAGTTTGGTTGATAGTTTGTTCGGCTGCTTTGGTAGGTCCCATAATCCAGATCGAGATTGAGTATCGTACCATTGCGATTGTCATATCTATAGTTACCATTCAGATTATAACGATCATCCAATTTGTCCGTGAAATTTTTACCGATTAAATTTGATGATATGGATGCGCCTTCTTCTGGATACAGGTCTGTGTTGATCGTTGATTCACCACTCCCATTTACTTTGTATCCGTCAAACAAGATTCCAAATGTTGTGTAAGCGCCTGAGGCAATATCAATACCGGTACGCAAGGTGTAGTTATTCCAGTCACTTAGTTCTGTCTTGTTTTGATCGACATACTGGCCAGGTGTCGTACGCTTGAAGACACTGAAATTTTCCATAGCTCCCGTCGAGAAGTTTCCATTTCCATAGAAATTAATTTTGTCTTTTCTGGCATTGAAGTTTCCATTGATATTCGAACGACCATGCTCGGCTTGGTTATGGCCTATTCCAATCGTTCCATTGGTCCCTTGAGACTTGTCTTTTATTAATCTGATATTTATAATGCCTGCATTTCCTGCGGCTTCAAATCGACTGGATGGCTGCGTGATGATTTCAATAGCTTCTATCTGGGATGATTGAAGTGACTTAAGGAAATTGGCGAGATCTTCACCCTGTAGATTCGATTGGCGACCATCGATATATACGCTCACACCTGATTTGCCAACTAACATCAATCGCTCATTGTGATCTACGACAACACCCGGAGCTTTGCGTAAAAGTTCGAGACCATTTTCCCCTGTCGCATTGATAGAACCTTCTACATTAAATACAGTTTTGTCCGGCTTCACTTCGATGACAGGTTTTGTACTAGCAACAACAATTTCTCCCAGCGTTGTGATCTGTGGTATCATTTCGATGGTAGGTACAATTACGCCTGTATTTTCAACAACTGATATTGAGTTGTGCGTCTCTGACTGATAACCGATGAATGACATGATGAGATAGTATTCACCACTTTTTAAATGGGTGAATAAATAAGATCCATCATCCAGCGAATAACCTGCCTTAATCATGTTCGAATCTACCGCATCAAACAACGTCACATTCGCAAAAGCGAGAGGTTGCTGAGTTTCATCGACCAGTTTTCCGGAAATATTGGTTTCTTTATTTTGAGCAGTAAGCCCATTTAGTAAGAGAAGAATTGTGGAGATTAAAAGTAGTGGTCTTTTCATCGTCTGATAGCCTTGATTGATTATAATGACGATCGGTTTGTTTGGAAGGTTGCGGACCTTAATTTGAGATTCGACCAATCGAGGTGTTTTTAGGATAAGTTCACCTAAATGATAGAGTCAGGACCTTGCCAAATTGCAATCAGAAGGCAAATCTTGATATTAGAGCATGTAACTGCAGCCGAATGGGCTATTTAGTTTTACTTTTATGCCATGCGATTTGCAGGGTTTAAATGGAATAGTGCAGTTATGTGCTTGATAGGCATAGGGTTATGTCTATTGCCTGTGGATATTTTGGGTCAACAAGAGGCAACCTTGATCCTGGAAGAAATCGAGGTGACAGCTAAGCGCATCAGATTGAGTGATGTTGGAAAACACACGGAGACCATTGACAGTCAGATGCTTGATACACGAGCGTATAGCAATATTTCCGAAGTTCTTGCTTTTCAAACACCTTTGCATGTCCGCAGCCAAGGACTAGGGACGTTGGCTACGCTCGGTATTCGAGGAGCAAGTGCCGTTCACACACAGTTTTTATGGAATGGAATCCCCTTGCGTAATCCAATGTTAGGCGTGATAGATATTGCATTACTGCCTTCTTTTTTTACTGATGAAGTTGCTATTCATTATGGTGGACACGGCGCTGCATTTGGTTCCGGAGCGATTGGAGGTCTTATTTCTCTTTCCAATAAGCCGATTTCAAAGGTGAATCAGCTAGGAGTACACTTGTCCGCCGGTAGTTGGGGTACGTATTTAGGGGAAGTGAAGTATGATTATGGTTCTGCCAAATTTAGATTTTCAACCCGATTTTTCTATCAGGAAGCAGATAATGATTACAAATATAAATTGAATTCATCGTTGCCTGAAAAGACGCAAGTGCATCACCACTTGACGAACTCCGGATTACTTCAGGAAGCAACCTGGTTTATCAATGAGAAAGAAAGTCTTACAGCTCGGCTTTGGCTTCAAGGCACAAATAGACAAATTCCACCGACATCAACACAATCGGTCAGTAAAGCCGCACAGCAGGATAGAAGTTTGCGAACATCGCTCCAATGGATGAGAAAAGGCAAAAAAGTTGATTGGCAGGTAAAAACGGCTATTCTGGAAGAGAATATTGCTTATCAGGATTCACTTATTTTATTGTTTACGAATAATCGATTTCACACATGGTTGACAGAATTTGAAACGTCAATACAGTTGAATCCAAGATTAAACTTCACCGGTGGAATTTTTACGGAATTCGTTCATGCGAGTTCAGCAAGTTATCGTCAGCTCCATGAGCGAGATCAATATGGGGCTTTTGTTTCCTTTAAATATCTTCTTGAAGATTGGATCATTCGATTCCAAATGCGAGAGGAGCGAACGGACCAACGATGGTCTCCACTTTTAGTTGATTTTTCTACGGAGTGGTCAGGAATTAAAAATTTTAGTATAAAATCAAGCCTTTCACGTAATTATAGGTTTCCGACGATGAATGATCTTTACTGGCGCCCTGGTGGAAATCAAAATTTATCTCCGGAGCAAGGCTGGACGTTTGAAACCGGTATTCATTATCGAATTGAAAAAGGAAATTGGGTTTTCAAAACTTCAGGAACTGGTTTTGTGCGCTCCATTGAAGATTGGATCTTGTGGCTTCCTCCTGAAGGGAATAATCGAAATTTCTGGACGCCCACCAATATTATACAAGTTAATAGTGTAGGAACAGAATTCAGAAGTGATATTTCATGGAACGTTAGTAAGTGGACAACAAGCCTTACGGTAGGCTTTGATCTTAATTGGTCTACATTTTCAGAGGAATTGCCTGAGTTTATGATCGAAGCAGGTGATCAGCTTTTCTATGTACCTGTTCAAAATGTTCTGGTTGGGTTCAGTGTAGGGCAAAAGCAATGGTCCGGTTTTTATCACCATCATTGGTTTGGTGATTCCAATGGGATCAATGAATCAGTTTCCGCCGGTAATATTGGCTCAGCCGGCGTATCCTTCAACCCTAATCGAAAGGCTAAATTGTGGTCTGTATATTTACAGGCTGACAATGTTTGGAATGTACCTTATCGTCTGATCGAAAGAAGACCCATGCCGGGCCGGAGCATCAAGGCCGGGGTGAGATTTGTCATTCGTTAAACAATAATCGCTAAACATTAACCTTCATACAATACATTTAATTATTCTTTAATCCTTTTTCAAATGAGAAAACATTTTACATTTTATACCTTGATTATGATTGCTATTGTCTGGAGTATGCAGACAGGGAACACACAAACTTTAGCAGATTTTGAAGAGTATAATTTAAATCCGGGAGAATTCCTGAACGATGCCTCACCGGCATCAGTATTTGAAAGCGGTTCGATAGAATTGTTTAATTATTTTGACTCAGAATTTAATTTTTGGGCTGATTGGGCTATTTCTGCAGATACCAATTCAACCTCACCGGGTTTTTTAAATCAGTATAGTGCCATTACAGGACAAGGGGCTTTGAATTCGAATACATATGCTGTAGGATATATTTTTGATCCGATTACAATTCGGTTGCAACCAAATGCGATCGGTAAGCCGATGATTGGGATGTATGTAACAAACAGTACCTACACCTACCTGAGTATGCGTGATGGAGATTCATTTGCTAAAAAGTTTGGTGGAGAAACCGGCACAGATCCTGATTTCTTATTGATAACATTTAAGAAATATTCCGAAGGCGTTTTGAGTTCGGATAGCATAAATTTTTATCTGGCAGATTATCGATTTAATGATTCGAATATGGATTTTCTCGTTTCAGATTGGACCTATGTTGATTTGACCGCCTTGGGCTCCATGGATTCCTTATCTATGCAAATGACTTCTACTGACAATGGTATTTTTGGCATGAATACACCTTCTTATGTCTGCATAGATCAGGTCACTACGGATGATTTGCAGTTGGCAGAAATTCCCACGAGTCGTGCTTCTAACATCAGTATATCACCGAACCCTGTTTCTGATAAACTCTATATTGATATCAAATCCGAAGGACAATGTATGATTGTAAATATGCAGGGCCATGTCATCCAATCAGCATATTATAAAGCTGGTCACTACGAAATTTCGGTAGATGGATGGCCAACTGGAATTTACGTGGTTAGGCAAAATGAAGGTACGCCTAAACGTTTTTCTGTTCAGTAAGGAGCAGTTAATTCCATCGCCATTTTAGATCGATAGGAGAGTCGTGGTCATTTAAATTCGATTTCTTCGCCTTAAAGATTTCCTTCAATGTCCCTGCGAACCATTGTCAGGGAAACGCTGTATGCTGATCAAAAAGGTGCTTCATCCACTATTTTGGTCGTATCAGGCATGTTTTCTTCACGAAGGAGGCTAGTTTTATTTGATCCTTGAAAGATTGCACTTAAATTGTGGATAATGAATATCGGGATCAAACCACTTCTGTTTTTACTTGCCCTTCTGCTGGTCTCCTGGAAGACTGATCAGGAGGTGCTGTGGGACGCCTCTCAAGGTAGAGCCCATATACTGTCTAATGCTCCGTTGGAAGTCATAAAAGCGGAAAGTAAATCGCTCCAAGGTGTAATAAGCCCAGGCAGTAAGACTTTTGCATTTTCGATAAGAATAAATAGTTTTCAGGGTTTTAATAGTCAGACCCAACGTTCTCATTTTCTTGAAAACTATATGGAGGAAAAGAAATTCCCTTACGCCACGTTTAAAGGAAAATTTATTGAAGACATCCCTTTCGAGACTTTGGGTGTTTATTCTGTTCGAGCAAAAGGGTATCTTGATATTCATGGTGTATCGCGCGAACGAATCATACGTGGTGAGATCGAAATTATGGAAAGCACAGCAAATGTAAAGGCTAGCTTTTTGGTTCCGGTTTCAGACCATGGCATCAGTATCCCAAAAATCGTCAATCAAAAAATTGCAGAAGAAATAGTGGTGACGTTGGATATAACCTTTGACAAACACAACCGTCCATGATTCGTTTGCCAGTGTGCCTGATTGGATTTTTTTTCTTGTTATCTGCGAAGGCACAGGAACCTTTTTTTATACAACATGATATCAGTGACTTCAACGCGGGCTCGAGTATCAATGTTATAATCCAAGATCATCAATGTATGATTTGGTTGGGGTCAGATGATGGTTTGTCGAGATATGATGGTACGCGTGGAATCTATGTGCCATTATTGGAGATGGATACCCAGTTTGGAATAAGTGCACTTTTTGAAGACAAAGACCATAGGATTTGGATCGGGACTACTTCGGGCAGGATTTTCGTGATGGATAAATTCAGGAAGGTGAAAGAGTTTCTTGTAGAAGAAGGGAGTCCAAAGGTTTCGGTGACGGCCATTTGTCAGGATCCAACTGGAAATATATGGTTTGCCACGTATGGGGAAGGTGCTTATGTGTATACAGGGAGCCGGTTGTTTAATTTTAATGATGAGGACGGCATTACTGGAGAGGATGTGTATGATATGGTTTGCACTCCTGATGGACAGGTGTGGATGGGTACGGACAATGGTATTACAATCTGTTCGTTTGAGGAGGAGAAAAAAAGCATAAGAACCCTTGGTCTGAAGGATGGATTGCCTGATCAAATAGTGACGACTTTATTGGCAGGGGCTGATGGGAGTGTTTGGATTGGCACCTTTGAATTTGGCGTTGTTTATTACAGTTCCACTACAAAGAATATACATCGGCTGTTTGAACCGGATGGCCTCGATGAAATTACAGCATTCACTCTTTTTGATTCGGATGAATTATGGATCGGCACACGTTCTAGCGGAGTCTGGCGATATAATTTCGAGTTGAAATCGCAGGAAAAAATACATGCTTCCAATCAATCTAAGCAAGGGCAAGTCAATGGATTGCTGACGGATGTCGAAGGAAATATATGGATCATCATGGATGGAGGTCGCTTGATGTCGGGTTTTCGCCCTTTTGAATCCATTCAACTGGACATACCTGAAATTCAGGCCTTATACTGTGATGCAAATGAAGGTTTATGGATTGGCACGCAGGAAGGTTTGTTTAGGATTGAAAAGAATATTGCGAATCCTGCGGTGGCTATTCGTATACTTCCCCAATGGTCGCTGAACATTACCAGTATCGTTGCAGACGATTATAATCATTTATGGATTGGCACATTGGATAATGGCTTGTTTGTGTATGAAATGTCAAGCGGTGTAGTAAAACACATTGGCTCCTTGGTTGGCAAAGGGGGGAATACGATTATGTCCATGGCCGTGTCAAAAAACAAAATATGGGTCTCTACGCTGGAGGGCATTGTCTCTTATCCTAGAAACTCGAATATATTTAAGAAAGGTTCTGATGAGTTTCAACTGTTGAATGATCCATGGCCGTCAAACCTTCATTTTATCTTTCAGGTATTTGTTGATCAGCAGGATAGAGTCTGGTTTGCATCAGACGGAAATGGAGTCTTTCGATTAGATGGGGATCAAGCGGAGCATTTTCTAGGGGACAGTCTTATTCAATTAAAAACAGTATATTCTATCTGCGAAGATCAGCGTGGACATATCTGGTTTAATACCCCTGATCAGGGCCTGATTGAATTTGATGGAAAGCAATACACCTCCTTTGGTTTAAAGGAAGGAATAGGAAGTCTTAACATAGCCGGCATAAATTTACTCGGAATGGGCAGTCTCTTAATTACCAATGAAAATGGGCTGACCTTGTTTGATCCGGAAAGTCATCATGCAATGTACTATGGTGAAGAAATTGGCATAAGATCCTTTGAACCAGGTTTGAATGCCAATAGTATTTCACAGAAAGGACATATTTATACCAGTGGTCGGAATGTGATATTCAAGCGTTATGCGACGCAACATAACCTGAGTATTCACCCGATGACACAGCTGACGGCTATTACAATTTTTGATAAGGAAGTGGACATGTCTAATGATAGTCAATTCACCTATAATCAGAATTACATTTCGTTTAATTATGTTGGACTGTGGTACACATCACCGTCGGCTGTAAAGTATTTATACAAACTGGATGGATATGATAGGCAATGGAAAGAGTCAAAAGATACTGAAGCCTCTTATTCTAATCTGGCACCCGGCCATTATACATTCTCAGTCAAAGCATCAGAAAACAATTCGTTCCTTGATGAACCTACAGCTACATATTCTTTTACTATTGCAAAACCTTTTTGGCAAAAATTTTGGTTTGTAGCATTACTCTTACTGTCTTCCATGGGTGTTTTCTATTGGTTTATTAAGTCAAGAGAAAGGAAATCAGCCCGTCAGGCATTGATCAGAAAGGATATGATTGAGTCTCAATTAACAGCATTGAAAGCACAGATCAATCCTCATTTTCTTTTTAATAGTTTTAATACATTGATCACCATTATTGATGAGAATCCAATGAAGCCCGCATTGGCAATCAAGTATGTTGAAAAACTTTCTGATTTCTATAGAAGTATTCTGCAATATAGGGAGCACGAAACGATCTCTCTGACAGAAGAATGGGATCTAGTTAAAAATTATGTTTATCTCCTTCGGGAGCGCTATGGTGACAATCTACGACTTCATATGTCAGGTCCCCCAAAAGAGGGTTATATCATGCCTCTGACATTGCAGATGTTGATCGAGAATGCTGTGAAGCACAATGTGATTACAGAGCAACATCCACTTGATTTATTTATTTCCATTGAGGAGGATGATTATATAGTCGTAAAGAATACTTTGAAACCAAAAACAATGCCGGAGCCATCCACGCAATTTGGCTTGCATTCTATTTCTAGTCGCTATCAACTGATTACCGATAAAAAAGTGGTGATCGAGAATAAGGAGAATACGTTTGTTGTACGAATTCCGATCATTAAAAAATCAACAAAATGAAAGTATTAATTATTGAGGATGAGCAGGCTGCGATACGCAGACTTCAAAAGCTATTGGGAGAGATCAATCCCAAGATTGAAGTGCCGGCAGCTTTGAGTAGTATTGAATTGGCAGTGGAATGGCTCAGTGCGAATGATCAGCCCGATGTGATTCTGATGGATATCCACCTGGCAGACGGATCCAGTTTTGATATTTTTAAAAATGTAGAGATCACCGCACCTGTAATTTTTGTCACAGCGTATGATGAGTATGCGCTGAAAGCTTTTAAAGTCAATGCAATTGATTATTTACTCAAGCCTATTAAAAAGGAGGAGCTGGCCATAGCATTAAAAAAAGTTTCAACCAAAACGGAATCTGTGGATGATGCAGGTGGTTTGTTGCTTAAACTAACAGAAGCTGGTTTTATTCAAAAGCCCAGACGTATTCTTGTGCGGATGGGACAATCGATTAAAATGATTAATCTTAATCAGGTGGCTTATTTCTATTCAAGAGATAAAATAAGTTTTGCCCTTTTACCTGAAAACAAACGATATCCTTTAGACCACAGCCTTGATCATATTGAACAGCTTGTTGATCCTGAACGCTTTTTTAGAATTAACCGTCAATTCATTGTCAATATCGATGCGATTGATGAAATGATAGCTTATTCCAAATCTAGAGTGAAGTTGAAGTTGAAGCCTGCATCAGAGGATGACGCCATTGTCAGCAAGGAACGTTCCCCGGATTTTAAGAAGTGGTTAGTTGGATCTGATTAGTGAGTTATGAATTGGAATGCCATTGTTTTGTTGGCATCGGATTGGATATTTTTCTGGGTTGGAAGGACTTAATATTATCATTTCCTTTAAATTTCCTTGAATAATTCATCCAACGGATAAGGATTTCCTATTTTTAGAGGAATGTCCTCAAACATAACACCCCAAAACCATGAAAGTATTAATCATTGAAGACTAGAAAAAGGCCGTCAAATCACTTAAGAAGGGTTTAAACGAGAACCAGATAGAAGTGGATTTTGCGATGGATGGTATCTCCGGATGTCAGCTGGCAGTATCAAACGAATACGATGTCATTATTTCAGATATTGTCGTGCCTGGGATGAACGGCTTTGAGATTGCGAGACACATTCGTTCGAAGGATATTCACACCCCATTTCTCTTTCTGACAGCATTGAGTTCTACGGATGATAAAGTGTTAGGCCTGGAAGCGGGAGGAGATGATTACATGACAAAGCCTTATGAATTCAAAGAACTTTTGGCCCGGTTGAGAGCCCTGTCCAGAAGAGGTAAAGATGCTGTGCCGATTATGTCCATGCTGAACTATTCATGTTTTGATATGGACCCTTTAAAAAAGGAAGTACGGCGCAGTGGTGCAAAGATTGAATTGACTCCGAAGGAATTTGCATTGATGGAATACTTCATTCGACATCAGGGCAGGACGATTTCAAAAGCAGAGATTGCGGAGAAGGTTTGGGATATAGATTTTGAAACCACCTCCAATGTCGTGGAGGTTTATGTCAACTACCTTCGAAATAAAGTTGATAAACCTTTCGAAAATAAACTAATTCAAACAGTTTTTGGCAAGGGTTATGTTTTAAAAGATGAGGAATAAGCTCAGGGCAGATGAATTTATCCAAATAATTACATAGTATGCAAATCAGAGCTCGTCTGACACTCCAGTTTGTATTGATTGTAGCCGGTATTCTGCTGGTTGTTTTATTTTTTATTAAATATCAGTTTAAGCAAAATCTTGAGCAGGAGTACGTGAAGCGATTGCGCTGGAATGCTTATATGATTTCTGAGTTGTTCATCGGTGATGTATCTAGGGAAGAAGAAATTTCTCTCGAATATCCTCTTGATTTGACGGGCCCTTTTGCCGGATATTATCCTGAGAATGTTTCAATTTTTAATATGAAGGGGAAGTTGTTGTACATGCACGATAGTGCGATGGATAGCATTAAAGGATTTCCAATTTTCAAGACAATTGAAACAGGAGAATACCAGTTTACACATGGAAAATTTATAGCCCTAGGGGTCGTCTATACAAGTGAAAGTGAAAAACAGTTTGTGGTTATCGTTGAATCGTTTTTTGATAGGGTTTATATGGATAATCTCACGCAAATATTGAGTTTTGTTTTCCTTATTTCCATGGCCATTGTTACATTGGGCGGCTGGGTTTTTTCAAGGCAAGCATTGGCGCCAGTCAGCCGAATTATGAATCAGGTGGATGCCTTGTTGCCCACGGATATGAGTCAACGCCTCAAACCTAATAATCAATATGATGAACTGTCGCGCTTGGTGATTACGTTTAACAAATTGCTTGATAGAATTCAACAGGTTTTCAAAGTGCAAAAGATGTTCGTTTCAAATGTCAGTCATGAATTAAAGAATCCTTTGAATATAATCATTTCGCAAGCAGAGGTTACACTCGATAAAGAAAGAAGTCAGGAAGAGTATATTAGCACACTCCAGTCAATTTTAGTAGATGTAAAAGAGCTCAATGAAACTGGTGATCGATTGATGCAACTAGCGCGTATCAATGCAGAGGAAGCAACTGTTAGTATGATCCCAATAAGAATCGATGAAGTCGTATGGGAAGTAAAGGAAAGTCTTTTAGCCAGGCATTCAGATTATAAGATTAGCCTGGAGGTTGGCAATCTTCCTGAAGACGAATCTGAGTTGTTGGTGGCCGGCAATGAACATTTGCTAAAAACAGCTTTGACTAATTTGATAGATAATGGTTGTAAATACTGCCCGGATAAAAGTGTAAAAGTTAAATTGTTGTTTTCACCGGACAGGGAAACGACGCTGGAGATTATTGATCATGGGCCTGGAATTCCGGAGGATGAACTTTCAATGATTTTTAATGCATTTTATCGAAGTGCTACTACCTCTTCAATTCGTGGTTCAGGAATAGGATTGTCGCTTGTTGAAAGTATTCTTAAGTTGCACGATATCACCCTTGAATTAAGAAGTAAGTTGGGAGAAGGGACTTCCTTTATATTAAAATTCCCCAAAAAAACATCTCAAACGACAAAGGGGTAATCGGTCTCATAACGATAGGCTAGACAAAATTAAAATGGCGATAGCGATTGCTGCAGGGATCGTTTGTACCAAAAGAATTTTCTTATGCACGGAATAGGCGCCGTAGAGACCTGCAACGGCTACACAGCCAAGGAAAAACAATCGAACATTGAACTGCCACAAGGGATCAGCAATGAAAAAAGACCAGATTAATCCAGCGGCCAGAAATCCATTGTACAGACCTTGATTGGCAGCCATTACTTTGGTGGGCTCAAATAGATCTTGCGGCAGAGAGTTAAATACTTTTCTTCCTCGAGTTGTCCAGGCAAACATTTCCAGCCAGAAAATGTATAAATGAATGATCACAACGAGGGCTACAAATATATGGGCAATGAAAAGCATAACTTAAGTTTATTCGTTTGAAGGATTTAAGGTTTCATCAGATTTGTGCTCAGTAGGGATAACATCTTCAGCATCAGGGTCCGCGGATAGCATCAGCTCCGTAGGCAATTTTGTTGCCTTAACACCAAGTTCCTTTAGCTTCTGAGCTTTAGAAATGAGATTGCCACGCCCGTCTTTTAATTGGCCAACCGCTTTTAGATAGGATTCCTGAGACTTGGATAAATGTTTGCCTACATCCTCAATGGAAGAAACAAAACCAATAAATTTATCGTAGAGTTTTGCCCCTTCCTTGGCTATCTCCTGCGCATTCTTGCTTTGACTTTCTCTTTGCCAGAGGTCAGCAATAATTTTTAGTATAGCAATCAGATTGGTGGGGCTTATTAATAATATGCGTCGGGTGTAGGCGTAGGCCCAAAGTTCGGGGTCAGATTGAATCGCTAGTGCATAGGCAGGTTCAATGGGTATAAACATAATGACAAAGTCCAGCGAGGTGGTCAGTTCGTCATATTTCTTACTGCTTAACTGATCAATATGTTGGTTGATCGCTCGTAGGTGATTTGAAATTTCAATATCCTGAACTTCCCTGGTATCGGATTCTGAATGTCTTACGTAGGCATTTAGAGAAACCTTTGAGTCAATGATAATGACGCGTTCATCCGGCAATTTAACCATGATGTCAGGTCGCAGATTTTTGCCGTGCTCGTCTTTGATATTTCCCTGGACAAAATACTCGCGATCTTTTGCAAGGCCTGACAATTCTAATATTCTTTCGAGGATCGTTTCTCCCCAATCGCCCTGCTTTTTCGCCTGACCTTTAAGTGCAGAAGCAAGGTTGTTGGCTTCCTGACTTATTTTTTGTGTGTTTTGGATTAGGTCTTTTACTTTTTCTTCCAGTGAAAACCTTTGTTTGGATTCTTTGTCGTAAGTCTCCTCAACTTTCTTTTTAAAGGTGTTTATGTTTTCATTCAAAGGTTTGAGCAGCGCTTCAATATTGACCTTATTGGCTTCGGTAAATTTTCCGGATTTTTCTTCAAAGATTTGTTGTGCGATTTTTTCAAACTGAAGCTGAGCTGTTTTTTGCATGGTCACAAAGTCAGTTTGCTGTGTGGTTAGTTTTTCATTTAGAGCTGTATTATTAGCATATAGCTCAGATAACTTTTTTTGAGTAGTGTTGATCTCCATTTGCATCTCTTTATTTGAATCGATTTGGCTTTGTAGATGCAGGTTGATTTCTTTGAGTCTGGATTCATTGGATTGCAGATTCGCTTCAAGAGATGCATTTCTCGAAAGATGGGCTGCAATGATTGCTTCGTATTCTGCTGTTTTTGTTTTTAGCGATTCAGTAGTCTCTTGTTGGTTTCTGTACCGTTCTTCCGTGATTCTTAGATTAGAAGCGAGTTCATTTAGCTTTTCCTTTTGTTCTTCATAGACAGATCGGTCAATAGACTTTGACTTGTGAATAAAATAGAATATAAGATAAGCCAGTACAAAACCAATTCCGGCACCGATAGTTATTTGGAGAGGATCCATAAAGTAAAAATCCGAATTTTTAACGAGAACGCGCCCGAATTGTTTTTATTTAAATATTCAATTTAAATAAGAGGGGAATTTCACTGGATGCCAATTCTATTAGGGGTAATAAATCTGAAATTTGAGAATATTATTTTTCTGAAGTATAATTGCATTATATTGAAATTATTCTATTGATTTAGCCATATTTTTATAAGAGCACGCTATGCCAGTAAACCCATATGTAAAAGCCCTTGAAAAGGCCCACCAACTCGCTATTGATTTTCTCGACCGATTAGACACAGAGCCAGTTGATCCTAATGTCCCCTATGAAGAGCTAAAGGCATTGTGGAACTGGAAACTGCCTATTGATGGAATGCCATCGGAAGAGGTAGTTGAGGAAATGAGCAGGTCGGCCAGACCGGGACTAAAACTCAATCAATCAGGTCGTTTTTTCGCTTGGGTGATTGGTGGTTCGCATCCTTCTGCCGTGGCGGCAGATTGGTTAGTAGCTGCTTGGGATCAAAATGCAGGACTGTATGCAGCATCACCTTCTAGCAGTATTGTTGAAGAGATCGCCGGAACTTGGCTAAAACAATTACTGCATATTCCGGAAAATTCAAGTTTTGCATTCGTGACCGGATGTCAGATGGCCAATTTTGTCTGTTTGAATGTCGCACGTAATCACTTGTTTCAAAAGGTGGGTTGGGATTTTGAGTCACATGGTTTTTATGGAGCGCCTAAGTTGCGTGTTATCTGTGGTGATGACAAACACAATACAATCACTCGAGCGCTTAGAATGCTTGGTTTTGGAAGTGGAGTCGTTGTTAATATTCCGACAGACGAAAATGGGGCGATGAATGTGGAGGCCATGCGAGAGGAGTTTCAGCGTGATGGGAAAACAGCAACGATGGTCTTACTGCAAGCAGGAGAAATACACACCGGTGTTTTTGATGATTTTGAATCTATCATTCCAATAGCGCATCAACACAATGCATGGGTACATATTGATGGTGCTTTTGGTTTGTGGGCTAATGTAACTCCGAAGTACGCACACCTTTTGAAATATGCCGAACATGCGGACTCTTGGGCTACAGATGGTCATAAATGGCTAAACGTGCCATATGATTGTGGATATGCTTTTACAGCACATCCGGCCTCTCATTTTCTAACGATGACAAATAATGCAGGCTATCTTCCTGCAGATGAATTGGCTAGGGATGAGTTTAACTGGAATCCTGAATTGTCAAGAAGAGCCCGTGGATATGCGACCTTCGCGGCTATAAAGGAAATCGGTGCCAAGGGTATTTCAGATCTCGTGGAGCGATGTTGCAGACATGCGACAAATCTTGTGGACGGGATTGGAAAATTGCCGAATGCGAAAATAATGGCTCACCCGATTATCAATCAAGGATTGCTGAGATTCGTTGATCCACGCAATCCGGAGGATGAATTAAAAAATGATTCTTTTACACTGGATGTTATAAAGGCCATCAACGAAACGGGTGAAGCATATTTTCAGCCATCTACTTTCAAAGGCAGAAAATGCATGCGTGTTTCTGTGAGTGGCTGGCGAACTACGGATCAGGATGTCCAACGAGCTGTGGAAGCGACTACAGTGGCCATTGAAAAGGTGAGTCAAGCACAGGGATAGTGACTTGTAAGCTAAGACTTTGTTGCACGTTGGAAAGCTGAGGAATTATTTTCTTTTAGGGCATTTCTTGCATTTCTTTTTCCCTGGTTTTTTATATTTTTTGCAACATTTACTCTTTGAACATTCGATGGGGAAAAGAATTTCTGTTGGTACTACAAGTTCCATCCAAGATTCTGATCGGGTATGCAGAAAGCATTGTGCTGAGATTAATTTGTCAGCGCCACAAGAAGTTTGTATGTTGAAACTGGTTGGCATTTAATTAAATGATAAATAGATGGTATAACACGAAGTTAGGACAATTCCCAGACCTACTAAAAGCATCAATTGTTTCGGGCGGATGAATTTTATCAAATAGGGTCCGATAGGAGCAGCTAAAACACCACCAATAATTAGGCCTAAGATTGTTTTCCAGCCTTCAATCCCTATAAAAAACATGAATACACCTGTGCTGAAGAAAGTCACAAAAAACTCAGCAGTATTGACCGTGCCAATGGCAATTTGAGGAGACTGGCCTCTTCGAATGATGTTTGATGTGACAATCGGTCCCCAGCCTCCTCCGCCAATAGAATCTAAAAGTCCGCCAATAAAACCTAAAGGAGTCAGGCGCTTTAGTTCACTTTTTAATTGGAGAGCTCGAAAACTTTTAATGATAATAACAAATCCCAGAATTAAGAGATATCCAGCAATAATAGGCTTAATGATGTCCCCATTAAAAACTTTTGCTAACAGAAACGAGCCGATGACGGCACCTATAATACCTGGAATGGCGAGCTGGATAAATAATTTCTTATCAACGTTTTTTAAATATATATGTGACAAACCGGAAACACCGGTTGTGAAGACTTCCGCCGTATGAACACTTGCAGAAGCGATCGCAGGACTAACGCCTAAGTAGAGTAGGAATGTTGAGCAGCTAACTCCATACGCCATGCCTAGGGTGCCGTCTATGACCTGAGCTAAAAAACCAATGAGGATAAATAAAATAAACTCTGTGTCTAAAGAAAAAGTCTGATCTGTAGAAGAAGTAAAGAACAACCAAAGCATCCATCCGACAATGAAGAGCTTTAAAGCAAGCATAATAAAAGATAAATACTTGAAATTAAGCTGTTTCATTGGCTGTAAAGATGGGGTTTAATCTTGTCTTTTTCAGGGGGATTGAAAAGATATTCCCCAGGGATTTTGGTTCAGGAGTATCCTTTTCCTTTACAGATAAGTCAAATATTTATGTAAGTCAGTTTATCCTCCGAAAGAACTGAAATCACTTATTCAATCGTTCAAAATAATTTTTGTCCATTTTTATCATGAATGAGGATCTCGGTCATGTAGTCAAAATAAGGTCGCATCGCTTCGAAAGTTAAAATGACCTCTTTTATGAATCCGACATCGAGAACTTCCTTATCCTTGAAAGACCTCATAATCGTAAATGATTTTTTCCGAATCAGATCAATATCCGGGTGGTTTTTATCAAAACCGGATGGAGCTGTTTTTAGTTCCTCGCCACGTATTTCACCAAAATAATTCACAAATTTTTTCGCTGCAATTATTTTTCGAATGGGTTTGGCATCAAAGGCAAATTCTTCCCGTATTCTTTTCAAATCATCCGTATTAGGTGCCCAAAATCCTCCGCCGGCAAAGCTGCCCCCTGGCTGGATATGGAGATAGTATCCCCCTCTCCGAAGAGCGGTGGCGCGTGTGAAATGGATGCCTAAATTATTCTTGTAGGGAGACTTGTCTTTTGAAAACCGAACATCTCTATAAATTCTAAAAACACGCGCATCGGCAATTTCATCTTTTTTATTGAGTGCACTTTGAATCTT
Organism: Saprospiraceae bacterium; assembly: GCA_037969625.1. Taxonomy (GTDB): domain Bacteria; phylum Bacteroidota; class Bacteroidia; order Chitinophagales; family Saprospiraceae; genus Opimibacter. The sequence continues at coordinate 23,076 of JBBKXT010000269.1, forward strand.
GCTGGCAACCTCCTTCATGTTGTCTTGTGCAAGTACATATTGATTCTTGTGATCGTGAAACCATTCTCGATCATTATTTTTTTCAAGTGCTTTTAGAAAAGTAATTGTTGATTTTTCGATGGGCATAGAATTTCTTTTTGAGATTGAACGGGCATGTCGTTGTTTCAATCTATTGGAGAAGCAAGAAATCAAGGTCTTGGTAACTGACCAAGCTCTACTGTGGAATGGTATCGATTTTTCCTGAAGAATTTAACCTGATAATGATGTCTTCATAGGTCCGTGGATCAATCACGGTATGTGGTTTTCCATCAAGTAAAATGTCAGGATTAGTAATGGCAAGAAAATTAATACAATAATCTTTGATGGAATAGTTTGTCACAATAATCTGGCGGGTAGATTCAGATGTTTCCGGATCAAAAACGTAAATAGTATCAATAAGAGTGACTGAGTCGCGCTCCAAAGGAGATACATTTTGCTGGGCTTTAAACTGTTCCAATTCACGTTCGTAGCCTGGGGGTTTTAATTGAGCAGTTGCGATGGTGCAAAAAAGTAGTAGGCATGTTAAGGCAGTTAGTTTTTGTAAAATTGCCTTAAGGCTAATAGTTGTTGGATTCATGTTCTAAATTTACCTTAAAATATTAGAATTGAAAAAATAATTCTCACGTGGTCCGGATAGAAAGGCTTGATTAATCTTATTTCTTCAGCGAAACAGGTCGTTTTTGGTCGTTAATCGCCACTAATGAAAAAATACCGGTAATGGCCTTTGTCCTCGAATCTGAATACATTTCTTCAACAAAGATATCGACAGTAACCTTTAGACTTGTATTGCCAACGTGTGTGATTCTTCCTACTAGTTCAATGATCGTTCCGGCAGGTATAGGGTTGGTAAAATCTATTTTATCACTGCTGACAGTGACCATTTTTTGGCGACTGAACCTTGTTGCGGCGATGAAGGCGACTTCGTCCATAAGGTGCATCGCTGTGCCGCCAAAGAGGGTGTCATAATGATTCGTAGTATTAGGAAAAACGGCCTTAAAAATTCTGGTTTCGGCAGCAGCCATTTTGTGCTCAAGAGTCATAACAAATGTTGATTTTATTGATAAACGGCCTGTAATTTATATTGTTGTCAAATGCCATTATTCATTTTCGGGATAATTTTTCTTCGTGATTAAATGGATCTCAGAATAATGAAAACTTACCCCACCTTTTTGGAGCAGGATTTCGAACTATGATTATATTGTGTGATCTATTTTAACTAATTCAAAAGGAATAATTCAATATGCCATTTATTAATTTTAATGAGCTCCCACACCTCAAGTTGATGGATAATATTCATGGAGCAATAGCCCATTCTGATCAACTGACGGTTGGTTATATTACATTGGAAGAAGGAGCTCAGTTACCGGAGCATGCTCATATTCATGAGCAATGGTCCCATGTCATTGAAGGTGAGTTGGATTTTGTATTAGATGGTAAAAAGCAGCGTATGACTAAAGGAATGAGTGTGTATATCCCATCAAACACGCCTCACCAGGCTAGTGCGAATACAAAATGCGTTGTGATCGATACCTTCTTACCACTACGAGAGGATTTCAAAATGCTTAAGCTCTGGAGTTAGAGTGAAATTTACAAGCGTATAATGCCATGTTTCCTAAAAAATCAGTCTTATTCTATTGATAATGAGATTGATAATTGAGTAGTATGCCACAAAGATTATAGGCTTAATTTAACCCAAAAGTTAAGAAAAGATGTGCCACACCTAGGTGTGGCACATCTTTTCTTTAAATTTTGTAGCAAGTATTGCCTCGTTTATTTCACACAAAGTATCATTCCAATCATCTGATAGACAATAATATAGGAGTATTTTAAGTCAAAAAGTCAATATATTGCCTGTATATATTTTATGTTTCGATCCTTCAATAAAGATGCGGATCATGAGAATGATAGCTTGGGCCACAATCGGAATAATCCCCAACTTGAAATCCCCGCAAGGCTAAAAGAGATTATCATATTCAAGGAGTCTCCGTAGATCCAGTAGCCGATACCAAATAGAAAACCATAAACCATAAGGCAACCGATGATCATGGCGGCTATCTCGTTGAGCAAACCAGATCCTCGGATGATGGGAAGATCTTCCAGGCGAACGTGCCTCAACCAGGTCTGCCAGCCAAGGTTATGCGGCCTAACTTGTACATAAAATTTTTCCAATACCTCATCCGATTCTGGTTTTGTCAAGAGGGTGATAGAAACCCATCCTATAGTTGTGATCAAAACTCCCAATACCAATTTCTCATGAGATTCCAGGGCACCGGTATAAAGTGTTTCAAAATAGATGGCAACTGCAAAACTTATCGCCATTCCTGATATTTCTGACCAGGCATTGATTCGGTACCAAAACCACCTCAGAATAAAAATCAGTCCGGTGCCGGCACCAATCTGAAGTAATATATTAAAGGCTTGTAAAGCATTGGAAAGTTTGGTCGATACAAAAGCGGCTAATATCATAAGCGCCAGTGTGGTCCACCGGGCGATGCCTATTAGCTTTTTGTCTTTTGCGTCAGGTTCAATAAATCGTGCATAGAAATCATTGATGATATAGGATGATCCCCAATTGAGATGCGTACCGATCGTTGACATGAACGCAGCGATCAACGCAGCTACAACTAATCCCAGCAACCCTTTTGGTAGAAATGAAAGCATTGCAGGAAAGGCAAGATCGTCTTTGATAATAGATGGATCAACATTCGGAAAATGTCTTGCTATGTCAGCCGTTGTAGGAAAGATAATGATAGAACATAGTGCAATGATAATCCAGGGCCATGGTCTGAGTGCATAATGCGCAACATTGAAAAAAAGAGTTGCGCTCATCGCATGCTTTTCATTTTTGGCAGCCAACATCCGTTGAGCGATATAGCCACCGCCGCCTGGTTCAGCACCCGGATACCAACTGCTCCACCATTGAACAGCCAGAGGAATCAGAAATATAGGAATCCACGAAGAAGGTTCACTCCAGTCCGGAAAAACGGACATCGCACGTTGTATCTGCGGTTGGGCAATTAGATTGTTTAATCCTCCAATTTCAGGAAGATTTACTAGAAAGATTGCTGCAGCTATCATGCCACCCATCGCCAACCCAAATTGAAAAAAATCTGTTATGATCACCCCTTTAAATCCACCCACCATCGTGTATAAAACAGTAATTAAACTCGAGATGATAAGTGTCTCCCATGGATCCAATCCAAGCAAAACATTCCCGATTTTAATGGCCGCCAGGCAGACTGTCGCCATGATCATGACATTGAAAAACAACCCTAAATAAATAGCACGGAATCCTCTAAGAAACGAAGCAGGCCGGCCACCATAGCGTAACTCATAAAACTCTAAATCTGTTAAAATGCCCGTACGTCGCCATAATTTTGCATAAATAAATACGGTCATCATTCCGGTCAGTAGAAAAGCCCACCAAACCCAATTGCCACCAACACCATTTGTTCGAACAATATCTGCTACGAGATTGGGCGTGTCAGCAGAAAAAGTAGTGGCCACCATGGAGACACCAAGCAACCACCAGGGCATATTGCGACCACTTAAAAAGAATTCCGAAACACTGCTGCCTGATTTCCGGGCAAAAAGTATTCCTATCAATAGTGTTGCTATAAAATAAACCGCAATGATACCCCAATCCAGTCCCTGTAGTGCCATAAGTTTTGTCTCTGTCCAAATAATGAATGGCAAAAGATCGACATTTTTATAGACTTTCAGGAATCAATAAAATAGATTCTAACTTCCCGGTCAATCAAGTAGTATCCGTACGATTGGATTCCATACCTTCGCCATATGTTTACAATCCATTATAAAATAAAATTTGCTGCGATCCTGCTGGGTGTCGTGGGTGGTTTGATCCTCATTTTTACCATGGGGTTTTGGTACGGCTTCCCCTTCCTTTTGGTAGGTCTTGGATTTTTGGTTTCCTACTTACTACTGGGAACTGTCCAGTCAGCTGCTGTCCTTTTGGAAAAAACAAAGTTTGTGGAAGCAGAGGAAAGACTCAATTGGACACTAAAGCCAGGCTGGCTTTATGTGACAAATCGCGCTTTCTACTACATCATGAAGGGAAGCATTGCATCCAATTTGAATAGATCCGATGAGGCCGAAGGTTATTTTGAAAAAGCTAAAACACTCAAATTGCCCTCGGATAATGAGCGGGCCCTTATTTATCTGCAGCTAGCCAATATAAAGGCAACCCAAGGGAAATGGCCTCAAGCCAAAAGCATATTCCACCAAGTAAAGAAGTTGAACGTCACGGAAGGACCCATGAAAGAGCAAATTAAGCAATTCGAAAAAGCCATCAATCAAAGCGGAAATGCTGTCCATCTTCGCTCCGGTCAATCCATGCAACAAGGAGGCAAACGACGCAGGCCAAAGATGAGATAAGGTTATATGATTAATTGTCAGATACTTATACAAACAACCACGTCCGGCAAGAATCACTTAATTATTGGGCTTTACTGTCTTGGATTTGTAGAAATAGTGTTATCTTTGCGCTCCATTTTTAATAAAAAAGTTCTTTAGGAGATGGATGTACTGGCACCATACCGGATTTCAGCAGCAATACTGAAAAGTGACTCAGCAAACTACGAATGGGAGCTGGATCAACGCTTTTTGGCCCTTTTTGATGCAGATCATGAGGCCATTAAAGGACATTTTTCGGTAAAAATGGATCTGTTGAGAGAAGGAGGAGTGGCTTCGCTTTTGTTTGCAGTCACCGGGAAGGTCAATACGATTTGTGACCGTTGTATGGCCCCAATCGAAATGCAAGTTGAATCAGATTTTGAATTGCTGGTCAATGTTGGCGACCCGGACAATAGTACCGATGAGGTTTTGTTCATCAGCCACGATGCACATAAATTGGATTTAAGTAAGCACCTATATGATTTTGTTTTGCTTTCTATTCCAATCAGCCAGCGGATTCCAAAGTGTGAAAGAATGGAAAATTCACCCTGCGACACATCTGTACTCGAGTATTTGAAAAAGAATAAAATTGAAGAATTACCCCAAAAAGAGGATCATGGATCCATATGGGATGATTTGAAAAATGTAATTGACAATTAATTTGA
>JBBKXT010000270.1:0-2577 GCA_037969625.1 Saprospiraceae bacterium
CAATTGGCTCGAGTTGCTGAAGCCTTCCATTCAGATATTCTTCAAAGAGATGGAGAAGGCTATTCTTAACGAAGGACATCAAGCTGAGTTAATTCCTGCGATTGATTCACTGGTCCTGAAATGTGAAGGGATGCTCCGCGATCTTGCCTGGGCCATAGATGCGGATACGATTAAAATAAACCGAAAAAATGGGATGCAAGAGAAGACACTAGAAGAGCTATTGCACTTACCTAAGGTGCAAGCAAGCATTGCCCCTACCGATCTGCTTTTCTTTCGATTTATTTACACTGGTTTTGGCCTTAACCTGAGAAACAACATAGGTCATGGATTTTTCAGAGCCTATCAATACAGCCCATATTATGGCTATTTGATTATCCTTTCTATACTGCGTCTGGCCCGATATGATGTTGTAGAAATTGTTGGAAATCCTGAAGCGGCAAAAGAATAGCTTTTGATCTTCAAAATCAGTTATTCCTTATCAATTTGGGTTCATATCTCAACATTCTTTCAATTTGCATCTTTCCATAACTGCAAAAACATTGATCTGAGCGTTGTTTAATCCCTTTACCTTTTGAAGCCTTTTCGTCTTTTTTATTATTATATTTTATTGATATTTAGTTATTTACACTATATTTGCATGCAGGACTAATTTTAACAAAGCATGCAGGACTAATTTTAACAAAACCTTAATGGCATGGCGGACCCAAATGAATTGCTTGCTGAATCCCTAGCCCAGCTAAAAGAAGTAACCGATACGAAAGGATTGATAAGCATTAAGACGGCAGATCTGGGTAGGGTGCATAGAGAGCGATTACTGAAAAACGGTTTTATCAAAGAAGTCACCAAGGGCTGGTATATAGCCTCCAATCCAAATGAGCGGCCTGGCGATAGCACTTCATGGTATATATCGTTTTGGAGGTTTTGTGCAGAATTTTAGCAGGGAAAGTATGGTAAGGAATATTGCCTATCCGCCGAACAATCTTTGTTATTGCATGCAGGGTGCACAACTATTCCACATCAATTAATTGTCAGGTCTCCAAATGGATCCAATATCGTTATTGAATTGCTACATGGTACCTCTCTTTACATCATGAGATCACCTCTTCCAGGGATCGCAGATCTGACGGACAAGGAAGGACTAAGGATCCTGACACTACCCTCAGCCCTCATCCATTGTTCACCCGTTATGTATGAAAAATCACCGATTGAAGTGCGCACAGCATTGGCCATGGTGGATGACGCCAGCGACGTACTACGAATACTACTCGAAGGATCGCATACAACCATTGCCGGGCGATTAGCTGGCGGTTTTAGAAATATTGGCCGGGACAAAACAGCAGACCAAATCATAAAATCCATGCAGGCTGCCGGTTTGAATGCCCGTGAAGAAGACTTATTTAAAGCGTCCTCTCCTGTTATTCTTCATGCAAGGCAAAGATCGCCGTATGTCAACAGAATAAATTTGATGTGGGAAAAAATGAGACATGTCATCATGCCTATTTTCCCCGAGCCTCCAGGTCTCCCTGATGATCAAAAAGGATATCTTGAATCAATAGATGAAATCTATCAGACGGATGCCTATCATTCCCTATCTATTGAGCGCTATACCGTATCGCCAGAGTTAATTGAAAAAGTAAAAGGCGGAGATTTGAATATACATGATAAATCTGATAAAATGCAACGGGATGCTCTTGCTGCCAGAGGGTACTGGCAAGCTGCTCAGCTTGTCAAACAAAGTATTGAAAAAATACTTGCCGGTGAAAACCCGGGAGCAGTGGTGAATCAGTATCATTCGGACTGGTATCTTGAGTTGTTTTCGCCAAATGTGACGGCTGGCATAATTAAACCATCGGGCTTGGCAGGCTATCGAAGCAGTCAGGTTTATATTTCTAACTCTCTCCATGTGCCATTGAACAAAGATGCCGTGCGGGAGGCCATGCCTGTTTTTTTTGAGTTGCTAAAAAACGAACCTCATGCAGGTGTCAGGGCAGTATTGGGTCATTTCATTTTCGTATATATCCATCCGTACATGGATGGCAATGGTCGTATGGGTAGGTTCTTTTTGAACGTCATGTTGTCTTCTGGTGGCTATCCATGGACAGTAATTCCGGTTGAACAGCGCGATAGATATATGGCCTCTCTTGAAAGTGCAAGTGTACATGGAGATATTGAACCTTTTGCCAGCTATCTGGCGTATTTGGTAACTGAAAGCATGGCGGGAACACCGGTGGCCAGGATCTGATGGTGTTTTTGTGGGCGTCGGATTAAATCAAAGGTTAAGACCTAAAGCCTTGCGCTTTTTCCTTGGTTGATTTCAGAAGTACTTTTTGTGTTAATCGATAAGTTGTACAAGCACAGACTGAATTCTTTCTGTAGAGTTTTTACTTACGCCACATTTTTGAGCAATCACTGGCCAATGGCCTATCGCGTTTTGCACTTGGTAGATGATCTCCTCCGCCTTATTGATGCTAAACTCATTTGCCAGTTCGATGATCTGTTTTCGTCCCGGGTTGCCTCGCACACCACTTACACTGGTGCTATGTACGTTAAACGGATTTGATGAGAAGGTCAAATCAT
>JBBKXT010000271.1:0-19678 GCA_037969625.1 Saprospiraceae bacterium
GGAGTAAGCATCTTGCTCCAGTTTCGCCGCACAGGTTATGAACACATAGATCATACGATCGGCCCCTTCAAAGCAGGCGAACGATATAAGTTTGATGTTGTTTTGCCACCGGTCAAATCAGATGTTGAAGTGATCGTGACAGATACTCGGGTAGATGATGCAGGCATGATTCGCGAGAATGTTGAATCCATAAAATTGATGCCAAGTACCACTGGCAATCTTGAATCCCTTCTTCCATATATTGCGTTAGGAACTTCCAGCGGAACAGGCGGAGAGTTAACTTCACAGTACAATGTACGTGGAGGAAACTACGATGAAAATCTTGTGTATGTCAATGACTTTGAAATATACAGACCGCTCCTCGTGCGCAGTGGAAACCAGGAAGGACTCAGTCTTCCAAATCCCGATTTAATTCGTGATCTCAGTTTTTCATCCGGTGGATTTCAAGCTAGATATGGTGATAAGATGTCCTCTGTCATGGATGTGCGTTATAAACTTCCGGATAGCCTGAGAGGATCTGTTTCGCTTAGTTTGCTTGGCGCTTCCGCTCATCTCGAAGGCAGCGTGCCGGTTGGGAAAGATGGTTATCGTCGGTGGCGATATTTGCTAGGCGCACGTTACAAGACTTCTGCTTATTTGTTGGGTTCGTTAGATGTAAAAGGAGAATACACACCATCCTTTACAGATTATCAAATATACACAACGCTTGATTTGTCCAGAACCTGGCAGTTGGGTTTGATGGCAAATATCAATAAGAGTAAGTATGATTTCATTCCGGTGAGTGCTGAGACTGCGACAGGACTGATCACGTTTGCACTGCGCCTGACGACTGAGTTTGAAGGGGCAGAAAGTGATTTGTTTTTAAATGGAATGACCGGACTGGCATTATCCTATGTGCCGGATCGAAAAAAGAATCCGATGTTTCTAAAATTCCTTGTTTCCGGATATAAAAGTCTCGAACAAGAGAATCTTGATATCATCGGCCAGTATCGCTTGAGTCAGATCGAAACAAGTTTGAACGATCCTGATGCCGGAGAGGAAGTAGCCTTGTTAGGAAAAGGAACGCAGCAAGTGTACAGTCGAAATGTTTTGCAAGCAGGAATTGTCAATACTGAAATCAAAGGGGGAATCGAATTACAAAAGAGCCCGCAGGAATCTAACTTCCTTCAGGGTGGATTGAAATTTACCTATCAGGATATTTCCGATAAAATTCACGAATGGGAACGTCTCGATTCCGCTGGTTTCTCATTGCCGTATGATACAGAAGCTTTGGATTTGCTTTACGTTCTAAATTCAAGACGTGACCTCACTTCATTGGTCTATAGTGGTTATTTGCAAAACACCTACACGAAGCAATTTAGAAGTGGTAAGGAAATACGAATCACCGGAGGACTCAGGGCAACTTATACCGATGTCAATAATGAATTTTTGGTGAGTCCAAGAGTTCAGTTTACCTATTCACCCATTGATAGAAGAGCTTATAAATTCGCTGCAGGTTGGTACGTACAACCTCCTTTTTATCGCGAGATGCGTATGCCGGATGGTACAGTAAATACGGATGTGCTGGCGCAAAAATCATTTCAAGTGCTCGCGGGTTATAGTGTAGATTTTGGTCCGGAAGGTTTGAATGGCCCTAAGTTTAAATTGATCATTGAAGCGTATTACAAATCACTGTGGGATTTGATTTCTTATGAAGTGGACAATGTGCGCATTCGATATGCAGGAGAGAATAATGCTTCGGGTTACCTCGCGGGAATTGATTTTCGAATTAACGGTGAGTTGGTGCCCGGCGCGGAGTCATGGGTGAATATTTCATTTTTGCGAGCGAGAGAGGCACTTGATGGTGTTCAGCATTTGGATCGGGAAGTAGGGCAGTTGGAAGGTACTCCGGTGGATGATGTGCCGAGGCCCACGGATCAGTTTATGAATCTGAATGTGTTTTTCCAGGATTATCTGCCGGACAATGAAAATTTCAGGGTGCATATGAATCTTTCCGTTGGTACCGGTCTGCCATTTGGTATCAAGGATAATAATATAATATATCGAAACGCCTATCGATACAAGGCCTATCATCGGGTGGATATTGGCTTTTCTTTTCGATTATGGAGCAGTTTATGGGAAAAAACAAGGCCAAAAAGCTTTTTCAGGTTTACCCGCGATAGTTGGATGAGTCTTGAAATATTTAACCTGCTTCAGGTGCGGAATGAGGCGAGCAGAACATGGGTCAAAACTGTCTTTCAGCAGCAATATGCGATCCCTAACTATCTGAGTTCCAGAAGGGTGAATCTTAAATTTAGGTTTGATTTTTAAATAAAAAGTTGCTTTTAGACCTGAACAATGCCTTCGAGGGTCGAATTCATCTGGGAAATAGCCTGCACATGGTGAGATATTTTTTTGTAAATCAGGAAGTTCCATGTATCTTTGGCGTCCGTTAAAAACCGGCAGTTCACTTGTGAAGTTGGCCGGCAAGGTATTTTAACCATTAAATTTTAACTTAAACGCATGTCAGTAAGAATCAGACTTCAGCGTCATGGACGCAAGCAAACGCCATTGTATCACATTGTTATCGCTGATGCAAGAGCTCCCAGAGATGGTAATTTTATCGAAAGAATTGGTACCTACAATCCAATGACCAAGCCCGCTACCATCGAAGTAGATCGAATGAAGGCTTTTGAATGGATTCAAAATGGTGCTCAGCCAACAGATACTGTTCGGGCTATTCTCCGTTTTAAAGGCGTCATGTACTACAAGCACCTCCAGCGTGGTGTTTCTAAAGGTGCCATGACTCCGGAAGATGCAGAATTGAAGTTCAGAGCATGGGTCGATGAGAAAGAAGCCAAAATTCAGGCGCGCGTGATCGCTACGCAAGATGAGCGCAAAGCACGAGCAACGGCTATTTCAGGTAAGGCAAAGCCACCACAGCAGAAAAAGCAAGATACACCGGTCGATGATGAATTGATCAATGTTGACTTGGCCGCACAGGCTGCGGCAGAAACTGCAGATGAGGTTGAAGCTCCGGTAGAGGCAGCCACTGAAGAAGTTGCTGTAGAAGCAGAAGTTCCTGCAGTAGTAGAGGCTCCGGCAGCAGAAGTAGTTGCTGAGGAAGCTCCGGCTGAAGCGCCAGCGGAAGAAGAGAATAAAGACACTACCCCGGAAGCCTAATCGTTTTCGAAGTAGTTTATTCCCAAAAGGTTGATTAAATAGGAACCTTTTATAGAGTGCATTTTTGGTTTAAAGAATTTTTGTACACCTGGTAAGGCCTATTGTGTCTTATCAGGTGTACATGTATTAAAGGAATATTAATGAAATCGCCTTATGGAAAAACTTGAACAGAAATACCAAATGGAACTGGATACCCTGAAGGGTGTCATCCAAAGCTCAGATTTGTTGGCGACTTATCTTGAGGATGAGGAAGAAGCCAGTTATCAGGCGATCAGAGATGCTTTTGAACCCCAAATAGAAGCACTGTACGAAACGGTTGCAGAGAACCATCCCTTACAACTAACCACTTTTGAATCTGCCGTACTGCATCCTGACTTCGAAGGATTATACCTTGCCAAGACGTTAGGGTTTAGAGTTTTAAGAGGAGAGATCGATAAAGATTATCAGTATAAACGTCCACAGGATCCTTTTAAAGAGGTGCTCCTGGCTCTCGCAGAATCGTCGAATTTTGAATGGATTAAAAATAAAATTGGACAAAGCTGCCAGATAGGTTTGGCCTTGTCAAGTGAGATTTGGGTAAGTAATCTAATCAACCAGATCGAAAACAAACGCGTCAAGAACTTTTATGAGTCCATGGTGCTGGATAAGCTTCGCACCTTAGCTGCCCGCAAAGCAGCTTATGATGGATATTATAGACAGTTTACACACTACAATTATCACTCCGCTGAGTTTCCAAAAACCAGAGGTGAGTTGAAAACACTTTTCTCTTCCTTAGAAACTTTTATTCAGTACAGAATTAAGCATGGCAAAATAAACATGAGTCTGCTGCCAAATTTTAAGGAGTTTTTGAATAATGAGGAGTTTAAGAAGGAAGAAGAATATTTGAAAATGCTAAGCCTTTTCGGCCGGTATTTTCCACATGAAGGACATGAAGATTGGATTAAGAAAGTATTCAATGAGGCACGTGCCAATATTAAAAATTTCAATGAATCGTATTTTAAATACTTGCTTGAGATTGAAGAGCGCGGTTTATCTCTGGACAAAGATTCTGATCACAGCATCGATATGCTACTGGATACATCGATTGAAGATGATTTGCTGAAGTACTCTTCACTCATTAATGTGATCCATAAGAAAGGTTATATACACGCAGACTCCATTGAAACGACAAGATCGTTTTACGAAAATCACGAAGGGCTTTCCAATATAAACGAATCACTCCGACACACCATCTATGGACATTTTGAGCAACTCGTAGACCACCTTCCTGTAGAAGATTACAAAGTCCTCATTGGTATGGATCACAAAAAGTCTGAGGAAGAAGCAGCCATTGATGATAGCGTAGCGCGTTTTATGAAGTTGTACATGGACATTTTTGCAAATCAGGAATTCAATATTCGAATCAGAGAACTCCTGTTACGATTTGTTAGAAAATGTTTAAAAAGCTTTACCGATAAGCGAAGCGCACCATACCAGGATATTAAGCACTTTGTGATGGATAAGTTTCCTGAGTGGGGATTTATGAAGCCAAAGGAGGTCGCTGAAATGTTTAAAACAAAACGTGTCAGAAAGCCGGGTGCTTAAGATTCGTATATTTTAGACCTTCATTCGTCGGGAGTCTGATGGCATCTATTTGATTTTACTGTATTTTGTTATTGAACAAGCAAGGGTAGGCTTAAATCGCTTTTCCTTTGTAGAAATAACAGTCTAAAATGATGCGTGGTTTTTTTGATGCCATCACTAATTACAACACAGCCTTCCATCTTGTCTCAAGATTAAAGCTTGGCGTATACTTTTTAATTCCTGCGTTGGTCAGTTTGGTTGTGGGCGCTGGTCTTGTCTTTTCCATCATTGGATTGGGTGATAACTTTGGTGCCTGGCTAGGTGCACAGTATCCTTTTGAAACGGGTGCTGCGTGGTTTGCAAAAGCCGGACAATGGATTGGCTATATTCTTATCAGCCTTCTAGCCATCATACTTTTCAGATACATTATTATGATGTTTCTGGCACCATTTCTAAGTCCACTTTCTGCAAAGGTCGAACAACATTACAGACAGTCTAATCAAGCAGGCTGGTCGCTGCGCCAGCTATCATCAGAAATCGTGCGAGCGGTTCAATTAAATATTCGCAATCTCATCCGAGAATTGCTATGGACATTGGTTCTGTTGATCCTTAGTTTTATTCCCATCATCGGATGGGTCGCAGGGATTTTCATTATTGTTGTCCAAGCCTATTATGCAGGGTTTCAGAATATGGATTTTACCCTTGAAAGACATTTTAACAGGATGGATAGCGTTCGTTTTGTCAGAGCCCATCGAGGCTTAGCTATTGGCAATGGCATCGTATTTATTTTTATGTTGATGATTCCCGGGCTGGGATTGATCTTTGGACCACCTTTTGCAGTCATAGCAGCCACCGTGGGTGTTTTGGAGAATCTTGAGCCGGAAATGGTATGATTTTCGAAATACGCATTGGATAACAGCATTATATGTTTAATTGTATTTCCCTGAGGCCATTATTTTTACGTGTTAGTCAGTAGAATCGATAATTATTACTGACCGATTAACAGGACACTCTCTGAATTGGTTAAATTGCACCATGCTTTCTGAACGCATCCCATATTATATTTTAGATCTTCTCCAATTGACCCCTTCGGTTTATGTGGAAGGGCTGGGTCGTTTTGAGGCTATCTTCCATTCTGCAAAAATTGATTTGTCAACTTCAAAGATTTCACCTCCACATATCGTTGGTGCATTTAAAGCAGATGAAGAGCAACCAAACGAGACACTAGAAGCGTTTATTCGATACACTTCCGGCGAGGATATAGAATCACCTAAAACAGCTATCGCCGATTTTGTAAAAACGGTTTTGAAAGAGACCAAAGACGGCTCACCCTATGTAATTGATAAATTTGGTGTTTTTGTTAAGTCAGATCAAGGCAACCTCCGATTTACGCCGGATTGGGATGCGTTTAATATTTCGTTTAATGGACTTGAATCTGTAGAACTTAAACCTGTCCGCGCAGCACATGCGGATTTTGTTCCCCTTGTTCCACCGACACCATATGTTCCGAAAGTTATAGCGCCCGATCCGGAAGCCATTACTTCGACGGAAGAAGATGCTACCGTTGCCGCCGCGGGTATGGCCACGGTAGAAAAAACAAGAGAAGCATTTGAAAAGGATCTCGAGAAAATAGATCCTTCCAATTCTAAGTTGTGGTGGATCATGCTCACTTCCGCCATCGTATTGATTGCGATTTTGTGCGCATATCTCACATGGGATATCATGACCAATCAAAAACGATTGAATGAATTGAGACAAGCGCGACTCAATACAACGTTGACAACCCCTATCATAAAGGATCCGAACAACCAACTGGATTCAACAGCCCAAAATGTACCTTCCACAAATACACCAGGTGATAGTTCGAACACAGAGACACCACAGCAACCAATTGACGAAGGAGTGACTCCATGTTATATCGTAGTAGGTGCGTTCGGTGATCCGATAAATGTTTCAAAAATGGTGGATCGACTGAAGGCAATGAATTATACGGTCGAAGAATTAAGGGGACGAACGCTCACGAAAGTAGCTATCAGCACTTCTTGTGATCAGCAAAATCTCCAGCGTGTACTTGATGAAGTGAGATCCTCTATTAATCCTGAAGCCTGGATATACTAATGCAAGAAGTTGAGATCAGGATCGCCCCTGAAGATTTTGAAAACCTTTCTCTGCTGAAGGGTGATTTAGCAAAGGCTGCCGGCCTGCATGCTTCTAATATTAAAAGTTTTAGAATCACTAAGCGATCGATCGATGGCCGGTTTCGACCACCGATGTTAATGATACGCGCATTGATTACAGAAGGTGATCCATTACCGGAAATACCGCGAGAGCTAGATGATCTTCCGGATGTATCCAATGCACGCGAGGTGCACATCATTGGCGCAGGACCTGCAGGCTATTTTGCAGCATTGGAATGTATAACACAAGGATTGCGGCCGATCATCATCGAACGAGGAAAGGATGTGCAAACCCGTCGAAGAGACTTGAAAGCCATTCAACAAGAGGGTATCGTCAACCCCCATTCCAATTATTGTTTTGGCGAAGGAGGAGCTGGAACCTACTCGGATGGTAAACTATATACGAGATCAGGAAAGCGAGGAAATATTGATACGATTTTAAGGATACTATTTGAATGTGGTGCTCATCCCGATATTTTGATCGATGCACATCCACATATTGGATCAAATAAATTGCCCGGCATCATTGCCAATCTTCGCGAGAAAATTATCGAGCATGGTGGCCAGGTTTTGTTCGATTCGTTTGTCAGTGATTTAACGTTTAGTGAAAGTGCCCCAAGACGTATTACCGCCATTGAAGTCAATGGGTCAGAGCAAATAAAAGTAGAGCATGTCATTCTTGCCACAGGACATAGTGCACGAGATATTTTTTCATTGTTGCAAGATAAAGGTGTGCGCATAGAACCAAAACCATATGCGCTGGGTGTTCGCATTGAGCATTCACAATCTTTTGTTGATCTGTGTCAGTATGGGATTACACCACGCGGCCCTTATTTGCCTGCTGCGAGTTATGCGCTAAATGCTAAAGCAGGTAACAGAGGTGTTTTTTCTTTCTGTATGTGTCCCGGCGGATTGATTGTTCCGGCAGCAACAGCACCCGGAGAGATTGTTGTCAATGGGATGTCTCTGTCGCGCAGAGATAGTCCGTATGCGAATTCTGGTGTGGTAACTTCTGTGGAGTTAGATGATTTATTACCGTATGAAAAACATGGTCCCATGATGGGCGTCATGTTGCAACAGGAAGTGGAGAAGCGAATGTTTGAAGCCGGAGATGGATCACAAGCGGCACCGGCACAACGCGTAACAGATTTTCTTGCAAAGAAGAAATCGATGGATTTGCCGGGTACCAGTTATATTCCCGGATTGTTTGCAGCCTCAGTATATGAACTATTGCCTTCATGGATTTATGATCGACTGGCCTATGGGATCAAAGGGTTTGATAATAAAATGAATGGGTACATAGATCCTGATGCAGTAGTGGTCGCTACGGAAAGTCGCACGTCAAGTCCTGTACGAATACCTCGTGATTCAACTACTAGGATGCATGTAGAGATAGAAGGATTGTTTCCATGTGGAGAAGGGGCAGGTTATGCAGGCGGTATTTTGTCCGCTGCGATGGATGGCCGCAATACAGCGATGGCTGTAAAAAGTTTTATTAGTTCCAAATAAGTAGAATAAAAAAAATATGAATCAACTTTTTGATTTAATAGGACGTATACTCATCAGTGCCATCTTTTTTTTCGAAGCTGTCGACGCGATCATGTTTGCAGAGAAAACTAAAATGACGATGGCGGAGTATGGTATACTTTGGAGGCAAGATTTGTTGCTGTATACATCAATTGTTGCGCTGATTGTTGGTGCTATCATGTTGCTGATTGGCTATCGAATCCGCTTTGGTGTTTGGTTGTTGTTGCTCTATTGGGTGCCGGTGACTTTTATTGTTTATTCTTTCTGGAATGATCCCGTAGCAACCCAGCGATTGAATGCTATTTTGTTTATGAAAAATATAGCTATTGCAGGCGGATTATTTATGATCGCCGCACATGGTGGTGGCCGATATAGTATTCAACGTTTGTTTGTAGTCAGTAAAATTCCTAATCAGGATAATTGACGGATAGCGTGTTACACTAGGTCTTCATCCTTCCAGGGTTTGCCTGGCTGGCGGTATTCTTTTAGATCAGCAAGTTCTCGTTCTTCTTGTCGGAGTAGTTCGTCGCTGTAATCTTCTACAGGTTGACTTTGATCAATTTCCCTTCGATTCTGTCTGCGGTCTCTTCGACTTTCACGCTCATTGTAGTCCTCATCAAAATATTGGACGCGGATGAATTTAAAGAATTGCATTAACATAAAAATACCATAGAAGAAAATCGGGTATTTTGACCAGGTAATGCCACCAGTTAAGAATAAATTAATCGCCACAAGAACAATAATTGTTCCTATCCCACTGGTGAGATCGCGAAAAAACTTTTTGCGAAATTTCTCTTTTTTTTCTAACGGTGTTTGTTCGGTCTCAAGCATATTTTTCTTGACTTGATCGGTTGGATATAATTTTGAATTGAATGTTTGTAAGCAAAGGAATATTAAGAAAACTTCCCTTTGTACTACACAAGTTTAACAAAAGATTCTCTCTAATAATTTCTCAAGGGAAGAAATTACGACCAACGGAAGGGAAAAATTCGATAAACAGCGGATTGGGGGAATTCTATTTCCCGTTTTTATTAAAAAAATCTCCTAGCAAACTGCCTATCCATCCGGAGAGCATACCTGTCATGATACCAAGAAAGGTGGTAACTCCGATCATACCACCTGAGGATAAGCCACCAAGTAGATTGCCCGTTTTTGAAATGATTTCAGCCTCATCTCCTGCGTGTAAAAATAGTGTCATCCCCAAGAAAACTAAACCCAAAGAAAGTGCACCTGTAAGCATTGCTTGCTTGACACTAAGATTTAAAAGAGCAGACACGGCAAGGATAAAAACTGATGGTGCCCACCAAGGCCCATAGAGTCCTGAAACAAAAGTTCCGAACAATAGAATGATCAAAACAATGATAGTTCTCTTTGTCATTGGGGATGTATATTTATTTGTCTGGTCGGTACCCACGCATCCGAGTTGTTTCGAAGGGATACCTGATAATATTTATCTTCAAAAAAGTCACCCACCATATCCTTGAAGTGTTTGCTAGCTGTGTTACCGGATTGTCCTCCGGGGTAATTGACCCACGCTTGTGGTGGATCGGATAATTCTACGATCATTCGCCAAGAAGGACCATGCGATTGTTTCATTGTGTTGACGATATGTCGACCACCGGACGTAGATAATGCATCAACACCAAAATTTGGAAATCGGGCTATATGTGGTATGGTGGATTCTTTATAGGATCCCCAGTTTTTATTTCGATCACCAAGTAAGTTGTGATAGGATTCCATCATATCAACAAAAGCTAAACAGACAATATCTTGAAGTGATTCATGTGTGTCCGTCGTCTTGAGTATATCAAAATATTTGTTGTTCGGATCATTAGTGGCCAACTCAATCAACCGCCACTCTTCAGGCATCATGATATCTGCATTGGTCAGTTCATCCCACGTCAATTTTTCTAAGGCTTCGAAGAGAAGTTCAAAATAAACAGGTGATAAACTATCGCGATGATATTGATAGTTCCATTTTGAAAGTTGATGGGCTATTTGTTTTTCTTTGTCATTTAAGCAAGTTGTAGAATCAACAACCTTTAAAAGCACTGGGAGGATTTCTGATGCCATCAAACTAAAATTGTTTTGTTGCAAAGCCATCATGTCTTCAACTGTGATTGAAGTCAGCGTGTCGAGTACCTGATTAATAATTCTTCCGCGATAATCTTCAAAGCCTCGTCTGCCAAGCAATGGGTATGGATAGGTTGTGTCGGCAGGTGTCTGGTTGGCTGAACTCACAAAACCTCTTTTTGGGTTTTGGATAAAGGGTGAATGTTCAGCAGGAATATATCCTTTCCAATTCTTTACACTTTGATCACCGTTGATTATTTCTTCACCTTGACCATCGGGCCTGATAGGCAATTGTCCGGTGATGAAGATTCCGATATTTTTATCCTTTGAAGCAAAAACAAAATTCTGTGCCGGGTAGGTATAGGTTTTAAATGCCTCTCTGAATTCGTCCTCATTTTTGGATAGATTTATATTAAGAAAAGAAAGCGCATCATTCTTATTTGATAGTTCATGGCCAATCCATTGCATCGCTAGATCCACATAATCACCCATATGGGATACCGGCCCAAAGTGCGTATAGCGAATGGTATCGATGATTGGATTGGTGCCTCGAATTACTATTCGTTCAGGCCTTAGTGTGGCCTTGATATATTCTCCATCGTAAAGATACTTTTGACGCGAACTATCTTGCCATGTGATTTTATACCAATCCAGTACATCCTGTCCAGAGTTTGTAGAACCCCATGCTATATCTTCATTGAATCCTAATAATATAAATGGAAGTCCTGGATTTGAAACGCCGTGAACTGACATGTTAGGTGTGTTGATTTCCATCTCATACCAAATACTTGGCAATGTGAGCTTAAGGTGTGGATCATTTGCAAGAATGGGGTTACCATTGGTCGTTTTGTCACCACTCACCGCCCAGTTGTTACTTCCATTCAAGGGTGTCTTGCGGGTGTCTTCTGTTTCGTTTTGATGGAGTGGTTCAGCGTTGTGCTCAGTGGTCGACGGGGCGTTTACCGCGGAAAAATCCCATATTTTTTCTGAAGGAATGACGGGGCTTTCTTTCGAATTAAAAGAAGGGAAAAGAAATGAGAAATCATCATCGGATAGTATCGCATGAGCATTGGTATAACTCAGATCATCTTCTCGAAGACAAAGCGCAATGGCCAGGTTGGTGGCTGCTAATGCTGCGTTTTTTATAGTCCATGTTTCTGGCGCATGGGAGAGTATTTTGTATTCCAGTGGCCAATCTTTGTATTCAAGTGATTGAATATAAGTATTGATACCTTCTATATAGGCCTTGAGCAATAATCTACTTTCAGAATCTCTTTCCCACGCTTCAGCTTTTTTGATGGCCGTGTATTCAAATCCTTTTTCTCTCGCCAACTGATCCAATAAGACCGTTCGCTGTCCAATCAATTCAGATAACCTTCCCGCAGCTGCCCTCGTAGAAATATCCATGGCAAATAATCTATGAGCAGCATGAAGATAACCTTCAGCATAAATAGCATCCGGTAGTGTAGCGGCATAGATATGGGGTATGTCTCTTTCGTCGAAAAGAATTTTAACCTCTTTATCTACAAGTCCTGAAATCGAATAAGAATTTTCATTGGCATCAATGCTCTGCCATATACCATGAAATGGACTTAAAAACCGTCCGACAGAGGGCAGGAAGTTTCCATTGACAGGAAGATCCGTTGCGAGTAATCCCATCCAGATCGAATATATAATGGCAGGAAGTAGTAATTTTTTCATTGATCGTTTGATCGATTAGCGAACAAAAACCATTTTGTTCGCCTCAGATAAATCTTCTCTATAGCCATAACCCTGTAAATCAAATCCTCGAAGTGCCGAAACACTCTTGATGTTTTGATCAACGATATAGCGTGCCATCCAACCTCTTGATCGTTTGGCATTGTAAGATAGAAATTTTAGTTTTCCATCCCGATCCTCCAGGAAATGAATATCGATGACCGGGACCGTTAGTTTGGTGGTATCTATGGCCGTCATGTATTCAACGGAAGCCAGATTAATGACTGCTTTGGACTTAGAGACTTCGATGTCTTCATTCAGCAGATCGGTAATCTGATCGCCCCAGAAGGAATATAAATCTTTCGTGCGTCCTACTTTTAATTTGGAACCCATCTCCAGGCGATAGGGTTGGATCAGATCCAGTGGTTTGAGTAAGCCATACAAGCCTGACAAGATTCGAACATGCTTATCTGCTCTTTCTGCCTGAGCTTTGGTCATCGTCCCTGCTTCAAATCCGAGATATACTTCTCCTCTGAATGTGTAGATAGCTGCGGTGGCGTTAGTATCAGAATGTGGCCAACTATAGGTTTTGTACCGACCAACATTTAAGCTAGCTAGTTTCTCATTGATATGCATCAGATCCTGTAGATCCGTTTGCTTGAGTTTTCGCAGTGATTTTATGAGTTTTTCGCTTTCTTCCGGTAGTCTGGGGAGAGAAAAACGATGTGCTTCCTGGGGCACATTATGCAGATTTTTTGATGGGGAAAGAAGTGCAATCATCTTTCAGGCAGTAGTTTTAGTGAAGAATCAATGGCTAAGAAACTAAAAAGCCCGGATAGTGTCGCTATCCGGGCTGAATAAAGGTTCTGTCTAAGTCAATCTTAGTTAGGCTTAGAGAAGATGGATTCTTTTTCAGGAACACCGTCTTCCACATCAACTTTGTTGATTGTGCCTTGTACGCGAAGGACATGCTTTCCGGCTGGATCGTTAGAAGTAACGGTCACAGTTTTGTTTATAGCACCTACACGCTTTGTATCGTAGCGAATCTCAATCTGAGAAGTTTCACCCGGCATAATTGGTTCTTTTGGCCAGTTAGGAACTGTACATCCGCAGCTTCCTTTAGCACCTGAGATTATCAGAGGCTCTGTACCTGTATTTGTAAACGTAGCAACACGAAGTGGCTCGCTACCTTGATCGATCGTTCCATAATCCACGATATCAGATTCAAGTGACATGATTGCACCTGAAGTTGAAGTCGGAGCTTCCTGAGTTGTAATTGTCGCTTGCGCTGACAATTGGAAAGATGCCATTAACGCAATGGCGAGCATACCAAGTAAATGTTTCATATAAGATCAGAATTTGAAGAGTTAGATTGAATCGAATTATCAATGCCAAAAGTAAGGACATTCTCTAAACGGCAAGATAACAAGATGCTAATAGCCTGTTAATCATTCGTTAATCGAATTAACATAGTGGTTTTAAGGAAGATAGCGAGGAGGTTAGAAAGGTTAAAAGGTTAGGAGATTAGAGGGTTATTTAGTGATGTGGCGAGTGGATAGTTTGGCACTCTTGCCGTTTAGCCTTGCGGGTGGTGAGCGTGCGACACATGCAGCGCCGGTTTGTGTCCAGTTTAAGAGGTTATGTAGGTTATTTGGTTATGGAAGGTAGACAGATCCATGATTTTTATCTGGATTCAGCGAATCTTTTAAAATTTGACATAATCATCTCAGACTGTTTCTTAAGTCCTGCTTTCATAAAGAAAGAAACGAGATTCATAATGCCTTTAAATTTGTATTCTGTATGACAGATCCATTGAGTGGAGTGGGGTGTTATCGTTGTAAATGAGTTGTAGTTTTTGCTAGCCACATTCTTTAGTTCAAAACTTACATCAAAATGCTCCGGCAGTTCATGCCTAATAATCGTCTCCGTCAATACCAATTTTCTTTTGCCCAATGCAAGTTGATGTGTATATTTTGGATGTGGATAGTTTTCAATCTGTTTGCTATTCAATAGTTCGGGTTGCC
The DNA here is from genome assembly GCA_037969625.1 of Saprospiraceae bacterium. GTDB lineage: Bacteria > Bacteroidota > Bacteroidia > Chitinophagales > Saprospiraceae > Opimibacter. The sequence continues at coordinate 14,225 of JBBKXT010000271.1, forward strand.
ACTGTTTCAACATCCCTCTATTAGTATAAAGTTTGATCACCTCCTTTATAGGTTTTTGAATGGTGATGGTAAGTGTGTATTTCATATTGAAGTGTCTGTCAGTAGATGATGAGGTTAAAGGGGTTAAGAGGTTTTAAGGGTTAAGAGGTTAAAGGGTTATAGTCTCGAATCAACAAGGCTTATTATTTTTCTGCGCGTTCTTATTAGATTTTCTGCGATCCCGAACGATCGGGCGCAGGAAACTTATTTACGCACGCAAAGGCGCAAAGACGCAAAGAAAATAAACGCACGCAGAGGCCTGTGAAATAAATTTTATTAATTCGCTTCGCCCACCATAGCTATTTTGCGAAGGCGAGTAACGCATAATTTAGTCTTAGGTCTCAGGTCTAAAAGTCTCAGGTCTTTATTTAACGCAAAGTAAAAAAACGCACGCAGAGGCGCAGGAAAATTATTTTCGAAATTCGTAATTTAGTCTCAGGTCTAAAATTCTCAAGTCTTATTTTTCTAAATTCACCCAATCGCTTTTGCCCCTATATCCCCTAATGGGGACTTTTAATTCTTTCTGCGTAAATCTGCGCTTCCCGATCGATTGGGAGCGGGAGACTTTTTTTATTCATCCATTTGAAATTACCGTTTACCGTTCACCCTTTTCTTTCAGTCATTAAAATATTTCAAAAGCTCCCCCTCCTGCACAATATTCGGCAAGGTAATCGCCAATCTGCTCTCCCGATCCATCGCCACCTGTGCAGTCGTCATCGCATGCGGATTTCTAGCCCAGGCTCTTCGTGCTATGCCATTGTTCACATCCCAATGGAGCATCGACTGTAAGGCATTTTCACTGGCATCGCTGCCATCCAACACCAGTCCAAAACCACCATTCATCGCTTCACCCCAACCGGTACCACCCCCATTGTGAATACTCACCCAGGTAGCACCACGCATCGCATCACCAATGACATTGTGAATCGCCATATCCGCAGTAAACTTCGAACCATCATAAATATTCGACGTCTCGCGCCACGGACTATCTGTACCACTCACATCATGATGATCCCTTCCAAGTACAACAGGTGCACTTAGATAACCATCCTTTATCGCTTTATTAAATCGTTTGGCAATTTCAATTCGCCCTTCTGCATCCGCATAAAGAATTCTGGACATGCTACCGACATTCGGAATATCTGTTCCTGCATTTTCAATCCAATGGAGATTGTCCGTCAGCTGACTTTTTATTTCTTCAGAACAGGATTTTAATAACTCCTTGATAGTCTCGGCAGCTAACTGATCCGATTTTGCTAAGTCCTCATTTTTTCCGGAGGTACATACCCATCGAAACGGACCAAAACCATAATCAAAACACATCGGCCCCATGATGTCTTCAACATAAGAGGGATATCGGAAACCTGATGGCTGTGTTTCATCCATCACTGCAGCTCCAGCTTTTGCAGCTTCAAATAAAAACGCGTTGCCATAATCCCAGAAGTACATGCCTCTGTCTGACATTATATTGATGGCATTGACGTGACGATGAAGAGTCTTGTCTAAGGCATCATCAAATGCTTTTTTATTTTTTGCCAAAAGTGCCTTTGCTTCCTCCCACGTATAGCCCACCGGACAGTAGCCTAGATTGTCCATGTTATGACAGGATGTTTGATCCGACCCAAGTTCAACATGAATATTTTTCTCAACAATAGTTTCCCACAAATCCACAACATTCCCTTGATACACAAAACATCTTGCTTCCCCTTTTTCTTTAGCATCCACAAATGCCGATAACAGATCATCAAGGCTCGTGTGAATATCTTCTTGTCTGATATATTGATCCGCCAAACGTTGTTGAATCGCATCCGGATCAACCTCCGCAATGATACCAGTAGCACCAGTGATGATCATCGCCTTTGATTGTGCGCCCGACATACCACCAAGACCCGAAGTGATAAATGAAACACCTTTTAGTTTTTCATCACCAAGATTTTTTAATCTGCCCGCATTTAATAAAGTGATGGTCGTACCATGCACGATTCCCTGCGGTCCGATATACATAAACGAACCTGCCGTCATCTGCCCATACTGCGTGACGCCAAGTGCATTGTACTTATTCCAATCTTCTTTTGAACTATAATTCGGAATCATCATGCCATTCGTTACGACAACTCTCGGCGCTGTTGAACTCGAAGGAAACAATCCCAACGGATGACCTGAATACAAAACTAAGGTTTGTTCTTCCGTCATTTCACTGAGATACTGCATCACCAGAAGATATTGCGCCCAATTTTGAAACACGGCTCCATTACCACCATAGGTGATCAATTCATGCGGATATTTAGCCACCAGCGGATCCAGATTATTTTGAATCATCAGCATGATCGCCGCAGCTTGTTGGCACTTCGCGGGATATGCATCAATGGGCCTTGAATGCATTGCATAGGTAGGCATGAAACGATACATATAAATTCGTCCAAAATCCATTAATTCCTGTGCAAATTCCGGAGCCAGTGTAGCGTGCCATTCTTTTGGGAAATAACGAAGTGCATTGGCGAGTGCCAATCTTCTTTCATCGCTATTCAAGCTATCTATACTGCGTATCGGCGCATGTTGCATTTTGGGATCACGACCGGGATTGGCAGGTAATGTGGAAGGTATTCCTTGTTGGATTTCAGTGTTAAAAGACATTTTATTCTGATTTGTGGGTCAAAGGTAATGAATGCATGGAGCATACACATGGCTCTTCGGAGGCCCTTTTAATCTTAAATACCCATCTTTGTATTTAGGCAAAGCACAATGCTTTGTATTTATTTATTGAAATCCACTTTAATCCACTACAATGAAAAAACTATTTATTCTTATCAGCCTTACATTTGCGACTTGTTCGCTTTATGCGACTATTCATACGATTCAGGTGTGGAATGGTTACTTCCAATTCCTGCCCAATCAAATGTCAATTCAATTGGGTGACACCATTCAATGGGTTCCGCTCGATCCACCTACGATGACCCATACGATTACTTCTGATAGTATTCCGGCGGGTGCTGAACCCTTTGATCAAATCTGGCAACTACCGGCAGATACTTTCTTTCAATATGTGCCACAAGTAGCTGGACTATATAAATATGTATGTACGCCGCACATTGCATTTAATATGATCGCTGAGTTTACAGTGACGGATAGCCCTTCCGCCATAGGAGATGTGGATGATCCATATCAACCAAAACTTATCTATCCTAATCCTGCCGTCAACGTGATTCATATAAAGAACTTATCTGATGATGTTGATTATAAAATTGTAGACATTCATGGGAAATTAATGAGTCAGGGTATCACTATCGGAAATGAAATAGATATTTCGAACCTTTCCTCCGGATTGTACTTTGTTGATATCATCGGCGACAAAAGAGAGATCTTAAGATTTGTCAAACAATAGACATTTTTAATCGACGATTTCAGTTAAGAGTCCGATTTTTCTGATCTTCAATTTCATTCGTCATTCCTTCTGCGTTTTCTGCATTTTTATCTGCTCCCGCTAAGCGGGACTGCGGGAGACTTTTTTTATTCACCCTTTCGTAATTCTCCCAATTCCTTTTGCCCCTAAATCCCCTAAAGGGGACTTTTAATTTTTTCTGCGTGAATATGCTATTTTTTCAGCGCTATCTGCGGGAGATATTTTTTCTGCCCGAAAAAGTAAGGTTTTGGCTGAAACCGGTAATTTCTCCGCCTGAACTTCAATGTTGATTAGATCGTCAGTTCCCCGATCAAAACCTATCTTTGCCCTCTATGGAAAATAAACGTGTCTTAGTCACAGGAGCCGCCGGATTTGTGGGCCGCTTTCTACAATCAGAAGGAAAGAGCAGAGGAAACGATGTCTATGGCAGCTATCGCAATGATGCCGAAAAGGCCTTATTACAAGATGGCACCAAAAGCTTCTTTTTAGAATTTTCTGAGCGAGAAACACTAAGCCAACGCTTAAAAGATTTTGCGGCAGAGACCGGTGGCTTTGAATATGTCATCCACTGCGCCGGAGTGACGAGACCGGAACGCATCGAAGAGTTTTATGAAGGGAATGTTGAGTTCACCGATTTCTTTGTGCAGGAGTTACTAAAAACGCAACCGAATTTCAAAAAGTTTATTTTCATCAGCAGTCTGCAGGCGATGGGGCCTGGTGATCCTAAGTCGATGGAACCTATCAATGAAAATTCTCCGGTCAAACCATTCACACCCTATGGAATCAGCAAATGGGAAGCGGAGAAAAGAATTAAAGCCATCCCGGATCTCGACTGGATTATTTTCAGACCCACTTCCATCTACGGTCCAAGAGATACTAAGTTTGTCCACACGATCGTCAATATAGTACAGAAAGGTTTTGCAGTTCGACTGGGAGCAAAAGATCAACTGGTGAGTTTTGTCAATGTCAAAGATATCTCGAGAGCTTTGTGGGATGCCATCGATAGAGATGTACACCGTGAGATCTATGTGGTCTCCGATGGAAATGACTACAGTCCATCGTTAGTCAATGAGTACCTCGCAAAACATCTGGGCCTAAAACCCTTTAAGATTAAAGTGCCTCGTGGCTTGCTTTTAGGAATCTCTTACATCAGATTATTCATTCATCGCCTGATGAAAAAACCACTGCACGTCAGCCCCTACAAGATCAAAGAAATCACGGCCAGAAATTGGCGCGTCGATAATTCCAAAATGGTCCGAGAACTTGATTTCAAACCACAATTTACTTTTGAGGAAGGATTGAAGGATGCACTGATGGAGGATGGGTTTATAAAGAGTTGATTGAATTAACAGTATAAAAAAAACCCATGATTCCTCACGGGCTTTTTTTATACAAACCGATTTAAATCAACCGGAATTTAATCTCATTTTTATTTCATGCTATTGCAGCACCGGATTGTCCACCTGGTCTTTGTAACTACCTGTTTTTAGTTTTTCTGACACAGCAGAGAAAGCATCCAAAGTCTGCTTGACATCAGCATCTGTATGCGAAGCCGTAGGAATCATACGCAACAAAATCATACCCTTCGGTATCACCGGATACACAATCATCGAAGTGAAGATGCCATAGTTTTCACGCATGTCAAGAACCATTTGCGTCGCCTCGAAAGGTGTTCCGGTAAGGTATACAGGAGTGACTACAGTATTCGTATCACCAATATTGAATCCACGTTCTTTCAGTCCATTCTGCAAGGTGGTAGCGATATGCCAGAGCTTTTCCTGATATTCCGGATGTGCAAGCATTAGTTCAAGGCGCTTTAAATTTCCTTCTACGATCGGCATCGGCAAACTCTTAGCGTGAATCTGCGATCGCATCGCATATTGCAAGTATTGAATGATATCTTTATCACCCGCCAAAAATCCACCGGTACAAGCAAATGATTTTGCAAAAGTGGAGAAGTAAATATCAATCGCATCCTGACATCCCTGAGCAACACCGGCTCCACGCCCCCCTTC
>JBBKXT010000272.1:0-3630 GCA_037969625.1 Saprospiraceae bacterium
TTTAAAATCGAAAACCAGATTGTATCAAATACAATATCAGAAGAAGTATATAACCTGATGTTGGATTGGTTCAACGCATCCCGGATGAACATCTCAGTTTTTGAAAAAGACAGTTTTGAACCCTCCTTTTTATTCTTCAAAGACCAGAATAAAAATCAATCCTATTTTGAAACGCATTTCGAATCAGTTCAAAGAAATTATTACCTGAAGTTGGCATTCCGTTACTTGATCTACCATCATCCCGATCATGGGCTGCTAGACCGGCTTTTTCATTTGAAAAAAAACGATCACCTTCTGTCAGAAATTACAAACCATCTCGATGCTCGTTTATCCAAACAATATCCTGAATTAGCCCAGCCATACAAGATCAGTGGCCAATTAGCAAAATATTTCCATGCGATTCATTCACGCATCAATGCCAATTTCAGTTACATACCATGTGATTTTGGTTCGCAGAAGTTTAATGCCGATCCGGAAGAGTTCCGCGTACTTTTTAACTATGTCAATGAGCAACGATTTGAAGAAAAACCATATATGTTATTTCACTTGCTGACTTCTACAAGTGTCAAATACCGCGAAGCGCCGGATGGTCCCGCCGAAAAGGAAATCATCACCGTGAGCCCGTATGATCATTTGATCGAAACTGCTTTCGCACGCACCCTTGAGGAGTATAATCAACAGTATGGTGGTCGCCTGAATACAGAAATGTTTCATGTTTTGAACAAATTGAAGTTGGTTCTTTCAGAGGTGAAGGGAGGGAGCTTGACCATAAAGAATTTTCCGGAGGCCATTGACCTTCTTATAGAAATCCAGGGCCAGGAAATGCTCTTTCTTGAACACTTGTCTTACTTCTTCAAAAACGAATACATAGGCAACAGTACCAAACAATGGGCTATTGTGCTTGATGAGATTTGTGCCCGCTGTCATTGCACTAAAGAAGGGTTTAAGCGTTTAATGGAAATATCTAGGAAAGGCATAAAGAATACAAACGATCAACTCCTTTTTGATCATATTATAACTCCTTTGTTTCAACAACTCGTTCAGCAATTGGTGTATGAAGACGCATTGGCACAGGAATATGAATCCCTTTTATGGCAGAGAGCGGAAATTACTCCTTCCGAACCCGGCTTGCTGGCGCTCAGGACCATTGCTTCTAAAATTGAAAACAAGGGCAAACGCATATTGATGCTACAACGTCTCAGTCCTTTCATCTATCACTATGGGGCGTTCCGTTTTAGCCACCTGAATTATGTGGAAAACGATAAATCCTTCACCACCATTAAACGTTTTGTAGCTGATTTAAACCTATTGGTTCGGGTTACACTTAAGAAAGTGAACAAGATTACTTATCGCGATAATGAAGATGATGGTTCGATTATACTGGCTGTGAAGGATGGAAAAGAAATCACCTTGTCGAGACATCATTTTGTTTCTGAAGTCAACCAGATACTAAGTGACGCAGCCAGTCCTTACCGTTTGGTCGCAATCCCTACGGCGATTGTATCTCTTGGACATTCTCAACAAAAATTTATTCTGTTTGCCCTTTCATTTATGAATCAAAAGGAACATGCTTTCTTTAAGCAGCATATACTGACCGGAGATCGTATGTCAGATTGGTATATTGAACGTCCGTATTACAAATACAGTTCATTTGTTATTGAACTTCAGTCCTCCATAGAGCTCAATCCGGAATTTACTCTTTCAACGGATACTTCGTTTGAAGAGCTAAAAGCATCGCAGCCGTCAGTATCTTCCGGTGATGCAGAAAGCCTCTTTGCCTCCGATCCTGATTGGACGTGGTTTAAGAATCAATACATTGATCAACTGCGTTCGAAGGATAGTTGGTATACCCTTATGGATGTTATCTGCCAATGCCCGAAAGGAAGAAAACCTTCCGCGGGATGGACTCAATCTATTAAAGACGCAGTAGGAACTTTTGGCCCTGAGAAATATTTTAAGGAATTGCAGGTATTATTCTCTCTGTCTTTGAACGAAGAGGCGTGGTTTTTTGATTACTATGCCAACGCACTGAAAGGATTGATCTGGTCGTGCGCTTATGCATATCCTAATGAAATGGCACTAGGTATTCTCAAGACCATGGCCGAACACTGTTATGCCAAAGTGCAGGGGGTGGGAGCCAAATCAACACTTTTTGGGAATATAGCTTTGGAAGCCTTGGTCGCAACTGAAATGGAAGAAGCGTTTGGTGTTTTAAATGTAATGCGAAACAAAACCCGGTACAGCACTTTTGCAAAAGCACTGGAAAAACACATTGACAAGTTCAAAGAAAGCTCCTCGATCCCTCAGGAATTACTTGCGGATAGATCCATTCCTGGTTTTGGTTTTGAGGATGGGAAAAAAGTATATCCGGTAGGTTCCTATTTCCTGTCAGTATCAATTCTCCATCAGAAACTTGTAAAGGAATGGCACAACAACGAAAATGAAACGATAAGAAAGATTCCCGATGATACGGCTGAAAAATATGAAGACGACCTGAAAGAAATAAATACTGAGATTAAACAAATTACCTCCCTATTCAAAGATTTGAAAAAGAGGGTACGCACTTATTGGCTCTTTAACAGGACTTGGAAATTTTCGGATTGGGCACTTTATATCCTCGGCAACGATCTTTTATATCCTCATATTGAAAACTTAGTTTGGACGAATACAACAAAGAACATTGATGTTATTCTTCGCAATCATCAATTATATACGAATCAAAATGTTCTATTTCAACCTGACCCTAACGATTCCATTATTCTTTGGCATCCCGTTCTGAACGATGAGGAGAATATCAGGGAATGGCAGAACTATATATGGAACCATCAAATCGTTCAGCATGAAAGGCAGGTTTTTAGAGAAAATTATCCCTTTTCAAAGTCTGAATTGGCGCTTACAGAGACGCCAAGATTTGCTCATCATTTTCTACATTCCAAAAAACTTATGGCCATCGCGAATAACGCTGGATGGATTTTCACTTATGAGCATGAGGGAATGAGTTGGCCCAGAGTTTACGTAAAACCCTTGCATATCACTGCTCATCTACTTGTTGATTATGACAGAACAAGCTATGCCGTTCCTACTAAGAACTTATATTTTACGAAAGGTGATTCTACCAGAATAAATGATTCCAGGCAAAAAGTCCAATTCGAAAAAATCCCTTTATCTGAAATTCCAGCCATCGTGTTGTCCGAAATTTGCAGGGATGTTGATTTGTTCATTTCAATTTCCAGTATTGCCCATGATATAGAATTATCTGATAACCGGCAAGAATACTTAACCTACCGGACAGCTTATGAAAGTGGAATATTCTCGAAAAATGCAAGTGGGCAATTCCGGAGACAAATCATTGAAAAAATAGCCCCCACCTTAAAGCTTGGTGATATCGCATTTGAAGGTAATTTTATCATTATGCATGGCAAAACCAAAGGTTTTAGAATAAACCTGAACAGCGGATTTGCGCAAATACTAGATACTTTGCAACATGTCAACCTCATCCCAGATATCCGAAAATTGAAATCCGACAAAAAGCTTAGGTTGCCTATTGAAGACGATGAGACCCTTTATATTGTTCTTGCAAAGATGTTGTACTTGAGAGATTACGACCTCCTCGTTTGATCAATATATGAT
>JBBKXT010000273.1:0-16219 GCA_037969625.1 Saprospiraceae bacterium
GATTCGCTATTTTTACATCCAGCTACAATTATTACTAATATCAAAAGTATCATTCTCATCCTAGTATTATTTTAATTTAAATTTTGGTTTTATACAGCGTCAGAAAATGGCAGCCAACGTTTTAGTATACTGGCAGGTGAGGCTTTTAGCCTCTCTTGATAGTATACTTTGTTCCTCACAGTTTTTATATTTCAGTCACAATCTTGTTTGTGTTTCGGATCAAAGGGAATTGCTATTAATACCTTTTGTACTATTTTTTTTCCCTCATGAGTCGCAGGCTCCCAGTCACCTAAATGCTTTACTACTCTTAACGCTTCCTCATCAAAGGATTTGGAATACCCTATTCCAATTTTAGGATTGACAGCTTTTCCAAATGTATCAATTGTCAATTCTACAATGACTCGTGGATACATTTTATTAGTATCTACCTCTTCAGGGAAGATTAAATTACAATAAACATCCCTAGGCTTTGCTCTGAATCCGCGTTTATATTTGACCCCATTTGGGCCCCCAGCGAACATAAAACTGTCTGCTTCATGTTGTAATTCTGTAGATAATTCAGCAATGGTTTTTCCAAATGTTTTTAGGATTTCCTCTTTCATGATTTCATTATAACAAACGCCATATCTTTCTATAAAACAGGAACCTCCTTTGTCCTCGATGTTATAATGTTTGTGGAGTAAATATGAATTAAAGTTTGGGACCTGCAAACCATAAGTGTAATAGCCTAATTTCCCATTTTCATTTTCCTCATGTGCTAATTCAATCCCAATTTGACAAAGGGAGTCTTCCATGTTCGAAACATCAAATATGTTTGGATATTGAGTTTTGTCAATTTTAATGTCTTCATTCTTGTCCGAGTGAGTACAACCGAAGAAAGCCATCCCAACCATTATGAATTTTAAAAAACGTAATATCAAAATCAAATTGTATTAATTGTGAGGAACATCTTTTTATACGCAGGTTTATTGCGTATAATCTCTTGTATCTACCAAAGTTAGTCAATATCCAGATTATCCAGCGGACTTTTTCGCCTGAATTTATTCGTATCCGTCAGATGCGTATAGATCTCTGTCGTCTTCGACGAGCTATGTCCCAGAGCTACCTGAATCGTGCGTATATCTACTCCGTCTTCCAACGAATGCGTAGCGTAAGCATGCCTCAAGGTATGCACGGTCGCATAAGCCTCTACTTTAGACTTCTCCAGTGAACGATGAAAGACTGCCTGGATGCTGCGGACACTATATTGGCCTCCTTCCTGTCCTTCAAAATACCAATAGGAAGTCAGATAATGTTTTTGATACCGCTCCAGTATCCGTTTGAGTGATTCCGGCAAAAACAATTACAATTATGGGCAACGGGCTCGCACAAAATCTGATGTTAAAACCATCGATCAATTACTCCATCGCAACCACATCATCCTCTCCACCCTGATGGGAGATTCCCGGAAAGAAATGTTTGACAAAATGATTCTCCTGAAGGCTAAATTCAGATTTGAATTCCACACCGGACACTATCTTAATAAAGAAGGCAAAACATATTGGCTGGTCTATGATTACGCCTGGATGGAATTTTCTAATCAAAAAGTTCTCGTCGTCAGAAAAATGAAATAAGTTATATATACACAATCCCTCATTTACTAATGCCTTGATCACCAGTCCCTTTATTTTACGCTTTTAGATATATCAACTGTGTATAGCCCAAAAAAAAGCCGGCCCCTGGAGAGGGACCGGCTGCATTCAAATTATGCTAATCGTATTAAACCATGTTACACACTGTCCGGCTGATATCCTTATCGCTGTAATACCACTTTCCTGCTCAGGATTCCCTGGTCAGTTTTCAACCGAACGATATACACTCCGCTACTCAATCCCACACCCGACTGAGAACGTCCATTCCAGGTAAGCGTGTTGTACCCCGCCTGCGCAAAGATCCGCGTATGATGCACTTCTACACCATTGAGATCGCTGATGCTCATGGAAATATCCTGATCATGCTTCAACACAAAACGACATACCGTTTCATCACGGAATGGATTAGGCGATACGTCAAACATTTGTGCTTCCTTCGCTTCGACAGTGCCAGTGGTTTGTAATGTAAACGGTAACGGTGTGGCAATGCTTCCCTGATGCAGATTGGGCGAGAAGGCCATCTGCTCAGTCAGGTCTAGCATTTCATCTGTTGCAGGATCATATAGTTTGAAATGGAACTGTTCGCCGATCGTATTGGCATAACTCGTCAGGAAGAACATATATGCATCCAAACTTTCAATGTACACCGCCTGTGCTGCACCTCTTATCTGTTCTCCAACAAAAGCGCCAAGCTCCATATCCTCCATGGTGGCATTGGTGTCGTTATATTGAAACATACCAATGAGTGTCATGTTATGCTCATACTGTGTAGGATCCACTGACCATACTTGCGGCAATGGCGGTGCACCACGTGAAACAATCGGATCCTCCGTAAACCCGGAATTAGGAAATATAATTGTACCCGGTGACGCAGTCTTAAGCATATATCCTGAGAGTGGATTCAGATGCGTCAGACTTCCCACCCAACCGATTGTGCTATTTACATATTGAGCGAATGCTGATTGACTCTTGATGATGTCACCTGCCTGTTTTGGTATAGAAGCAAGTGCATCATTGACCGTGAGCTTAAAATTAGGTATATACCCGATCCAGTTCCAACCGGCACCGATTGATATTGGCACAGCTGATGGGATCAAAGGAGTACCAGTGATTTTTATCGTATTCGGTTGCGCAGCCTGATACAAATACAGTGACTTATTCGTGATCGAGTTCAAAGCGCCGGACCAGGTACCATTGCCAAAGACACTGAATTTAGACTGATCCTTGATCAGATCACTGTTCGGATTAGGTATATTTCCTAGTACCGTGTTAATTGCAGCATTTGGGAATCCAAGGTTGAATGAAATCCAGTTCCAGCCTGTTCTCACATTTATCTCCCGCAGCAGCAAACTACCGGTTGTCACAATACCCGGAGCAGCCGGAGTACCGACGATACCATTCGAAACGAAAGTAGTATTGCCGGCAAGCGTGGCCGGATAGTGAAGGCATTCAGTTGCATTAAAAATCTCATACACCAGTGGCTTACCTGAATCTGTTGAATTCCCATACACGGTCACAAAAGCAACCCAATAATTATACGCAGGCACATATTCCAGTTTTGCCGTACCCCGCAATTCACCTGCGATAAAAACACCCACCTGATCTTCTGCATCTGCAGAAAATTCCCCATCGATCATAAACCTGAGATTCATATTCATGGTCAGTTGATATAACGCAGGATTCATATGCCAGCTTGGAGGTCTGCAGATGACACGTGCTCCAAAAGGCAACACTTCATCACCGCCCATAAAGAATGGATTCTCACCAGTTTCTGTATGCAGGATAATGGAATCCGAGTACCAACCTCTCGCTACAGTTGAATCAACTGTAAACTGGATCTCACGAATCTCATTAGGCACCATAGTTCCGGCATCAGGCGTCACATGCACATAATCAGGAATATTCTGAATTGTAAATGGAACCGGATACCCACCTCTGTTATGGATCTTCGCAGTGATGGTTTTATTTTCATCTTCGTACTTCGTGAGGCCGATGCTATCGGTCAACCAGGCTAGCTCATTACGATCTACATAGAATTCCCAATCCGTTTCAATGAGTACGTTTCCGGTAAGGTCTTCTATGTAATGCAACTCAGCACGCATAATGTGATTCTCGTAATATTCATTTTGGAAAATAGGATCGATGACTATTTTATTATCCACACAGGTGATATTGGCATCGATCAATGTATTGGTAGTCGCATCATATAGCCCCACATTGTTTGGATTCAGCAGGTCGGCCTGAATCAACTTGCTGCAATTGACATCCTGATTAAATGTGAATGATATCTCATCCCCTACCTGATACACGCCATCCGATGGCTGTGGCACACCTACCAGACTTGGTGGTTCCCTGTCAATACGGCCTTTAATAATTTGCGAATAGCCCGGACGGTCTGTAGCATCTCCTGAACAAACTGTGACAGCGCGGATTTCATACGGACCATCTGACAAACCGGTGGTCTCCCAGAAAAACTGTGTAAAATCGGGTTGTAACACCGGAGGTTTAGGTTCAGGCAATGCATCAAAGTCTACCCAATTCGGATTGTACCGATCTGAGATCCCCGGTATGTTGATCCATGTTCCATCGCCATTGGAACGTCTGTATTGTACTCTGATGAGTTTAAAACTTGCTTCCGTCGTATCATATTCGGAGACCGTAATACGTCTCACATCATCAGGTCCCGGGGTCAGTGGATCGGGGAAGAGCACCCAATCCTGTTCTGGTACATTGATGGTGACTTCACTGCATGGTCGGATGAAATGGGCACCGATATGAATGCCTGAAAAGAATTTAGGATCGCCTGCCAATGGAAGTGAAAGCGCGAAATTACGCTCATACTCACATTCGGACACCAAGGCTACGAGCAAGCTGTCATAATCATATTCGATCGGGCCACGTTCTACCGTCATGGTCACCATCTGAGAGGTACCGTAAGGAATGATATATTTCTCCAGATAATTCAAAGGCTGCCCGTTCAATTTAATGATGGCTCCATTTGGATTATTTGCAGCGACAGATGTAAAGGCGTAGGTCCAGTCTTCATTCGAAGCGCTAAGGTTGCCTAATTTAAATTGGAACACGGCTGGTTCATTGGCCGGAACATTAGAGGCCACAAATTGTGAACCGGGCGCTAATTCAAGATTTGGTCCTTCCCGATTGGCAGAGCCTGGCTCCCATGGACAGGAACTCTGACCCGCCTTTAGTTTGAATACAGGTGTTTTGTACACACTATCCATACTCACATCCACTGTGAACGCATCGCCCGGATCATTATCGCTTAGGGTATAACCCGTTTGCACTCCGGTTGCTGTTTCACTTTCATCATTAAAGCTATTGCTGGTATTCGTGATGAATTTAATATTGCCCTTGAAGCCTACATCACTAAATGAAAATCCAAAGCCGGTGGCCAGAGAGAATTCGCTGTTGATTGAATTTTCAATTGTGGTATTGGATGTTGTGTCACTGGTTTCTGAATATTCATACGTTGCCCCTGCGTCAAAAGAAATATTCCGGATTAATTCCGAACTATCTTTTAACATGGCATTCCTTTCCAGTATAGCTTCCCATCTGGATGTGGATTCGAGATAGCGCACGACCTCTGCAGAATCTGCCTCCGGATCGTTCGCCAGGAGATTGAGATAGCGAAGCACGTTGTTTACGATATTAAATTCAGAGTACACAAACGTAGTCGCAAAATCTCCCGGTTCAACATTCAGCACCACTTTGACTGCGGCTTCACAAATCGTGTCATTGAAACTTACTTTGTCCGCAAGCCCAAATATAATATTGAGGGCTTCTCCAAGGTAAACGTCCCCGCCACTTTCTCCGCCGACGATCAATTCACCATCGCTCGTGGATACTTTTGTACTAAAGCTCACACAGGTTTCAAATGAATTATTGGAAACCCTTTTGTAGGTGACCTGCGCTTCGGTACTGAGTAATACATCCGGATCGATGGTCTCAATCGTTCCGATCCCCAGTGGAGCCAAAACAAGTGTTATGGAAGGTGCCAATTCTATTTCCAGATCAGCGCCAAAACCTGTTTCCAATTCATTGACGATGACTGTTTTCTTACACACCTTTTCATTGCGTTCCAAAAATGAGGAACTACCATCCCCTGGTGGATCGCGAAGGATAAGCGTAGGAATTTCTGGCAGCAGTGTGGTGAACGTATTCAATTTATTCCTTACACCGGTGATAATAGCTTGCTTAGTCAAACTACCTTCTACTCCTCCCGGGGAGGTGCCAAGGACCTGTAAGCTTTTGCGATAAGGTGGTGAAGGATTAGGGGAGCCCACTATAAATTCATAGGTCAGGGCACCACTACTCATCACTGTATCCAAGTCTTCGTCAGAGAATCCATTGATTACCCTAATAGCTGCTGAATCCAGATAGCAAATACCATCATCCCCGCCATACGCTACATATTGTTCTTTCATCCGAATCACTATACTAATTGGTTCGCCCTGCTCCAGTACGATCTGATCACATTCGGGCGAATATGGGTCAAGTCCACTGACTATTTCCACTTCCGGCGGAGCGAAATAGATAAAATCGACGATGGTATCATTTTTAGTCAAATCAACCGCTGAACCTCCTTGTACCTGGAAAGCGGTTTTAATCATTGGGTTGGAATGCTCTACAACAGCTACTGTCAGAAGCTCCAACGGAGGAAGATTGTCAAATTCAAAGTTTCCTTCCTGATTGTCAATGACTAACTGACGCTCCAGGCATCCGTCTGCCGAGCGCACTTTGACGATGCAGAAGGTTCCCTGCCCCATCCCCGGAGGTGCGGTGATAATTGATTTCTTACATGATCCACCGGCGACCTGACCTTCAATTTTTCTAGTCGTGATATCATTGAACAGAATACCGGCAATCGGGCTACTCACGTTTGTGATATCCCAAAAGGCCGGAACAAAGATGTGGTCTTCGAATACAGGGGTCAGTCTGGCTGTTGCACCAGGATCAAAATCAATGACAAACCTACCTGTAGAATCTGTAAAGATTCGTGGGGAGAAAGATTCACCATTCACCAGAATTTCAACATTTTTTGCAAAACAATCTGTATTGACATAACGTAAAAAACCAGACACGGCGACGGTCGAACGATCGACAAAATCAACCTGATCTACTGAGGTCACACTCGGATTGAGAGTCACCTGTCGGGTAGAAGGGGCAAATACGTGAGGTTCTTCAATTTGATTTGCCGCAAATGCAGACCACTCGGTACCATAGGTTGAACCGGCATCAAGGAATACTGAACCGATATTACCCAGACGGTTGCCATTGCCCTCATCCAACGGGTAATAAACGCGCAGACCATTTTCTTGCGGATCTCTGGAATCTTCGAAGTGTTCCTGGATAGCTGTTGCTGAAAGCGTGGTATCATATACTGCCACTTCATCAATCAAGCCACCAAAATAATCTGTCCGGGATATGCCATCCTTACGGGCACCTAATATCCAATTCTCTAATGGATCGGACCAATTGCCGGTAACACCTGCATAGGTGTGGGTATTGATCATCACGCCATTTTTGAATCCATCCAGATTTCCGGTAGAGCTATCCCACGTGAAAGCGAGATGCTGAAATCCATTACCCAGCACTCCATACGTATATTCCTGGCCATTGAGGTGAACGATGATATCATTATCAAGACCATTCGGAACCAGCATCAATCTGAATTCATTGGCGCCCCATACCTTGGAAAGGACACATTGCGTCCCATCAGATCCGGCACTGTTCAACCATAGCTCGATGGTTGATTTTGAAGTCAATGAAAAATTAGGAAGTATTGCATAATCCGCTTCATTCCGATTCAACTTCAATGCACGATGCATGTAGAAATTCTTTTCCGGGTGTGCGAGGAAGGTTGTGCCGGTACCATAGCTAGCTGATTCTATTGAGTAGTAACCATCTTCGTTAGAGATACCCGCAGTATGTACAGGAGGTCGGTCTGCATCAAACTGAGCTCCGCAGAAATACAATTTGTGACGCTTGATGATATCATATGATTTTTCCCCAAGTTCTTCATCCATCTTCCAGTAATGCGATAGGAATGGTGTTTGGGAAGAAGCTGTTCCTTCCATCACCTGACCAAAATCGAGTTCGTCGAGTTTCCGTTGATAGATGCGCAGCTCATCAAGACGGCCTTCCCAATCACCGGTTCCTGCCATTTGCAATGTGTCCGGTGAAGAAAGTGCAGTCATGGGTGCGATCGCCTGGAGGTCACCATCAAGATACAATCTGCCCTGATTGCTAATGCCATCAAAACTGAGTGCTATATGGTGCCAGCCATGCTTAGTGCTATCCGGAAAGATGGTCATCAGAAAAGGAGTGCCGTCTGCTGTCGTGGATACTTCAATTCCTTCGTCACCTGTCGAACTATTTGTAGCCCGGATATACAATGAAGAAGGATTCATATGAATCAAGCTGGCATCCCCGGAGGCTTCATCAGTTTTGATCCAGAAAGTCATCGTCCAATCATTTCCAAATGTCGGAAGGAATGGATTTTGTGAAGCGGTGGCAATTGCAAATGCAGCATCTTCTGCACCAAATCTTGCAGAAAATCCTTGCATTGGAGTCAATGTTACTAATGCATCCGGTACCGGACTACCACTTAAGGTCGAAATCCATCCGGTCACGACACCGTTAGGCACCTGAAACCCTAATGCATCACTTGATACCCCTTCACCATACGCATTCAATCCGCGTACCGTATAAATATAAGGGCGACCGGGGATAACATTAAAATCATTGTAGTTGCGGATATTGGCTCCCACGGTGGCGAGAAAAACACCATCCCGGTAGATATTAAATCCTTCATTGGGTGATGGACCGAGTGCATCAATCTCCCAGGCCACCTGGATCCGATCCAGTAGGTCACCTTGTGTTGCATCTACCTTCAATGCAAAAGGAGCAAGCAGGAAGCGTGAATAAAAACCCACGGTCATATTGTAATTCAAGTCTTCCATGTAGCCCACAAACGTTTGCCCTACGGCGACCGATGTTCGGTAAGATTGACTTTTGGAACGCGCCTGGCTGCCATAGTTAAAAAAAGCAGTGCCCGAAAAACCATTGGTATCGACCACCACTTCCGGTCCGCAGGTGCTTTGTGCTGTCAACGGTATACCGAAAGACGAGCACATCATTATTAATAAATATAGGATATGATTATATCGCATGATCTCTTTTTTTAAAATGTGAAATAAGTAGCTTCATGCGGGGATTATCTCACCCATACTTCGATCATCCCTACACCATATCGTTCGTTGTTAGTGTCTTCATCCAGTGCAGATCCGAAATACAACCAGAAGCTGTTACCGCTTTTGAAAAACATCATCTCACCCGTTTCAGAATAATCCGTTTCCTCTGTGCCTGTGCCTTCATAGTTATTAGCTAACCGAAATGCAGATGTATTGAAGTCGCCAGTACCATTTAAAGTGGATGGAATTTCAGACCAACCTACACGCATTTGGCTTCCGTTGGCACCATCTGCAACAGCAGCCCAGGCGCGGTCATCATCACCAAAGCCCCAAGTATCTATAAAGTGATACCTGAATTTTACTTTAATCTGTGTAAATGCTCCGACACTAGACAAATCATATAATTTTTTCAACACCTGATTGTTGTTTACCGGATAGAGATACAATCCTGCAAAATTTGTGCTCTCACCTTCGATAGGCGCTGCACCTGCACTGGATGGATTGTTCCATCCAAGATTTTCATTAGACAAGGGGTTGTAGACATTCCAACCGTTAGAGCCGCCTGTGAGATCATCAATCGCTACCAGTCTCCAGTCGCTCAGGCCGTTGTATGTCACTTTACCGGCATTCGGTAATGTAAGGTTGGTCGTTGACAAATTGCCTGTCACGGCCACATTGCCCGGTGTAGCGGCAAGTACTTCTGTATTGTTGGCATACAGGGAGACTTTTCCATTGGCTGTTGAAAACAAACCACTATCCTTATCCCCGTTATTTCCTGAAAAAGCATACCCGGCATGGCTGGTTCCGTTTAACCCCGGTGCACCACCCTTGGCCAATACACTGCCATTGACCTTCACACTATCGGCGAGGACCTGACCACTGCTTGGAAATTGATTGGTGACACCGATCAAAGACAATGCGTATGGTGCAGAAGTCAATTGAATGCGAGGCGTCAGCTCAGAGGAACCAATAGTCACGCCCAGATAATAGATCTGGTTAAAAGGAATACTTAATGGATTGGTATTACCCAGGATGGTACTGTAGATACCGCTGCTGACCTCTACCCCACTTTGTGTCTCTGTCCAGAGGGCACTGCCGCCCACAGCAGCAGCATATAGTTTAAACGTGATGTTATATGTGCCATCTTCCACAGCTACCCCGTTTGATTTCTTTAAGATACCCTGGATGCTAAGGGATGCCTGGGCATTCAGAAATGTCAGGTTGGTGCTAAAAAAGACAAAGGCAGTAACCAACAGAATTTGAAAGGTTTTGCCTGACAAGAGCAGCGAACTGCATGAGGACCATGTTACATTTTTCATTTGAAGTGGGTTGTTTAATAGGTTAGAATAATGATGAAAAGCTGATCGGTGAGATGGTGGATGCAAAACAGAGTGCTATGCAAGAGCGAAAATCTACTGGAAATGGATGCATCCGATATCCCACGTTTCAACACCATAAAATTGCTGACCAGACGTGAAGGGGCATGGTAACTCAGGTCAAATCTCAGGTAATCTCGCTCGGAAGAGAAGCATCATTAGGGTAATTTGGTTGCACGTGCGATGCAACCAAATTCATAACCAGCTTGATAGCAGTTACTTCGCTATAGTGCCGGGTAGAATGCCAAATTCTTCCAGGAAAATTTTTGTAAAGTAGGATGGGTCTTTAAATCCGACCTGATAGGTCACTTCAGCAACGGTCAGCTCACCTTTTTCCAAAAGTGTTTTGGCGCGTGTGAGGCGAAATGTGCGGATGAGGTCAGATGGCGCTGTATTGGTGACCGCCTTCATTTTGCGGAAAAGCTGTGAACGACTCATGCCGATTTCCAGACAAAGCTGTGGGAGTGAAAATGCTTCGTCCTGATAGTTAGTCTCGATGATTGATTTCACTTTAGTGAGAAATGCATCTTCTACCTCAATGGTTTTGGATAAGATTGGATCCGGTGGGAGCACCTGTTCGACTTGAAGTGTTTTTGAAAAATAGGAAGCGATACGTCGCCGATTTTCAAGCAGCACCCGAATCTGCAGAAGAAGTTCCTCTTCATTAAATGGCTTGGCCAGATACGCATCAGCTCCACGACGCAGTCCGGCCATCCGGGAGACTGCATCCGCTTTTGCAGTTAATAAAATAATCGGAATGTGACTTGTCCGGTCATCGTGCTTGAGAACATCACACACCTGATATCCATCTTTCTCAGGCATCATCACATCACTGATGATGAAATCTGGAATCAGCTCCAGTGCCCTTTCGATACCAATTTTACCATTATAGGCGACCATGATCTGATAGTCATTTTCCAGACATGCCCTGAGGTAGACGACTACATCCGGATTGTCTTCGATGATGAGTAATTGCGGCAAGGGTACACTCTGCTCCCTATAGGTTGCCTCCTCATCCATTGGGGCATTGACCACCGGGATAGTCGCTATCAGGTCAGTTACCGGGAGAGGCTCTGTATCCATCAGTGCACTTTGTGTAATCGGTAATTGCACACAAATCCTGGTCCCTTTGCCGATTTCACTGTCAACCGAAATGGTACCCCCCATCACTTTGACCAGTTCCTGCGTGTGTGCGAGGCCTATCCCTGTGCCCTGAGTGGCCCGCGTCGTCGAACTATCCACCTGGTAAAACCTGTCAAAGATATGTGGCAAGTCCTCCTGAGAAATACCAATACCCGTATCACTTACCTCAATGTCAAGGTTATTTTGAGTTTCATTTAATTTTACAAAGATGTCTCCACCGGATGGTGTGAACTTTAAGGCATTTGAAATGAGATTAGTGACGACCTGCTTGATTTGCTCCGGATCAAAATCCATTATCAATGATTCAACACCGGAAAAAAAACGAAGGGATAGGTTGTTGCTATTGGCATAGCTCTGAAAAGATTCAGTCACGTAACGGAGGTAAGGAACAATATCATTTTGCTTCAAATGCAGTTTAAATGATTTACTTTCCAGTTTGGACAGATCTAGCAACTGATTGATGAGCTGCAACAAATTTTTCCCGTTATTCTTAATCAGTGCTAAAGCGCCGGTCACTTTGCCTTTTTCTTTTTCAGCAACGGCAGATTGCCATGAGCCATTTTCCAATTGCTCAGTCATGCCGAGTATGACTGTTAGTGGGGTGCGGAATTCATGGGTGAGATTCGTATAGACCTGACTTTTAAACGTATCCAGGTCTTGCAGCCTGTTAGCTTCTTCGAACTTTAGCTTGAGTTCTTGCCGGAGGAGGATACGTTTTTTGAAAAAATAAACAATGAAATATATGGTCGCCATCAGGCATAAACCATACAAACTGTAAGCCCACCAGCTGGCCCACCATGGAGGTAAAACAATAATCTGAAGGATGGCCGAAGGACTCCAACTTCCGTATCCGATATTTCCCTGCACTTCAAACTGATAGTCCCCTGGTCTGAGCTGTGCATAATTCGCCGTGTGGTTATTGCCCGCGTTGACCCAATCCGGATCAACACCATGCAGCTTATACCGAAACCGGTTTTCTTCCGGGGTGACAAAATCCATCAGGGCGAAAGCAAGTGTCACCAGGTTTTGATCATACCGTAGTATTATTTTTTCGGTGAGATGAACAGGTCTTGAGAGTGGACTATCTTCCTGAAAATAATCTACCTCGATATTATTGATCTTAATTTCCGTGATAAGCGCAGCAGCATCTGATTGCCGTTCTTTAATGGCCTCCGGATAAAATGCTGTCAATCCATTGACACCACCGAACATTAACCTTCCATCCGGGAAACGATAAAATGCACTTGTATTAAACTCATCACTTTGCAATCCATCACTCTCCCGGAAATTTTGAAAGATAAGTTCGTTGTCACGGACATCCGGTGACGTGACGGTATTGAGATGCTCATAGAATGAAGGCAAACAAGTCATTCGGGAGAGGCCTCTGTTGGTGCTCATCCAGAGATTGCCCTGATCATCCGGAAGGATACCATACACTACATCATTTGGCAGGCCGCTGTTTCGTGTTGTAAAATTATAAAACGTACCTGTCATCTTTTCCAGCAAACTGATTCCGCCTCCCTTTGTGCTCACCCAAATGAATTTATCAGGGTAATTTGGATCGGTGCAAAAGCTGGTGACAAAATTGTATCGTAGGCTAGCCGGGTTTTCAGGATCTGTCTGATAGATGATTGGATTTTCATACTTGAATTGATCTGATCCTGGCTCCAGCACCAAATCCGGAATCCGGATCTTCGCCATTCCATTGGTCGTTCCCACCCAAAGATTTTGTTGATGATCAGCATACAATGAAAACACATCAGGGCCTTTCCCAAAGTAGTCGGATAAATTAAGGTAAGCGTGGCGTTGCGTTTCAGGCATAAAACGCATCACGCCAGCATCTAATCCTCCTGCCCAAATAGAACCCTCCTGATCTTCTGTCATGATAGCGTATTCGTGAGCCGCAAAGCTGACAACCACTGGTGGTGTAGTCAAATTGGTGTGATCAGCGTAATAATAAAATTTTGAATCATGTGTGATGATGGAGGCTGACCCGTCTTTAGCCTTGTAGTAATGAAAGATGCCACGCATCGGAAGGGATGCAGGACTGACCTTATTGGTTTTTTCATTTAATTCCCACGTATCACTTAAATGACTTGGCCTAAAGATCGAAATAGGCACTTGAGTTCTCTTATTGTTTTTTTCATTTAATTCCAAGGTGTCAGGAATGCCCCCTAGCCATAGATAAATTTTATCTGCAGAAAGGATACGACGAACAGATTGACCTACCACGAAATGCTGAAATGGCTGATGCGTTAATTTAATCTTACGAAGGCCGTATCCACTCATACCGACCCAAAGATTACCACTGCGATCCAGTTCCAAGGCGGAACTCTGGGAATTAAACTTCGCGATCAGTGTATGGGAAGCTATATACCCGAACTTCATGAGATTCTCCTCGGGTATTGAATAAATATATGTATCCAAGCCTTTCAGGACTGACCAATATATTTTACCTAACCCATCACTATGGATACCGAACGGTTGGTGAGGAATAGATTTCCAATCCGGAAATCCAAGCAACCTTCCGTTTTCCAAAGCTAAAACATTGGACATGTCTTTAATATAGGAGATTACCGCTCTGCCCTGCTTTGATTTGTCCAAAAGCTTGGCTCGCCTGGCGATATCTTCCATGCCTAACGATTTCAGTGTGTCCTTGATCGGATCATACTGATAAAATCCATCCTCCCGAAACCCAACGAGAATCGAATTATTTTCATTGGCGATGACATACGCAAAGAGGGGGTTTCCTTCAGGGGTGCCGGTGGAAGCCAGTGATAGGGTGATATATGTGTTGAGATCGGGGGATAATATCTCGCCAACCGGTGTGTCTTTCCAGTTGATCTTCAACAGGCCACCTTCGGCAGCAATCCAAATCGTACCGTCGGGACTTTCATCGATGCTGTGTACTATTATGGTGCCGGGGATGTCCTTAGCCTTTGGTAAGTGAAGAAACCTCCCGGATGCCTTTTCCAACACATCACACCCCCTTCCTATCACAGAGATCCATAGGTTGCCGCGACTGTCTTCAAACAAATGGGAGAGATCATTGCCAGCTATAGAAAAAGGTTCAAATGGATCGTGCGTATACACTTTAAAATTATATCCATCATAGCGATTCAACCCATCCTTGGTGGCAAACCACAAAAAACCGTCATCAGTCTGTTCGATATCGTAGATCATTCCCTGGGACAGCCCATCCGCAATCGTAAGGGTTTCTATGCTGTTGGACTGAGCCTGAAGTGCAGTATAGGATAGCATCAGCCACGACAATAGCAGGATAACAGATTTTATCTGATCGTTGTGGATTAACAGAAGGCGTAATTGAACAAAGTGCATCTCATAGCAATGATAGGAAATTAAGTGGGTAATTGTAAAAAGGGATGCCAATCTAATGCTGCCAGGAACAGGTATTTATAAAACACAGTGTAGCCTTCCCCAAAGCAGACAAGAGGATTAGGCTTATTCAACAATTAATACTTCATACAACAAGGGGATTAATCCACACCCTTATGGATAGATTTGTTGTAAACAAAAAAGGAGATCAACCTCCCGGCTGATCTCCTTTTCTTAGTTCTTTATTATATCCTTTTAGTTCATCTTCGACGCCCAACTTTGAATATAGGCATTCACCTCTTCAGCATTTTCTTTGTAGTAGGTATCCGCTTCATTCATGAGGCCAACTTCCGCACATTTTGTGCCACTGGCAACTGCCGCTGCCATATCTCCTTTCTTCGCCTCGACCTTCGCTCTGATAAACCACGCCCAACTATGCTCTGTTTGAACAGTGGCCAACTTCGCCCAATTAAGTGCCTGGTCCATATTGCCATCCACATCCATCAGGAATTTTGCTCCTTTGGTGTATACATTCCACTTTTGATCATCGGGCGTATTGACAAGCGCAGCGGAAATATTGGCCATCGCCTGGTCCATTACATCCACCTTAAATCTTAAGTACAGGCGCATCTTCTCCCAGGATAGTTTGACATAACCCATTTCTGCATTCATATCATGGATACTGTACATCAAACGCTCCTGCAGCCCTTCATCCATCTTTGGTTTTACGGTGAAACGCACTTCATCCTGTGCTTCATTGTAGGAAGAAGTACCGCGTTGATCCGCTACTTTATTAAGAATGACGGTCCACTCTATCTCTCCCGGGATGAAAAATAATGAATAGCGACCTGCCGGAACTGTTTGACCTTCGAGATTAACCTCCGTGGAAAATTTTACGGTCGTCGCCTCATTGGCACCGGCACGCCATATTTCGTTGTAAGGCACTAGCCCACCCCATATTTTTCTGTTATTGACCGCTGGCGCACCATAGGTGACAGCGACTTCCGTCATGCCGACGGTGTAGGATACAGAGGCTTTAGGGCTTGGTCTCGGTAGTTCGATGTCCTGGGCTGATGTAGTATTCATCATTCCGATAGCGAACATAAAAAGCAGTAAGAATGGATTTTTCATTGGTGAATTGATTTTGATTAATATTTCCTAAACGATTCGATTTTTCGGTTTGGTATGTGTTTATCTGTGAATAAGACGCAAATATAACTTGTTTGAAGGTGAATAGTCACAGCGTTTAGAGGGTTGAGTTCGCAGCCCCTTCGGTGCTAGTGGTTGAGAAAGTTTAGTTCATTATGCTTCTTGAGACAGTTAGATACAGTACTGATTTAGATGAGCACGCAACGCCTTTTTGGTGCTAGTGGTTGAGAAAGTTTAGTTCATTATGCTTCTTGAGACAGTTAGATACGGTACTGATTGAGATGAGCACGCAACGCCTTTTTGGTGCTAGTGGTTGAGAAAGTTTAGTTCATTATGCTTCTTGAGACAGTTAGATACAGTACTGATTGAGATG
>JBBKXT010000274.1:0-6047 GCA_037969625.1 Saprospiraceae bacterium
CCATCCAATTCCATCATATCTATACCATCCACGTCAGGAGTTTCGGTTTCCATCCATGTCTCTCCTTGATCACTAGAGTAGTAGAAATTATTAGCAAGGATGCCATAGTTTCCATTTTCAAGGACGATAAAGTCTTGCATCAATCCGGCTATAGCATTTGGTTTAATATTCTGCGAAGTGGCAAAACCATCATCGGTTTTAATGATCGAATATTGACTGTGGTAGACCAGCTTGTCAGGATCATTATCATCCGTGAAAGTGACAAAACCTTGATAAGCTACATCTGAAACATCCGGAAAAAGTTGTGTCCAGGTTTCTCCACCATCCAATGTCTTTAATAGCATACCACATTCCTGAGGGGCATAGCCCACTCCGCTTTCATGAATATTGATGGAGGCAATGGAGCCTAATTCTAAATCAGGGTAGACCCTTTCAAGATCCTGAGCCATCAGGCATGTTGAAAAGGCAAGCGTAATCAGTGTCAACAGGTATTTCATAAGGAATAGGTTTAATTAAAGCCAAAAATATGGGGATAAATCTGAAAGGGGCTCACCCAAAAGGGTGAATTAGAGGGAATCTATGCCTTTTAGGCTGCTTTTCTGTATTCCCGGATCGTTAAGGTGATTTCTGTTCCAAGAATCGATCGTGTGGTGATATCCGCTTCCAGTTTCTGACTGAGTGATTGGATAAGTTTATTTCCAAAACCTTCTTTTGTAGCACTGTTTGTCATGCCACTTCCATCATCCCGTACTTTCAGGATGAGATTTCCTCCTTGCTCGAAAAGATCCACATAAAGATTACCTGTTGTGTTTCCCGGAAAGGCATGTTTTAAGGCATTGCTGATGAGTTCATTTGTAATGAGCCCCAGGGGAACAACCGTATCTACATCCAGCGAAATGGCTTCAATGTTTTTATGTAGCATAATACGATCCGCTGATATGTTATAAGTATCAAACAATCCTTGGATCAAATTGTCAAAATATTCCTGCATGTTCACTCCTTTCAAGTCGTCTTCTTTGTAGAGGTTTTGGTGGAGTAAAGCCATGGACTGCACACGGCTGCGTCCTTCCGCAATCGCCTGAATGGCGGCATCATCTGTTATATAGCCGGATTGCAATTTGAGTAAACTCGATATGACTTGAAGATTATTTTTAACGCGATGATGAATTTCACGTAATAGAATGTTTTTTTCTGCGACGGTTTTTGAAAGTAATGCATTGGTAACTTTAATCTTGTTGTAAAGTCGCCAAACGAGCAGGAGTAGTACCAATAAAGTTGTCAAGGCAATGGATGCCATAGTTAAATTCCTTTTTTGGGATGAAAGTTTTGCCCCGGAGATTTCATTTTCTGCATCGAGTCGGGCAATGGTTTCATCCTGAATTGTTTTTTGATAAGCTGCTTCGATATCAAACAAAGCAACATCTTGCCCTGTGCTGTGCAATGAATCTTTCACATGCGCATAGGATTCCAGGGAAGACATACTTTCCTTTGTTTTTCCAAATTGTTTATAGCACAAGTATTCCTGATAAAGTACTTCTTTCACCCAACCAATGGATCTTGATTTTTTTGCATTTTGTAAGGCTTTGGAAAAATGAAGTGTCGCTTGATTATAGGATCCTTTATGCGCGGCAAAAACGCCATGGGCCATCGCTTGATAATAATATATAGCCTCATTGGGTTTGCAGCTTATGGCTTCTGCTGTATCTAACATAGTTTTGCACAAGGCATAATCATTCATCATGGCAGCATTAAAGGCTGATCGAAAGGCTTCTCTTTTAGGGTCTTGACAATTTAAGTTTCGTGGATATTCCTTATAAGCTGTTTGTAATTCAACTGCCGCTTTATCGAATTGGCCATCAGCGATCAGGGCATTTGCATAAGCAGAGGCGACAATCGTTTTGCGCAATCGATCCAATTTGTTTTTCTCGCATAAAGCAATGGATTTTTCGATATAGAGTAATGCTCTGGAAGGATTTACCAAATTTGCATAAATATCTGCTAATGCCAGTTGCGTTCTGATTTTTTGAAGGACGACGGTGGAAGTGTCCGGAAGTAATTGGAGCGAAGTAATAAACAACTCCCCCGCTTTTTTCAGATCGCCTTTATGGCTGAAGTATTTGGCATATTCTGTTATGGCACCAGCTAGAATACTTGAGTCCTTTTTTAAAGTATATCCTTCAACATTTAAAAAAAATGGGTTTGGCTTGCCGAGCCAGTTTTTGGCATTAGCATAATATTTTTCAAAATAATAAGTGCAGGAATCATGTTGTAGGCCACAGTAGTAAAGACTGTGCTGCATATCCGTTTGATACATGAGGTAGTCCGATGTTTGGCCTAACTGACGCATCTCACGTAATGTTGTTGGAATATTTTGAACCTGATTGGTCATTTGGTCCATGGAGAATATTTGTTGCAGGAAGCTAAATTGAGCACGCGGCTCATCGTATTTCTTCGAAAGATCTATGCCAAGATTCTGGATATAGTAGAAGACACTGCGGTTAGTCACAAATTTATACCCGCTTTTAAATACAAAATGGATCAGGTTTTTCGCTTCTGCATTAGATAAGTCTTTGGCTAAAAGATCGGCTCGTAATTCAGTACTTTGTGCTGAATCATCCTTTATATAGTAGGCCAGCAACAGCAGCACCTCTTCCTGTGGAAGATATGGATCGGCAGATGATGTCAAATCGGCAATTACCGCATCAACATTTCCCCTTTGCAATTGCAGGAGTAAAGTGTCGGGATCAAGAGGTTTTGCCGCAAGGAAAACAAAAGAAAAAAGAAAAAAAAATAGTGAAACGAGCTTCATATACAATAGATTCCTGTATAAAGTTAAGGGTTATTTGGTCAGCTCGCCTCACTTAAGGTGTTCATCAAGGATCTGGTCAATGTATTCGAGTGTTTGCAATTGCAACACTCCTTGCATAATGGTTTCTTCGGGTATTTGGGGTGTTCGGAGACAGGTTTTAGGGAGGTAGATTATTTTAGCCTCTTTGCATGTCGTCTTTTGTGTATTCTCCATGATTGAACAAATTGTTCGATGATAACTAATAATGGTGCAAATAAACAACCTTGAATAGTCATATTCCTCACCCAAAAGGGTGATGTTTAAGACTTGGAACATTATTTCTTTTGTAAAGGATTTGATGGCCTTTTTAGCTAGAACGGCTATTAATTTTGGGAATTCCCTCTTATAACTGTATAAATCGCGTTATTAAAGGGGGAAGTATGTAGCTTCGGAAGGCTGCCTGACGAAAAAGAAATGGCCTGAAGGGGGGGCTTCTTTCTGAGCCGCCTCAAATTGGATTAGCTGGGACAGCCTCATTTGGGTGGTCGGCTGCGATTGAATAGATTAGATAAAAGAAGCATTGTGTTTTGAAACCCATTTATTAAAAAAGTATCGCAAATTATTTCAAATGTCTATTAATGTATTGATTGTAGAAGACGAACCCATCATCGCCTCAGACATTGAAATGACGCTGAAAAATGATGACTATTCCATTGCGGGTATCGCGCATTCTAGTACCAAAGCCATTGATCTGTTGCATCGGACGTCACCGGACATTGTCTTGTTGGATATAGCCATTCAAGGGGATAAGGATGGGATTGAGATCGCACACCTGATCAATGAAAAATACAAGCTACCTATTATATATATCACATCGTTTTCAGATCGTGAGACATTGGAGAGGGCAAAATCTACTTTACCCTATGGCTATATCGTTAAGCCATTTAAAGATAGGGATATTATCAGTGCCATCGAAATGGCGGTGTATCGATTTGCGTCGGACAATAATCACCAACTGCCACCCGTGGATAAGTTGCCTTCTCTTGCTTCACTTACACCGGGAGAGTATCAGGTCTTGCAATGCATTTGGGAAGGTTGTACTAATAAAATGGTTACCGAGAAATTGAGTGTATCCATCAATACCGTTAAGACCCATCTCAAAAATATTTTTTCAAAGCTCGAGGTAGGTTCTAGGAGTGAGGCCATTGCGGTGATTAGGAATAGCAAATAATGAATATTTAGTGATGAGGTGATTTCAGCAAAGCCTCGCGTCTATTGTCTCGCGTCTCGTGTCTTAAAATTCGTAATTCACAGATTCGTAATTCGTATTTTCCTTTTCCGTTCACCTGTAACCGTTTTTATTCGCCAAAGCCATAACGAAGGCGAATCACCCTTCACCCATTTCCTATTTCGTACATTCGCTTCGCCCACCATAGCTCCCGCTTAGCGGGATGCGAAGGGGGATAATTAATTAGATTTACATCACAATTATGAAAAAAGTAAAAATATTATCCTTTTCGGATATCAAAGAAAAAGAACCTATCCACCATGTTATACATGACCTGGATTTGGTGATCGTTCGTTATGGTGATGAAGTATCTGTCTTATACGGTCGATGTTTGCACCGAGGGGCATTGATGGCAGATGGATACGTGCAAGGACATAACCTCATCTGTGGTCTGCATGGATGGGATTATCGCATCGATACCGGTGTCAGTGAATATAATAATAAGGAAGTCCTGCATAAATTCTTTTCAGAAGTATCTGATGGTTCGCTTTGGATAGATGAAGATGAAATAAAAGAATATCTGATTGATCATCCTCAGCCTTTTAATCGAAAGCAATATCAAGGGCTATATGCAGACACGCACCCGGAGAATACTGAGCCGTATACAAAATATATAAAACATCTGTCGCAACATGGATTAAAGAAATATGGCCATCATGGCCCTTCAGCCTCTATGGGCGTAGATAGAAATACTTTGCCAAAATGGGAGCGTATTCAATTTCTGCCGGGGCAACTGGCGAAGCGACCCTTGTTGGACGAGGCAGAAGTGGGTACAAAAGTGATCATTGGATCCAATGCCAAGAAACCTCTGGAACTTGATATTCCTGTTTTCGTTTCAGACATGAGTTATGGGGCACTCTCGCGAGAAGCTAAGATTGCCTTATCCAAAGGGGCGGAATTGGCAGGTACTGGAATCTGTAGTGGTGAAGGAGGCATGTTGCCCGAGGAACAGGAAAATAACTCCAGATATTTTTATGAATTGGCTTCTGCAAAATTTGGGTTTTCATGGGAGAAAGTCATGAAGGCACAGGCTTTTCATTTTAAAGGAGGTCAAGGTGCTAAGACCGGTACCGGTGGGCATTTGCCAGGGAATAAAGTTTCGAAAGAAATCGCAGAAGTGAGAGGATTGAAAGAAGGCGAACCAGCGATTTCTCCAGCTGCATTTCCGGACATGGTGACCGCTGATGATTTTAAAAATTTTGCAAAAGAGGTTCGTGAAAAAACAGGTGGTATTCCAATTGGATTTAAAATTGCGGCCAGCCATATCGAATTGGATATTGATTTTGCATTAGCAGTTGGAGTGGATTATATAATTCTCGATGGTCGCGGTGGTGGTACTGGTTCGGCACCAACCATTTTGCGCGACAATATAAATGTGCCGACTATTCCTGCATTGGCGAGAGCCAGAAAACATCTCGATAACGTGGGAGCAAAAAATGTAACGCTGATCATTACTGGAGGTCTTCGTGTTCCGGAAGATTTTGCAAAAGCCATGATGCTTGGGGCAGATGCTGTAGCCGTTGCCAATTCAGCTTTGCAAGCGATAGGTTGTCTTGGGATGCGCGCCTGTGGAAGTAATAACTGTCCGGTAGGCATCGCGACACAAAAGGAAAACTTAAGAAGTCGTCTGATCATTGACTCTTCTGCAGAACAATTATATAACTTTTTTACTGCCACGCGTGACCTGATGAAAGTCATTTCTCGTGCATGCGGTCATGACGATCTGAGTGATTTTAATGTTGATGATTTGTCCACCATCGATTATGATATACATCGATTGACAGGGATTAGGTATGCGGGAGTTTCTTATTCAGAGGTGAGGGTCGGAGCGCAGCGCTTGCCCCACACTCCGACGAAGGAGGTAGTTCAGTGCTTGCCCTGCACTCCGACGCAGAAGGTAGTTCAGCGCTTGCCCTGCACTCCGACGAAGGAGGTAGTTCAGTGCTTGCCCTGCACTCCGACAAAGAAGGT
>JBBKXT010000275.1:0-2881 GCA_037969625.1 Saprospiraceae bacterium
GCGTAGAGAGAGATTGATGCTACGCTAAGGTGGAAGACTGGTTTTCACAATTGGCACCCTGCTCCGAATTCACTTATGGAGCAGGGTGTTCTTTTTCTGGTCATATAAATAAGATCACCAGCAATTGGAAAAATCAGGATTTCAGGGAAATACGTCTATTGTTTGGGATGGTGCTCTTGAATCGGTACTGGCCAAAGATGGCTTTAAATAGGATGAGACTTTGCTGGCGAAATGTGTCGATCAGGACAAATGCACTGTAATTGCGGAATGGGATGTGGAGGGGGAACTGATTTGCTGTTATAAACCATTGAATACTAGTCATTTCAGAGTATTTTTTCACAAGAGGTTTCTAAAAAGGAAAAACTGCTATATTTGCCCTCCCGAATTGCCTCCTTAGCTCCCGCCTTCGTAAAGACTACGGCGGGCAAAGCAGTTGGTTAAAAGATAGTGTATTGCCTCCTTAGCTCAGTTGGTTAGAGCGCCGGACTGTTAATCCGTAGGTCCCTGGTTCGAGCCCAGGAGGGGGCGCCATGAAGGACTTCGTTCGAAAAGGACGAGGTCCTTTTTCTCTCTACGCCTTCATGGCGTACCAATTTGTAAAATTTCTACATCCAAATCCGATTCTTTTTCTGCTCGCTATGAAGGCCAAGTCAAACGTAGTCCTTCATCCTCTGTGTAGCCTTCCCCGCTGCATGAAATGAGATAAGTTCACTTAAAAGGGCTTTTGTGATCTCAGTATTTTCCCCAGATATGTACGTATTGTTACAGTTTCGGCAAGAATCATTTATTAGAAAACTCCTAATTGTAAATATTCTGTCTTTGAATGCTAATAGAAATTGAAGATAGGCCATAAGAATGGGTTACAAAGTTTTGTTCCAAAGAAAAAGAGAGTGATTTTAACAGACAGACTATTAGATTATTTGATCTTTACAAGATGGCCCTCGCTTTTGAAAGAGCTGCTTGATATTCGATAAGTATACATTCCCGGTGTAAACGCGGTAGTAAGAATAGTACATGGACAGGACATCTCTACATTTACAACCTCGGACCCAGATGCATTATAGATCACAATCTTAAATAAATCCGAAGAAGGCGGATCGAATTGTATGAAATCATTAAATGGATTGGGAAATAGAGAAATATTAAATGAAGGTAGATCAGCTATTCCAGTTGTCTTATCAGCAACCACTTCCTGACAATTCGTATTGCTCCCAGATGGATTGTAGACGGTTAAGCAAACTTCATAAAGACCCGGAGCTTCATAATCATGTTGCGGATATTGGTCTGAAGAACTATTGCCATCACCGAAATCCCACAACCAGGATTGAGGATCAAAATAAGAGAGATCAATAAAATCAAAACTATTCCTATTAACACTATCCTTTACAAATCTGAAATGCGCAACCGGGACATTATCGATTCCGAGTGTATCACAAAATGAGCCATCCAAGGCTCCAAGTCTGAAATTTGGCAACATTGTAACAGTGCGTTGATTCCAGGTAGGCAACTTAATTTTGTGTTGAATAACCGAACAAGCAGTGCCAGATAGGTAGGGATATTCTATGGTGTGCATAAACTTACTACCTCCAGAAGGAGGAATAATGTACAAGCGGCCATCAGGACCTTCCATCATAAATGAAAAGTAAGTTTCAAAACCATTTTCATCAGTAAACCCATCATATGTAGCCACTACTATTTTAGAATCATGAATATCTGAAGCCTTGAGATCCCATTGATACAGGTTTAGTGCATCAGTAGTGTATAAATATCGGCCATTAAGAGGTGCTATTGCTCCGCATAAGCTATGAAATGGATGTACCCAACTACGATGATTAGATAAACGACCACTGCATCGGTCAAAATCATAAATATGAAGTTTCCCTCCGTCGTCGCCAAACCAACTGCCTTCAAAACGATAATAAATATTACCAATGTCAGCAAACCCAGCCTGACCAACTCCTATATTGACATCTGAGCCAATAAGCTGCTTTTCAATTACATGGATCCCAGCAGGGTCCACTAATAAGCGATAATATGCATTGGTGTTTTTTTCGCCAATTAACATCCACCAATCCCGCCCATTAGCATGTCTGCATATGGCTAATTCACCATTTGCCAAAGTATCATGTAGGATTAATTCATCTTTACTGACAACCTCCCAATTCCCGCTAATCTTCTGAATCCGAGCAAGTAAAATGTCACTCATCTCTGGAAAAATAGTATCCTTGAGATCTGCTTTTGCATAGCACAGCCAATATTCATCTTCATCACCAGAAGGATCAGGAAGGAAGAAAGCACCCTGAATAAAATGCGCTCCTCCAATCATACCATTCACCATCAATTCCTCCCAATATGGCCCATATCCAATAGTATCCCCCCCATCGACCACATTGTGTAAAGCATCATGAATCGTCATTCCATTAGAATAAAACAAAAGTTCACCCTGGGCATTAGAGATTGTTGATCCAGTCCCCCAAAAGTTCATCGTGTGATTTGGATCATAGTAAACGTGAGGCGGTTCTTCATTGAAATCAATATAGGTCCCACCGAAATTTGGATTATTGGGAATGGTATTCCAATAATCGTAACCTGAGATCCAGAAGCGGTCATAACCCTGCGCGGCAGGCTCTTGGATAATAGAAAGCAAGCCGCACAGCGGGATGATGTAATTGAGAATTGTATGCCGAATTATGGTGTTGCACAAAGCTTAAAGGTTTTCATACTTCCATCCGAGTTTCGTATCCTAAGTAAATATAAGCCTGGAAAATTAGGTAAAGTTAGAAAATCAACTCCTAGCTTAATTTGGTTCTTTTTAAGGAGTACACTGTGGGCTAAATCCATCTATTTTATGAGTTTTATACCATCATCTTCAAAAACAATT
>JBBKXT010000276.1:0-7515 GCA_037969625.1 Saprospiraceae bacterium
CCTTCAACGAGATCTTTCCACGCATCGATAGGATACCATCGATTCCAGGAATCTACAAGCCACATATTGCTGTCAGCGGCCATCCAGGCTCCTTCTGATGTTTGGGTGATCGCAGTGATCGCTTGGTTTTTTTCATAAAGTTTCCATTTGTCTTTAGAAATTCGGGCAACCCCTTTTTTAGAACCGACCCAACGCACACCATAATTATCTGAATGAATAAAAGTGATCTCATTGCTTTCCAGGACACCATCTTCTGTCGTGTAGTGATCGACGACTTTTTCTTGTCCAATAGACACTGTAGAGACACCATTATTTGTGCCTACCCAGATCATGGATTTTGTGACATCCATGCAAGTCGCCCCGGAATCTGCTTCCACAGAAATGGTCTTTCCTGATGAGACAAAGTTTATTTGCCCATTCTTGAAGAGCATGATCAGTCCATAATCTTTGTGCCAGTCTACATCCACCACCTGGTCTCCAACGCCCAAAGACTGCGCCTGAAAGCTATTGGAGGCAATCAGAAAAACATCTGCACTGGTCGCCACGTAAAGATTGTCGTTGTCATCATAGGCCATGGCCCGGTATTCAACTTTTGGCGGAATTCCCTCCACCTGGCCAACGGTTTTGAGCTGCTGACTAACGGCTGATTGTGATAAAAACACCCCAAAAAGGAGGATTGCTATTAATTTAGTGTACTTCATTGATCATTATTGTTACAAAATTCCCTGTTCTAGCCATCATAACGCATATTGGTGCTCATAACGTCTATATTGGTGCGAAACTCTCATTTTTGAAATAAATTACACCACAAAAATATTATTTAACGGAAGCTATTGGCATGAAACGCAAAATAAGATTGGGGATGATAGGTGGAGGTCGCGATTCCTTTATTGGGGCTGTGCACCGAATGGCTGCTGCCCTGGATGGTCAAATTGAGCTTGTTTGTGGTGCTTTCAGTGCTAACCCGGAGAAATCAAGACTCAGTGGAGGTGATTTATTTCTTTCTCCGGAACGGTGTTATGATAGCTTTGAAGAGATGATCTCGAAGGAAGCCGCCCTTCCTGCGGACGACCGAATGGATTTGGTTTCGATCGTTACGCCAAACCATATGCATTTTACCCCGGCGATGATGGCGCTGGATCATGGATTTCATGTGATTTGTGACAAACCGGTTTGTCTGACCCTTGAAGAAGCATACGAATTGCAGAAAAAGGTAAAATCCACTGGGTTGATTTTCGCCTTAACATATAATTATACAGGCTACCCGATGGTCAAGCAAGCTAAATATATGATCGACCGGGGAGCGATTGGAAAGATCAGGCGTGTGGTGATAGAATATCCTCAAGGTTGGCTAAGCACTGATTTGGAATCTTCCGGACATAAGCAAGCTTCCTGGCGTACCGATCCAGAGCGTGCAGGGATGGCGGGTGCAATGGGAGATATTGGTACGCATGCAGAAAATCTCTGCAGTTATATGACCGGTTTGAAGATCGGGTCTGTATGCGCTGATCTGCACACCCATATTCCCGGACGTCGATTAGATGATGATGGCAGCGTCTTGTTGCGATTTGAAAATGGAGCACGTGGTGTGTTAATGGCCAGCCAGATTTCTGCCGGAAAAGAGAATGATCTGCGCATAAAAATCTATGGGGAATTAGGAGGCCTTGAATGGGCACAAATGGAACCCAACTCATTGGTCGTTCAGTGGCTCGACAAACCTACTCAGATCTATCGAACCGGCGGTCCCGATATCTGTTCACAGGCAACGGCTCACACACGATTGCCGGCCGGTCACCCGGAAGGGTATATCGAAGCTTTCGCGAATATTTACAGAAATGTAGCCTATTGCATTCAAGCAAGATTGGCCAATGAAAAAGTCGATGATAAGTTACTTGATTATCCTACGATAGAGGATGGTGTGCGAGGGATGGCTTTTGTGGAAGCGGTTGTGGCGTCGGGGAATCAGGAGGTTGTAAAATGGGAAAAATTAATGGTGAATAAAATAGTATGAGCGGTTCGTTTATATGGCATGTATGCACCCCAAAAGTGATTTATTTTTGCTTCGGTATGGATAATGATTGCCAATCCCCTTCGTTGAACAAACGTGCGAGATAAACGATTTGACCCACATGATAAGCATAATGGGTTTGTTGTCTCATAATCGCTTCAGAGACACTGTGCGCTATTTTTCGAATATAAACAGTAGTCTTCATATCCTCGATGGTGAGTGAATCGATCGCCTCAAACAAACACTGCCATCCTTCATGCCAAAGCGCGAGAACCTCCTCGCGTGAAGAGAGTGTTTCTTCAAATTCGCCATCCCGTTGTCGCCAATCTTTTTCACCATCAGTAGTGAGAAAGTCGGTCCATCGCGAAAGCATGTTGCCATGCATATGTTTTACAATGACGGCAATGCTGTTACTCTTATCATCGAGGGCTTTAAACAGATATTCATCACCAACTTGCTCTATGGCCTTTTCGCCAAGAGATTTGTAATATTCAAAAACTTTTTTTGCGCTACTGAGGGCTATTTCCATCTGACAAAATTAACTAAAAGTTATTTTGTAACAGGACAGGAATGCAAAAGGATTTCTATGTAGAATGAAATTGAAAGTTGCTATCAGCAATAGCAGCAGAAATTTTGGCCTCTATTCTTTATCGGAATACGAAGGCGGATGATTTTATACAATTAACTCCTATTCATCTTCACAATATTCCGTCTAACCGTCTTCCCTTCATATTCCAAAAACAAACTATACGCCCCGGAAGGTAGATCACGACCAATTTCAATAAGCTTGTTCTGCCCCTTGACAAGCTGCGCCGTTTGAATAGAAAGCATCTTGCCCGATCCATCATAAACCATCAAACGCATTTCACCACTGCACTCAGGAGATAGACCAACCGTCATTTCACTGGCAAATGGATTTGGATAGAGCGTAATGTCAATACAAGCAATGACCGTAGGATCTTCAACAGCAGAGATGATCACCTCTTCACCAACCACATTCATTTCACTGAGACCAAAACAGTCACCACCATAGTTAGTCAAAGCAGTGAGTAATAAATATCGAGCTTCAATAGCATTGAGATCAGGACCCTGAGCACCTTCATAAGTACTCAACCCACTGGCCTGAGGAAACGTATATTCTCCTGCACTGGTCCAGCTGATTCCATCTGTACTGTAGTCAATCGCCACATCACGCATACCCGAATCCATATACGAAGGATCGTTTGTATTCCAAATCGTCATCTGACCAAGTTTATAGACATCCACAAAGTCATAGAGAATAAAATGACTCTCCGGTCTATCGGGATTAGGACTCATCGCCGGCTCACAAGAGATCCAACCATCAAAGAAATTTGTACTGTGACGATCGGGATAACATTGGGCAAAAGAAAAATGCTGAAACATTATAAATGCCGATATGAGAAGTATTATTTTTTTCATAACCGTTTGTTCTTAAATGTTAAGAAATCCAATTGGTGGATTGCCACCAGGCTGGTAAAAATTGGTAAGCGTTGGAAATATAGTTGACAATTCTGAAGGACTGACACCAAACCAAAGGGCTAATTCAGCAAAGTATTCATCAGAACTCAATTGCGGTATCAATACACCACTGCCTAGTTCAATAGGTGAATCCAAAGCTAGCGTTGGATATTCCCCATAGATGTTTTTACCTATGACATTGTCTCCCAACACCATCACATTTCCTCCCCAGGCATGATCCGTACCATTACCATTGGAAGTCAGTGTTCTGCCAAATTCAGAAAGTGAGAAAGTCGTCACCTGACTACCAAGCCCCAACTCCGTCAATGCATCCATAAATTCGCCCAAAGCCGTGTCAAGCGCATACAACATATTCGATTGTTCGTTGAGCACTTCATCATGATGATCCCATCCTCCAAAGTCAATGTAGAATATCTGTCGCTTCATACCAAGTGCTTCATGTGCCGCCATCGAATAGGCCGCCATTTCAAAGCTCTTAGATATATAGTTGTCCGTAAATTGAGTTTGTAATGTAGGCACACTACCTAAGGCTTCTTGGAATTGTATATGCCCATCACGTGATTTGCGTACAACATCCACATAGGTTTTTTGAAACATATTATCATACTCAGCTTCTACCATTGAATTGATAGCTTGTGTACGCATGTTGTCAAAAACATTCCACTCATCATGATCCCCATATCCATAAATACCGGAACTTCCATTGTATGGATCCAGTGCAAATTCTATAGTCTCATTTCCGGTTTGGAAAATATTCGTTCCACCGAGAGACAAGTTCATCGAAATGTTCGGATTGTTATTCATGTCATTGACCAAATCCGCAACTTTTCCACCCCAGCCCGTGCCACTTCTGCCGTTCGGCAAACCAGTCATCCATTGTTGTCCCTGATCAGAATGAGAATACAATCCCAGTGGAAGATCTACAAGTCCTTGATAATATTGTTGCTTGGTCGTTGGCTCTACAAGTGTTCCAACATTCGATAGGAAAGCCATTTTCCCATCATTAAATAGCTGCTGGGAGCGCATCATCTGTGGATGCAAACCAAACAATCTTCCTGCCGCATTGTCGGGGAAAATTGGAAGCATCTGATTTAATGGAATCGCAAGATTAGATCTTGTCGTTGCATAATCATTATACTCATCCGTGGATCTCGGCATCAACATATTGAATGAATCATTACCTCCGCTTAGGTTGATGCAGACAAGCGCTTTGTATTCGGGATCAAGCATCGTCGAACTATTAGCCAACGCAGCGGCTGAAAAAGCTTTTAGATTAACGAGCGAAGAATAGAGTGTTGAAACACCAATGGCGGCACAACTGGCCTGACCAAAAAATTTTCTTCTGCTGATTGGATGGTTGTTAAATTTTATTTTCATAATTCGTCTGTATGGTCGTGAATAGAAAAGTCCGTGTAGTTTATTTCATTACTGCGTAATCCGGCGAGATCATCATCAGGTACATCGCCAGACGTACTCGATCATCACGATAATCTCCACGGACAAGTGGCGTAATCGCGTCTTTAATGATTTGCCTGGTTCGCTCGGAAAGCATACCATAGGTAAATAAAACATCAAGTCTGTTGATTAATATTTCAGGATCTCTCGCCAATGTTTTCAAATCATCGATGTAGTAAGTAACATAAGGGTGGTTGTCTTCCCAGTCGTCCATGATATAACCCCATACCGCCCAATCATTGACCTGATTGATATATTCGATGCTGGTGCGCGAATTGTGTATCTGATATTCAGGTCCGACCAAACCGTTGTCAGAGATTTGACCGAGGGGTTGGTAGTCAGGTAAAAAGAAATTAAAAACAGTTCGTGAAGCCAAAGGAATTTGTGTGGTGGCATTGTAGAAGTTATAAGCCACGTTCCAATATTGGCCATAGAAATGTTCCATGGCAATCGCTTTCGTAAAATGAGTATACCGTGAAAATGGCTCACGCAGTTTGCCGAATGCTGCATCCTGTAAAGCGTCGCATGATCGTGCTTCCGGATCCATTAGGATCGCTTTGATGACAGCTCCCAAATCTCCTCGTTCACCATTTCCATTGTCCGCAAATACCGCAGAGATTCTTGAGATATAACCCGGAGTTGGATTCGAAGTAACTAACCGTTGTATTAATTGTTTGCCAAGAAAAGGTCCAACATTAGGGTGCATGGATAGCTGATGAACGGCATCATAAATATCAGAAAGACCGGTCTGTCCGGCAGGAATGATATATCCATTGAGCATAGATTTTGTGCCCTGCTGATGCCAGTCTTCATACATGATCATCGGCACCGCCATATCTGCCAGATAAATCCCAAGACCAAAATAGGGTTCATCTACCCACTCATTCTCCATCACACCCCCCGCACCAAGACCGGTAAAAACTTTAGCCAATTCTTTGATGTCTTGTTGGTCATAAGTGGCTATCCAATGGCCGGAAGTATCGGTCTTTCGACTACCATCTGGATTCAACTCATATAGTCCGATCGAAAAAAGTTGCATGATTTCTCTTGCATAGTTTTCATCCGGATGTATGTTTTCTTCTTCAATTTCTTTTGGATTGTTGAGATGGCTCAGGTAATAACCCATCGTGGGATGCAATGAAACATCCATCAATAGTTCTCTATAATTTCCGAAAGAATGTTTTAATAATAGATCGTAATAGTCCGCCAGTCCCGGTCCATGCCCTTCAAGATCAGTGTTAAAAGAAATCACAAAAATCTCACTGAGTGCAAGGGCCACTTTCTGCCGCAGCAGATCCTCTGCATTCATATGCGTTTCCCACCAGGCATAGTTAAAAATAGTCCAGCTAGGTCTTGAGCCAATTTCATCAGGATCCCCTCCGTTTAGCAGATACCATTCGATGACTTCTGCCCAGACGGTATTTAGATTTTCCAACATTTGACTTTGTGGTAACGCCATTTGCTCATCAATCCAGGCTTCAATCCCCATATCGGCAACGCGTTGAGTCAAATCAAGATTGGCCCCCAGCGTTGCTTGAGAGAGCAACCGGGAAGCTTCCATCAAAGGACCTTCCAAGCCTGTCTTGTTGATCGTTTTTTCTCCGGCCGCAGCCTGTGTCCAATATTGAGGTGTATAATCACTGCTCGTAATGACTTTGATATGTTGCGAAGTATCCGTACCGAGAATAATCTGCGCATGGGCCGACCCAAATAGTAGTCCAAAAGCCAGTAGGGTGGTAAATAGTTTAATTTTCATATACACATGATTTGATGCGTCAATATAATTTGACAAACATGGACAAGATACCCTTGAACATGAAGAAAACAATAAAAGAGGAGTGGATTATGCATCGAAAGATACAATTTTCACTTAAATGGAGGCTTGGGAATGAAAAATTATTTCAGGGCGGACCACAATTTCCCCAAACCACGGTATTTTTTAATGTGCCAATAAGGAATAGGGGTAGCGCCAAAAGATTGATAGAAGCTCGCAATACCGGGATGCATGCTGCCTTCAAAATCAAAAGATGTGTTGCGCTGATACGC
Organism: Saprospiraceae bacterium; assembly: GCA_037969625.1. GTDB lineage: Bacteria > Bacteroidota > Bacteroidia > Chitinophagales > Saprospiraceae > Opimibacter. The sequence continues at coordinate 7,010 of JBBKXT010000276.1, forward strand.
CATGTTGATGGCGTGATCTAACAACAAAGAATGTGCAGATACGGCCTGATCTCCGGCAGCCCTTCCGCCGGCTAGATAGTAGGTGGTATGCTCATCCCAGCCTGTGAGGATGCCTGCAATGATTTGGCCTTCCAATGAAGCAAGAATGAGCTTGCCACACTTATTTGTTTTAAATCCCTTAAAAACCTTGGGAATGACTACGCCCAGCCAAGGTGGTGTCTTCATTTGCTGTCGTTGATAAGAACTATCACACAAATCAAGAAAAACTGACACATCTTCAGAGGCCTCAAAAGTATAATTATCTTCTGCCATTCGAATATTGCGCTTCAATCCGGCATTGTATCCACTTCGTATGGTGTCCATATCTTCAAGTGAAGGGTGTACATAACTGTATTTAAGGTCAACAGGGAAGCGATCGCTTTGAATATGAATATCTTTTATTGGCTTTAAAGTAAGGTCAAAAATGGAAACTTTGGGAAGCCCTGAAAGAAGTTTATCCAAGACAG
>JBBKXT010000277.1:0-7596 GCA_037969625.1 Saprospiraceae bacterium
GGCAGCTTCTGATACATCATCCATAAATCCGACACCCATAGCCAAATAACCTCCGGCACTCTCGCCAACAACAAAAGTATTGTTTGGATCTATATTATAGACATTGGAATTATTTATTAAATACCGTATCGCGCCATTGGCATCTTGAATTCCCCGGTAATAAGCTCTATACCATTCTGCGGTATCTGTCATATTTAAGCAATTCCAACCAGGAATATTACAATTCACATATTGGTCGGTATGGAATTGTCCAAGGCGATAATTTATAGAAGCGGTGGTATATCCTCTTTTTGCAAAATCCTCTCGAATACGTTTTGAAGTAGATTCGCTCTTATCGCCGGCGAGCCAGGCACCCCCGTGTATCATCACCAACAGTGGTCTTCCGCAAGAGGGTGCCTGGTCATTTGTCGGATATGAAATATCCATTTCTAAAATTTGATGGGCGCCTGCAAAGTCAATAGCAGAACCATATGAAATGTTATAATCCGTTTCAATGGTAAAAGTGGTGTCGATCCATTGGCCGAGGGCTAGAATAGGAATCAACGTAATTATGAAAAGAGCGGTTATTCTCATGCTTATTTATTCTTGAATGTAGTGCTTTATGCGGAGGGTTCCTTAAAAGGTAAATATAGTTCTTTAAACGATTAAATCCTTTGGTGTTTGTGACTCTAATGTGCGGCAGGAAGTCCCGTGATAATAGCATGTGGGAAGGCTTGCCGGGAGCGGAGTCGTCGGGTGGTTTGGGACTCCTTCTGTTGCCGGCTTTAGTATAATTGGGATGAATAAATTTTACAACCAATGAAGGTGGACTAACTCCCAACCAAGTATCTGCTATATTTTGGGAATATTCTTTTTATAAATAGACTTGCCATGAGGGAAAGAAAAAATACAAGTAAAGCCATCAAGCAATATATTATGAATGAATTTGAGGAAAACGAAAAACCTAATTCACTTTTGATCATTACAATTCCCCACAATACAATCCCGTGTATAAAATATATTCCGAAGCTATAGTTAGCAATTATTTCTAATAATTTAAATTTATAGTTTTCAAAACGATTTAGAAAAATCATAAAAAAGAGACAGAAAAAGATCTTTTGAATAATCATTAATTCAATCCCTCCAAAAGTAAAAGGATCTTTTGCGTAGTTCCCTGATTGTCCACTATATGCCTGGATTATTGCAAGGGCAATAACAAAACTTAGAATATAGAATTCCCTTCCTGTTAATTTGGAATAAATAATATCTTTTTTTTCTGACAATATTATTCCAATCAAATAAATGGGTGTAAAGAAAAGAACATTTTGAAAAACCGAGAACACATTCTGGTTAGCTCCTCTGTGCATAAAGACTGAACAAATGAGCAGAAAAATGGCGGTCAATATTTGGGTTTTTAAATTGAGCTTTATGAATCGAATAAAAATAGGAGATATTCCAAAAATGATCATAATAAAAGGAATATACCAATAACCAATAAAATTATTACCAATCCCTGTGAGATAATGCCTAAATATCGGAAAGGATATCAATGCTTCATATTGTAGTGGAAAAGTATTTGATGAAGAAGCACCTTCCATACAAACCCTGAGAAGTAAGTACATGATAGGAATTGTTGATAAAATAAGATACGGCAATAAAACATATTTTATTTTCCGCAGCATAAAACTTCTATATATAAACTTTTTATAAAAAATATGATGAAATAGAAAACCGGATATAAAGACAAAAAACGATGTTCCGCCCAAGGTCAAATTATAGATAGTATTACCCAATAATGATTCATATTTGAAATCAGCTATATGTAAGCAATGTCCAAAGACTATGAATAGAATTGCGATTCCTCTAAAATAGTTTATTGAATTTATATACATCTATTACTTTTTCATTCCAAATGTGATATCACGGAGGATGATATCGAGAGTCTGATCTTAGGAAGATTCTCGATATCTGATGTGTGCCTTGAATGGTAAATATAGTTCTTTAAAGAAAGAATTATCAAAAGGCAAGAGGCCTTTTTATGTAGGTGTAATGTCTGGTTTTATTGATTCTAGATCGTTGATCAGAAATGCAAAGGACAACCATAAGAACAAAGAGGAGAAATTGTTTTTACCCTGGTTCATAGCAGCCATAGAGAAGTTTAATTCTTGATTTCACCTTTGTATTCAAACCAAAGCCATAAATGATTTCATACTTATCGGTTTTAGATAAAAGTAGGAACTCATGGGCTAACTCCTTATCACTAAATAAAGAGATACGAAGGGCTAGCTCAAAAGGAATGATAGGACAAAAGCCTGGCGTAAGGCAAAGTCAGCACAACAGGATGTGGAGGCAAGAGGGATCAAATGAGACAGTGGAACTTGCTTTGGAGATAGAAGCCAAAAATTATAGTTGATCATAAAATAAGCGGATACCGACCTATAGGATACTTCCTTTCGGTGTGAAATTGATCAACTCAAGCCATTTTTTATGTTCTATAATCCTTCAATGCCAATAGTCGTTGAAATCGAGGATAGGTAAAAGAGGACTTGTTATATTTTCAAACCGACCATCAGGCCAATGCCATAGGTATTAAAAAATCCGGGATTGAAAGCTAAATAGCCTCTTAAAGCAACTAACAGCGCAAAAGAAGAAGCTTTAAATTCATAACCAACGGCCATTGCACTTGCAAGATAAGGGTCAAATGGTTTGGAAATTTTATCATTATAATAGATGCCGTTGACTCTGTCCATATCCGGATCGACTAGGTATGATTTCGTTCTGATCGTAGGGTTGTACGATACACCGATCTCGGGATGAACATAAACAGAACCAAAGGAAAATTTTATGCCCGTCAACAGATCCAGGTAGTTGAGATAATAATGGCGTTCCTCATCCTTATAAGCTTGCATCCCTGAATAATCCCGAAAGATGACATGAGATTGTTGATAGCCTACCCCTAAAGTAGGTCTCCACTTTTTCTTTGTGGCCATTTCATAATGAGCAAAAATTGATGACGCCAGTGCACCTTCAAAACCACCTCCGGCATTGTTTGTTACAGCAGTTCGACTCAATGCATATGTTAAGCTATATCTGGCGCTATCGATCTGTCCATGGGCGAAGTGCGTAAAAATAAACAGGGCAATTAGAATGCGGAAAAATGTCATCGTATCCAATTTTGTTTCAACTACAGAATCGCATGAAGCAAGGGATGGCTGTATCTATAAATTGCGAAGAAAAGAAGATAGCAAACACCTATCTTTTTAACAGTTTAATCGATTGCTGGTAATTGTTATGGCCTAATTTTAATACATATATACCACTGATCAAATTTGAATTGTCAATTTCATGTAAGAAATATCCGTTATTGATTTCTATAAGGGAAGAATAAACTAAAACACCTTGGGTATTATACAATTCAATGATCAAATTTGGATAGGCAGCGGAACCTTCAATAGTCCAGGCTTTGGCGGAAGGGTTTGGATAAGAGATTAAATCATCGACTAATATATTGTCACGTATGAGGGTAGGCATGGAATAGGTCCCTGAACGGAATTTAACGGTTCCGGAGTTGTCATCTTGCCAAACAATATAAATATTTTCAGAAGAAAGGACGAGATCTAAATTGGAGACACCACCGAATGCAATTGTTTCAAAAGTGGAAGGCAATCCGGTAGTAATATCTTCCGTGAATAATATGGGAAGTTGAATTTCACCATTAACAAATTGCTTCCAGGCTAAAGCCACGGCCTTTCCTTTATTTGATATTCGTGGAAAATTTTGCACGCCAATGGCCGGGCTGCTTTCGGACAACAAGTTACCGGCAGAACCTGTCATTTCAGAGAGCGAGGATTTACTAAAGTAAACCTTGACCACACCACTGGCCCCACTCATATAGGTTGCGTATAGTGTGTCACCAAGGATTATACCGTCCGGACCGGAGGAGGGACATGCAGAGATCATCCAACTATGTTGGTCAATATTCATTCCGGTATTAAATGTAGATCCGAGATCATTTGATATGCCAGCCCAACTGTCGCGAATATTATTATCATTATCTCTATACAGCATAGCTAGATTGTTGCCTGCACTCGTGATCGTTCCCGGGCAACAATCGCAAACTTCTGAATTTGAATTACTCCAACCGCTAGCCAATACATCAGGCAAAAACGAATTTCCGAAATCAATGGACTTGGTGACCACCCATCTTGGGTTACTAAAAGTTGAGTCGAATTTCATAAAGCCAATAATAGGATTTCCATCGGGATCAGTAGTTACCGAAGGGAATCGAGAAAAATTGTTGTCTATATTGTCTACTTGAAAAGGGGAAGAAAAAGAGAGCCCGCCATCAAAGGATCGAATACACCAAATAGGGCTGGCATTTGATGACTCAGGTGTTTGCTTAAAGACAATATATATAGTGTCACCGTGAGCGGCTATATCAGGGCCCATCCAACTGGCTACAGCGATAGAAATTGTATCCGGATTTAAAGTAATTGCATTAGTAAAACCGGTTCCGTTCCAACGTGAAAACAAAAGATTATTTGATTTCCCCCATATCACGATGGGATTCCCACTAGCGTCTGTAACAATTCGTGGATGAATATTTCCGAATGATGACGAAGCAACATCTATGGTGGCCTCCCAGTCAATTTGGCTTATGGCCTGAGAAGTGAAAAACAAAAAAACCATTAATACTGCTAAAACTTTTCTCATGGGTTATCTTTTAAAGAACAATAGTCATTTTTGAAATCTATAGCAAATTAAGCAACAGTTGTGGAATATTGGACTATATGAGTTTCTTTTAGAAAAAGCCCTGAAGACTTCCCTAAATTGTAGCCTCCCCATAATTCAGTCTGTTTAAAAGCAGACAAAATGCCTACACTTAAATTCACTATTTAAATCATTTTTGATTTTATATATGATTAGTCTCTTTTCGTTTTTTGAGTTGATTTGGGCTGAAGATTACGCTCATAAATTCCTATCCATTCTTTAACACTCATCTTTTTCATTAAGTTACCAATGAGGTCAAAAGGTATTTCGTTAAATTTTTTAAAGCGGACACAACTTTTTCCCATATCCAATTTCAGCTTACTATGTTTGGGATATTCCGAGACGAACCAATCCAAAAGTCTTGGGTCGGAATAAATACCCATATGATAAAAATTAATTGAATTTTTCTGTGAAGCAATTCCCGCAAATGGTAGCGGCTCGCTTGGTTTGCAATGGTAACCCGCAGGATAAAGTGAATGAGGCACCACATAACCTAGGCCACCATAACTAATGGCTGCTTCAAATCCTTTCGGCAGATTTTTCACGATGACATCATGTAACTGATTAAAAGGTTCTACTCTGTCTAGAGGAAGATTGGTCAGAATTTCATTTACTGTTTTACCTTCTGCTTTCATATTGGATAGTGATTAACGATGTTGGTCTAATAAGATTAAATTGCCGTCTGGGTCGGTTATCATCAGGCTTGCAGGTCCTTCGGTTTTTTCGTCGGCCTCGCTTAGTAGTGTGAGTCCGCTGGTTTTTAATTGCTTTTGAATATCACGGATGTCCGTAAAACTTTCTACGTTACTGGCATCCTCATCCCAACCCGGATTAAACGTCAAAATATTGCCCTCAAACATTCCTTGAAATAGGCCAATGAGGGCATTGTCGTTTTTCATGATGAGATAGTTTTGTTCCATGCTTCCTGCAAAAGCATTGAACCCAAACTTTTCGTAAAACTCTTTTGATGTCTTTAGGTCTTTTACGCTGAGACTGATCGAAAATGCGCCTAATTTGAAATTGTTTTGTTTCTCTTGGGCAATTACTTTTGGGTTGATGCTTAAAGGTTCTTCTGCAAAAACAGTATTTAGATAAAATCCGATTGCAAATGAAGCAACAAGTCCTGTAATGATAAAATACTTCTTTTTCATTGTATGGGTTTTTTTTGAATGAATAAAATTGGTTGTACTTGTTATTGATTACTTAAGGTCAAGCTAAACAGCATTTTCATGCAGTCTGGGTCTTGTTGTGATTAGTTATTTGTTTTAGCATTCCGTTAAAAATAAGCCCATGAAACGGAAACACGGCATACCAATATAACCTGCCAAATAGGCCCAAAGGCCTGAAGGTGGCCGTTTGCATAAGTTTGTCGTGGTCAACCTTATATTCTAGCCAAGCTTCTCCGGGCAGTTTCATTTCGGCAAATAGAAGTAATCGCCCTTCTTCTTTATTGGCATATAATACACGCCAAAAGTCTATTGAATCACCTACATTTATAGTTGTTGGATTGGTTCGGCCTCTTCTAAGGCCAACACCTCCGAATAATTTATCTATAAAACCTCTCATTCTCCACAACCAATTTCCATAATACCATCCAGTATTTCCGCCGATACGCCAGATTTTATTAATCGATACTTCATGATTTTCAATAAGCCTCGTCCGGCTATCTATAAAACAACCAAAAGTGGGGACCTGGATAAATTCAGAAATGTTAAAATTTAATCCGCTGCTGGAATAAGCATCTTTCCAGCTTGAAACAATTTCGTTGTTTTCAATTTTGTGAAAGGCTCTTTTTAATGAATCCGTATAGCCTAAAGGTCTTACACCAAGGATCGTATTCAATCGAGTATCACGACAAATCACTTCTATTTTCATGCTATGCACTAAAGATGTGGCCAGTGTGTAGGATGTCGATGTAACAAAATATAGCCAGTACGAAGAAAGCTTAGGGGTCATGATAGGAACAACGAAAATTTTACGTTTCAAATTTCGCACTTTCGCATAAACCAAAAGCATGTTTTTGTAGGACAGTATATCAGGTCCACCGATATCAAAATTTTGATTGTAGGTTTTCGGATGGAACAATGATTTGGAAAGAAGCTCAATCACATCAGAAATTCCGATGGGTTGGCATTTGGTATTGAGCCATTTTGGCGCAATCATCAATGGAAGTTTTTCAACCAAATCTCTTATGATTTCAAATGAAGCACTTCCGGACCCGATAATAATTCCTGCCCTTAAGGAGGTGAAATTATAATCTCCTTTGCTTAGTTCCATTTCCACATTCTTTCTAGAACTTAAATGCTTTGAGAGTTCCTTTTCATTAATGATACCCCCTAAATAAACAACATGTTTTACATTTGTTTTATTGAGTGCATTTCTAAAGTTTATGGCTGACGTTTCCTCCAAAGATTGATAATCCCCGGATGATGACATCGAGTGTACCAAATAATAAGCACCATCAATATCTTTGGGTATACTTTCTAATGATGTTTCATCTAATAAATCTAATGTAAGCACAGAAATATTTCCTCTCAGAGATTTAGGCGGATTGAATCTTTTAACATCTCTCACGCAACAAATGACTTCATGATCTAATTCGACAAGAGCAGTGAGCAGTCGCTTGCCTATATATCCGGTTGAACCTGTAAGTAATACTTTCATTTTATTTAGTTACAATAGTCTGAGATAGCTCCCTTGGAGGTCGTACATAATTGTGTTGTCGTGGCATTTCCTTAAAATTACGTTTTTCCTTCGGTTGTCATAGCTGTTTTTGCGAAGGTGACATCTGGTTTTCGTTACTTTTCTAGTGAAGTCTTCATTTTGTGGCCGTTCCTGATGCATAAG
>JBBKXT010000278.1:0-18579 GCA_037969625.1 Saprospiraceae bacterium
CAAACTAGCCGGTAATGTGGAAGTAAGGGGGAGTTTGATTATGAATAAATGACATGACTAGGGTAGTAAAAACTTGTTAATTACGGCCTTTTCGGAGGTGCATACTTAGATCTGCCATCATCTAGGTTGGTATAAAAAGTGCCGTAGGGATAACATAATAAAGGCCAAAAATGATTTTTGGCCTTTATTATGTTTATTGTAAATCATTGGAAAGACAAGTTTTCAGCGATTTGTTTTCTATTAAAAGGACTTGAAAATAAGGGATTTATGAGTATCATTTTTTTAAATATATACAAAGTTTTTTTTAAAAGATGAAAACAATTACATTAGATCTGTATAATTTTTAATTGCTGAAACATATATCGTTTTTTATAGGAGTGTCAATCAGGGTTTAACATTAGTCTTAAGTTTGAATAACGCCACCTGACTTTCTTTTAAAATACGCTCCGGACGCACGGAAGGTGGTAGATTGTTTCAGTTTTTTATAGTCAGCGAAAAGCCGCTGAAGAATACAAGTTTTTGAAAAACTTGACTTTCTTTTTGGAAGGAATCATCATGACAGCGAGTCGATCATTGCTAGCACAATGTCTGGAAGTTGCTTAGTCAAATTGCCAATCAGGATCAACAAATATTTTTGCTAATATTCACTTTTTATTTAGCAAACAAGCTTGTTGATATTCTGAAATACTTGGTTGTTGATTTAACCTTTTTCTAAGTAGTGAAGCCTTGCTTAATTGTATTGATAAAACGATCCCAGTGAAACCAACTATATTCATAGTCCATCTATTTGTACTGCTTCTTACCTGCTGTCCAACCTACGGACAGGTTGTCTTTAGTGACGATTTTTCTGACCTTACAAGTCCCTCTTGGACTTCAACCGGTAATTTAGGTGGAAGTGCATGGGATGTCTTTCGGTCTGGTGTTGACTGGGGTGCTCGAAGAAATGACATGCCGGTGCAACTAGAGATTTCAAATGATATAAGTGGTTCAGGCAATGTTTCAGGCTATGGCATGGTGACCACTTCAGCCTCAAGTTTTACGGCGCCTTACAATACTATTTTAAGTGATGGAGGGGTGGTGACCTGGACCTTTAATATGCGCCAGATCAGAACAGATCCAAGTGGATTTGATGCTGGAAATTATGGAGTCGCATTTATTTTTGCTGGTGAAGATGCTTCCACAAATAGTACGGGAAATGGTTATGCAATAGTTTTAGGACAAGGAGGTTCAACTGATCAAATTCGGTTGGTACGATATACAACTGGTATCGCAGGTAATTCCGGACTCACAAATATAATTTCTTCCAATACTTCCGGCCTGTCAGACTTTGGCACCGAGTACCTCAGTATAAAAGTTACGTTTAACCCATGCCTTGGGGGCGTTTGGGAATTGTTCCTTCGGAATGATGGGGGTTCTGCTTTTGCAGATCCATTGAGTGGATCTTTAACTTCTCAAGGAACTGCAACAGATAACACCTACACAGGAACCACGTTAGACATGATGGCCGCTTATTGGCAAGGATCAACAACTGCCAACCAAACAGCTTTTTTTAATAATGTAACTGTTTCAGTAGAAGATATTCCATCTGCCACCCTTGGAACTGATCCATCAGTTTGCGCTGGTATCACTACGGCAGATTTGCCGTATTCAAACCTTATTGGAGGTGCTAACCAATATGATATCACCTGGGATGTTATAGCGCTAGGAGAAGGCTTTGTTGATGTTAATAATGATCTACTGCCTTCGAGTCCAATTGCACTCACCATTCCTGGAAGTGCAGCACCGGATATCTATAATGGATCAATTACATTGATCAATTCCTCAACCGGTTGTGAAAGCGAGGCGTATACCTTTACAGTAACCATTCATCCACTACCCGTGATGGACTGTCCAAATGATACCTCGTTGTGTAGTAATGAACCATCATACACATTGACAGGTGGATCCCCATTAGGCGGAACCTATTCCGGATCAGGCGTATCAGGAGGGGTTTTTGATCCTGCCTTAGCCAATTCGGGAGTGAATACCATCACCTATGCTTACACAGATGTAAATGGATGCAGTAACACTTGTACGTTTGACATAACCGTCTTTACAGCTCCTGTTGCCATTGCTGGCTCTTATGGGCCTGATTGTTTAGACGGAGCGGACATTGCATTGATAGGAATGCCTGCCGGTGGTACGTGGACGGGCAGTGGTGTCACAGGTGATTTCTTCGATCCAAGTTATGGTACACAAACCTTGACTTATACATACACAGACATGAATGGCTGTACTGATACTGATCAGACCACCATTATAATTACTTCCTGCGCAGATCCTTCTACCATGCAGTGGATTCTTCTTAGGGAAGGCGAACAATTTGGACCTTGCACAAGCAACTCAGATTGCGATGAAAATGTAGTCTGTTATGGGCTTGAGTATACCCCGCTTTATTCCGGTGTTTTAACAAGTTACACAACGGGATTTTTCATGGATTGCGATAATGGAAGCAATCCGGTGATTAGTAACTTGTCCTGTGTGATGAACAATAATAGTCAGACACTGGATTTCTGTTCACAAGTAGATTCGATACTTTTTAACAGCTCTGGAAACTCCGGCAATATTTCAGTTACGAAAGGAGTCTCTGTGATCATCCATCAGATATGTTTTACCATCCCTTCGAACAATACGATGATTATTACAAGAGATGATGTCATAGGGTTGTCGGCAAGTATTGACTCTGTTGGTAGCGGAGGTTTCGAAACGGATGAAGTTTCTAATTATCCTGTAGAATCCATCGACAGCATGGTCATCTGTGCGATTCTTCCTTTGCGTTGGCTGAGATTTCAGGCTAGGGCACAAAATGGTTTAGCGAGCCTTTTAGAATGGCAGACATCAGATGAATTTAATACATCTCATTTTGAAATTCAGCGCTCTCAAGGATCAGATGATATCTTCAAAACGATTGGTTATGTTCAGTCAAAGGCAGTTTCTGCGAATATAAATTCCTACTCTTTTATAGACGAACAAGCTAAATCAGGAAGAAATTATTACCGATTAAAGCAAGTGGATATCGATGATCGATTCCAATATTCTCCCATTCGTGTGGTCTCATTCCATGCGTCTGAAATTTTAGTCGAGGCATGGCCTAATCCTGCACAGGGATTGCTCAATGTGCATTTAAATAGCGTAGAACAAAAAGGAAAGATTGAATTGGTTGATTTGTCAGGAAGAAAAGTTTTCGCTGAAGATTTTGCAAGCGACATCAATCATTATGAAATATTATTGGAAAATATAACCGCCGGTGTTTATATGCTTATTGTAACCTCAGGCGAATATCGTCATGTACAGAAAGTAGTAGTCTTAGAATAATCATAATATATAAAGGATCATTTCCAGGCTAGCAACGGTGAAATGAAAAAAAACTTGAATAAATAAAACTTTAAAAAACCAAAATATCCGAAGAAACCGCTCATAACACCACCTAAATTGCAGCTAATTTTTATTGGCAGGAAAGTGTAAACAACTTGCCTTGGCGTAGCCATGTACAAAATTGTAAATAGTGTAAAAAACAGGATTTTCTGTAAAGTTTTGTGCATAAAACTCACTGGCATATATAACATATCGTAACAAAATTATTCATTCTATAATCATTCAATCAAATCATTGTTTTATTACTCAATCACCCAATAATTCATTTGTATGAAAAACCAACTACATCCATGCGGAATTTCCGCCGCAGAAACAAAACCTAATTGCATTATTTCCGGCAATCGTATTTTTTATTCGATGCGTCAGACTCGTATGACAATAAATATGCTTTTTGCATCCTTGTTATTTGTGGGCTTGCAGCTTGAGGTACAAGCGCAAGCAGATTTTTATGTAAATGATAATGACCAAACAGGTGACGTTTACACCTCAGCAGTAGGTAATGATGCAAACCCAGGAACTGTTGTTGCACCTTTTGCGACCATAGGACATGCGATTACTGTTGCAAGTGCTGGTGATAAGATTTGGGTGGATGCAGGAACCTTCAATGAAAACGTGAATATTACACAGGCACTTTCTTTGAGAGGCGCCAATTATAATATTGACTGCAGCAGCGGTCGGGGAGCAGAAAGTATTATTGCCAGCAATGCCGGATCTGGTTCTTCTGCCATAGTGGTTGGAGCAGATGGTGTTTATGTCAATGGATTCACAATTACTAATACGCTCGGGACATATGGTATCTCCGCCAGTGGTATGAATAATACCGACATCCAATACAATATAATCACAGATATCGGTGACAATGTCAACGGGCAAGGCTCATCGTATGGAATAGGTATCGCAGTTAATGCCGCAAATATCGCGACTATCATTATATCCAATAACTGTATAAATAATATCCGTGGTGGGCAGGATGTGGGTAATACAAGTCCTGGAAGTGGGGTTGGTATTGGCATGGTCCCAACATTTGCGGATTTTGATATCGCAGGGGTGATCATAACGAACAATCTAATAAGTAACATCACTGCCAAGACTGCTGGATACGGTAGCGGTGGTAGAGGTGCTTATGGTGTCCTTATCAATGTTGGTGCTAGTGGATCTCATGCTGGTAAGGCGGTAAATCCTCTTGTTCAGAATAATGAAATCACTGATCTAGAGGGGCTTTGGGCACATGGTGTAGGATTGGAAGGTGAAACGCCCGGCGCGATGGTGTTGAATAATAAAATCGATGATCTGACAGGCCATATAGGCACTAATGATGCAAATGGTGTGAAGCTGGAAAGCAATGCAGGTGCAGCTACAGTAGAAATACATGACAACAGTTTGACCAATATGGTTCTGGGAATCTTCAATACCATGGCGGCTACTGTAGATGCTACTTGTAACTGGTATGGTGATGCTAATCCGGCAATTGTTGTAACAAAAGTGTCAGGTCCCGTATCCTATTCGCCATTTCTGACGGATGGAACTGATGACCAGATGAGTACAAAAGGCTTTCAGCCGGTGTCTGGTTCCTGCAATGGTTTGGCAATCGAATATTATGTCAATGATGGCTCGCTAACGGGTGATATTTATGCAACTGCAGTAGGGAATAATGCAAACCCAGGAACTGTTGCCGCACCTTTTGCGACCATAGGACATGCGATTTCTGTTGCAAGTGCTGGTGATAAGATTTGGGTGGATGCGGGGACATATCCAGAGCAGGTCAACGTCACAAAGGAACTGACCTTCAATGGTGCAGGTATTGCTCTCTCCATTCTCAATGGAAGCCTGGCTGGCTACGGTATGACTATTGCAGCAAGTAATGTAATAATAAAAGATCTGAAGATTCAGAATTACGTAGAAGGAATAAGATTTGCTACCAATCAATCTAATATCACACTACAGGATCTTTTGGTCACCGGCAATTCAAGTTATGGTGTCAATTTCACATCTGGTAATATATCCAATGTGATTCTAAGTGGATCTGAATTGTCGTCAAGTAGCACTGGTTTCAAAATGGGTGTTGCTGCAAGTATTGATGGTTTGGATATAAATAATTCCGTTATAAAAAACAATAATGAAGGCCTGTCCGTAGCCAATTCTTCTGCCGGAATAGATGCTTTTATTAATGTGTCCATTACAAATACCACTTTCGAGAATAACTTAAGAAAGGGGGTTTATATAGAAAAACTATCCGATGCCACATTTGATGGCATCACCGTAAATAATTGTGGAACAGATGTAGCCTACGGTTCAAATTCCGGCATCGACCTGAATTTAAAATATGACGATTTTGAAAATATCGCAATCATAAATTCCACAATTACAAATAGTGGATTTACTGGCACATCCTCCTATCCTGGAGGCAGGCCTGCTATTAGTGTAAGTGTAAGGGATGACGGCCCTTCTTATGACTCGAACCCCGCAACTCTTGATGGATTTACTTTTACAAATAATTCAGTTTCTGTTCCCAATCACATGCTTGCTTTTGAGTCTGTAGCAGGCCCATCCAATGCAGTTCTTTTAAACAATGACCTATCTGCTATTGTAAGTGGTAAGTTTTCAGTAATCAATACAGGTCAATCAAATATTGATTTGACATGCAACTGGCATGGAACAATAGATTATAGTACAATACAGTCAAGACTTTATGCTGCGGGATCAGGCGACATAAACCTTAATTCTTATAGTACTGATATCACCTTTGTTAGTTGTGTTGGACCTGTCCACAATGTCGACATCAATACATATTACACAACTATTCAGGCAGCTATTGATGATCCTGCCACCTTAAATGGACATAGTATCACGGCTGATGCAGGTACGTATAACGAGCAGGTAATTGTAAATAAATCAATTACACTAAACGGAGCTAACACTGGAGTTGATTGCGCTTCCGGTCGCGGAGCAGAATCCATTATCACCACAAGTAGCAGCAGCGGTAGTTCAGCCATTTCAGTCAATGCGGATGGGGTGACCATTAATGGTTTTACAATTAGCAATCCGGGTGGATCCTATGGAGTATACACACAGGGTAGAAATAATTTAGATGTTGTGTATAATATTATAACAGATATAGGAAACAACACAGCAGGATCAAATGCCAGTTATGGAATAGCTGTTTCCATGGGAAGCGCAGCGAATATGGATGATGTATTGTTAGACAATAACTGTATCAATAATGTCCGCGGAGGCGAGGATATATCTTTAACAGGAGGACCAGCCAAAGCAAACAACGGAAGTGGCGCGGGCATCGGTGTAGGTTTTTCAACCGCAGCATATGATATTACAAACCTGATAGTAACAAATAACCTCATTGACAATATCACGGCATGTACAGATCTTTTTGCGGATGGTGGTAAAGGTGCTTATGGGGTATTAATCAATGTTGGAGCAAATGGATCCTTCGCAGGAAAAGCAGATAACCCATTGGTGCAAAATAATGAAATTGATGCCCTCGCAGGCCACTGGTCACATGGTATCGGTCTTGAAGGAGAAACTCCGGGAGCACAAGTCCTGAATAATAAAGTCAGCAACCTGACAGACACAAAAGGGAATACAGATGCCCTTGGTGTGATGATTGAACAAAACGATGGAGCAGCCAGTGTGTTGATCAATAATAATAGTTTTACAAGTATGGCCTTTGCCATAAAGAATACAATGACACCAACGGTGAATGCAGAATGTAACTGGTATGGTACAGCTACAGATGCTGGTATTATAGCTCTGTTGGATGGCAATATAGATTACGTTTCTTGGTTAACATCAGGCGCCGATGGTGCGGGTCGAGGTTTTCAGCCAACAGGTGGCTGTGATGGTGCACCGGTAGTCATTTCCTCATCCGCACCAACAGATGAAATCTGCGGAGTTAGTGGTTCCATTTTAGTAACCTTTATTGGCGGTAGTGCACCTTTTGATGTTGCATGGTCCGGCCCTTCATCTGGATCTGATCTTGGTGTTACAAGTCCACACAATATCACCGGACTTGCCGCAGGAGTTTTTACAATCACTGTAACGGATAATAATGGATCAACAGCAACAGATATGGCGACCATTAATTATCTACCGGTAACCAATACGACTGGTCCAACTTATCACGCGACGATTCAGGATGCGATTAATGCAGCCGCAGGTGGAGATGTGATTGAAATATGTGCCGGGACATACAATGAGCGCGTGACGGTAGATAAAGCACTCACACTTGACGGCGCCGGCGTAGGTATTTCTATTTTAGATGGTACTGGATTAGCTGGGACCGGAAACGGAATTACAATTAATTCAGGGATCACCAACTTGACTATCAAAGATATTTCAGTCAGGGATTATGCCGGCACCAATCCTAATGCAAGTGCAGGAATCTATGGCGTTGGTGGAAATAACAATCTTACAATAATCAATGTTGACCTAGCAGATAATATTGGTGGAAGTGGATTTTATGCTAATGGTCCAATCGATAATGTATTGTTAGATAATGTTGATGCCCATGGTCATACAAACGTCAATGGGGCAGCCAGAGGAATCGTTATCTGGAATGGCCATAAATCAAATATCACGATTACTAACTGTGAGGTATACAACAATAACTGTTGTGGTATAGAACTTCAGGATGGAAGTTCATCCGCAGTTAATATTTCAAATAACAATGTTCACGACAATTGGGACAATGGCATTGGTATCGTGGGAATGGATGGGACAACTGGCTCTAATCTGGTAGATAATAACGATGTGATCGATAATGGTCGATTTGGAATTGAAATAAAAAATCCAAATGGTGATGGAACCAATATCATAGTGAGTAACAATGATGTAAAACAGAATTCATCATTCGTCGGTCAGCGTCCATCAGAAGTCAGAGATATCGCAGGGATCGCTGTTTTTCGGCGGGGAATCACCGGATCAAATGTAGATGTTCCGACAGGTGTTCAAGTGGTGAACAATATGGTTGCCGGATATGAACAAGATAATGGAGCATCAAGTAGTGAAGGCTTTGGGATAGTCATTGAAGGAACAAATCACACGGTAACGGGAAATACTGTTTCCGGAAATGATATTGGGCTGCAACAACAAGCAGGACATTTGCCTTATCCGGGTGATGGTAATCAGAATAATCTGGCCGATAATTATTTCGGCCGAGGTAATTCACCAATGACTTGCGGAAATATTGTTTCACCAAATACCTATTCTTCGAATGGAGTTGATACAAGAAATATACTTGTTGGTGGTGGACTCGTAACGAACACAACTACCCTTGAAACATTCTGCAGTATTCAAAGTGCGATAGATGATGCGAATACACTTGCCGGCCATACAATTTCAGCGGCTGCAGGTACTTACAATGAAGATGTTACAGTCAATAAATCATTGACCCTTCAAGGCGCAGGTATTGATGTGTCAACAATCAGCGGACCTATTGGTGGGTCAAGTTCAACGATCAAGGTCTCAGCAAGCGGAGTTTTAATCGATGGTTTTACAATCACACGCGTTGGCAACAACACTACTGATTGGAATGACCCAAACCTCAATAGTCCGGGAATTGCCATTCAAGGACAAACAGTAGATGCAGAAATTCGCAATAATAAAATTACAGGTAACAGAACAGGAATTGATGTCAACAATAGCGATGACAACAACATCCACAACAATATCATAACCTTTAATCACACCGGTCTTATCTTCAGAAACCAAACAGACAATACCTTATTTAATGAAAATGAGGTGTTTGATAATCGCACGGTGGGTGTATTGTTTTTAGATGCCAGTAGTGGCACTAATGTACCACTACAACAAGCACTCAATGGTCAGTTTACAAACAATACGATGTATGACAATTGGTATGGTGATATCGTGGACAGGCAAACCGGAGGCAGTCTGCCGTTACCGGGAACAACCAATATGAAAAACTTTGAGTGCAACTGGTATGGAACTGTTACTCCATGGGTATCAACAGCCAATAGTGCTGAACCAGGTTATGCATTACTTATTCCAGTGGCTTATGGCGGAAGCGCAGTGCCTCCCGGAGGACAACCCAATATTCTTGGACCAGCCTCAGCCAACTTCGATTACATTTCTTATCTCGTGGATGGTACAGATGATGCCCCTGGTACTCCAGGATTTCAGCCTGTAGCCGGAGCGTGCTCAGGAATACCGGTGGAGATTACAGATGCTACACCTGATCATGTTCTCTGCGGACAAACGACCGGTTCAATAGACGTCACCTTTAGTGGTGGGGTAGCACCCTTTGATATTGCATGGACCGGTGGTGGACCAGTGAATGGCATTACAAGTCCTTACACAATCACAGGCCTGCCAGCAAATACATATACTATTACAGTTACGGATGACAATGGTACGACAGGTACAGCCATCGCTACAGTTGAATATCATCCGGTATCCAACACAAACCAATCGACTAGTTATGCAACTATCCAGGATGCAATAGATGATGCGGATCCTACAGATGTAATTGAAGTATGTGCAGGTACCTATGCTGAAAATATTATTGTAGATGAATCGGTATCTATTCTTGGTCCTAATAGTGCAATCGATCCTTGCACAGGTGGTCGTGTAGGAGAGGCGATCATAGTTCCGGCGACCTCTGCCATTTCCACCGGCGAAATATTCCATGTCGCCGCCTCTAATGTGACGATCTCCGGATTCACCATTGATGGTGACAATACACTGATAGCGTCTGGATTTTCAAGCACCAATGGTGCAGATATCGATGCCGCAGAAGCGATCACAGTTTACGAGACAGGAATCAATAATCTCACCGTTACAAATAACATAATTCAAAATCTCTCCTACTTCGGAGTGACACTATATGATTATCCTGCCGGCGTACCTTCTACCGGACATACTATTTCCAATAACAAGTTCCAGGATATGGGTACCTATGATGCCGGATCAGGAATTGATTACTGGGGTGGGGGAGTACTCCTCTATAACAATCAATATGCCGCCGTGACTGACAACTGCATGAATAATGTTCGCGTTGGTATTCAGACAGGAAATTTCTATCAGGCAAATCCGGGTAGCAGCACCTATCAGAATATTTCCGGAAATACGATTCAGACTCGACGACGCGGTATCTTCCATAATCTGGCCTATAGCTCAGCATCCCCTTACACGTTGGCAGATAATGTGATTACAGCATTGAATCATGCCAGTGAAACAGTCTGGGATGGCATTTTACTCGCCTCCTTGTCAGTGCCGTCTACCTCGCAAGACAATATAATTAACGGTGCGGGCATAAGTAATCCATCTGAAGGTTATGAAGTTTGGAATGTAAAAAATACCAACCCGACAATTATTTCCGGAGGTTCAGTATCCAATGTCGGAATCGGCTTGTTTGTTAATAATTATGAAGGATATAATTCAAATGCTGGTGATGGAGCTCATGCAACAGTAAGTGGCCTAAGTATCTCACCGATTGCTTCAGGTACAGGTATCAGATTGCATGACAATCCAGTAAGCACAAATGCAAATGTGCAACTCACCATAGGCGCAGGTGTCACCATATCTGGTGGTACTACCGGGCTTGTCGTTGAGAATGCAAGTGCTTCAATTGTGGGAAGTTCATTAAATGATCTCTCCTTCACTGGAACAACCGGTCAGTACATAGACCTCATCAGCAATGCAGGTGATCTTGATGGTACATCTACAAGTTTTGATGGCCAGACCGGCATGACCGCAAGTTTTGTACAGTTGTTCACGATCGAAGACAAAATCAATCATAAAATAGACAACAACACACTCGGATTTGTCACGGTTAAAGCACTCAATGCTTATGTGACAGATATCGCTGCAGCAACCGCTATCAACAACGATTATACTCGTGTACGGAATGCCATTGGGTTGATAGCTGACAACTGGTCAGTTAACCTCAATGGTTCTTTTGATTGGACTGAAGCCAATGCCGCTGCCTCATGGGCTTTAGGTAATGATGATACTAACGCAACCAACGATGATTATTCATTGTATGTGCAGCCTAATATCAATGGTGTAACCTTTACCGCTCCTTTGGGACTGGGTACGGCTTCACTTCAAGGTCCTGGTGATTTAGCAGCAATAAATCTTGAAGGGGTATTCTACTTCGATGGCTCAGGAGATAATCAAAATTGGACCATTTCCAATATGGAGTTCCTCGATTTCGATTTGAGTATTGGTATGTTTAATGGTACTGGCGGAACAGATGCTTATGATGGCACAACCATCACCAACAACAGATTTGATATTGCAACCGACTTAAATGCCATTGATGCACCTGCAGATGTCAATCAGAATATTGGTATCCATTATTCTTTTGGTGCCAATCAAACGATCTCAAACAACGTGTTTAATGTACCGGGCGATGGAGTAAGCAATGGTGCTAATTATTCTTCTACCGTCTGTATGCAGTCCAATACAAGTGGAGGAAGTGTTTACGAAAACTTACTCATCACAGGCAATATTACAAATGTGCTATATGCCCAATCAGGTACTCCACAGGTGATCCTCGGAATATGGGAAAATAGTCATGGCCATACTAGCAATATTACAGTAAGTAACAACCAGTTTAATAACCTGGATGGGGGTAATGATCCTCTGGTCAACCTTCAAAGAGCCTTCCGCGTGACCTCTCATTCGGGTGCTGCATCAACTGTAGCCTATACAGGTAATTCTACGATAGGTGCCAATATTGGATTCCAGTGGCTTGCAGGTCAAAACTTTGCAGCGCATATGTCGGTACAGATGACTAACAACACCGTAACCAATAGTGATATCGGAATGCTCGTACAGTCCAATGGTAAAGCTCTTGTGACTGGAAATATATTTGATGCATCGGCGGATAATAAAATTGACGTTCAGATCCTGGCAGGTAGTGTGGTCACCACCGGTGGAACCAACCAATGGGCCGGAGATGGTTACTATGTTGAAAATCTGAGCGCAAATGGTTTAGATCTGACAGGGGAGACTTTTGACGTAGCCGATCATTACCGTAGAGCTGACCTCATGTATGACGCATTAGATAATCCTGCTTCAGGACTCATTCGTTTCGATGGAAGCAATCTTTATGTATCAACACCAGCTACGGGTCTTTCTGATGAACTCATCACCAATGCGATAGCAGCCGCGGCCGCCTCAGGTGATGCGATCCATATCGAAACAGGAATTTATTCTACCGGATTGGATGCATCTACCAAAGAAGTTACAGTGATACCGGGCGCAAGTCCGGGTTGTGTTACGCTTGGTGGCAATTTAGTCCTGACAGGAGGCGATCAACTCGATATGGAAGTCAACGGTATTACACCATGTACTACACACGATCAATTTATCGTAAACGGCACAGTATCTCTCGGTGGTGCTAACCTCAACGCAACTTTAGGATATACACCGGCCAATGGAGATCAAATAACGATCATCGACAATGATCTGGCAGATCCCGTGACAGGCATGTTTGCACAGGGAACAGGTTTTGTCTTAGGCGGATATTCTTTTACAATTGATTATAGTGGTGGTGATGGAAACGATGTCGTTCTTACGATATGCACGGCAGTATTAAACACCACCACCCTCGAAACATTCTGTACGATACAGGCTGCCATTGATGATGCAGATACCGACGTTGGTCATACCCTGATGGTTAGTGCAGGTATCTACAATGAAAATGTGAATGTGACTAAAGAACTGACGATCACCGGAGCAGGCAATGGTAGCAATCCTGCCACGAATACCGTGTTGATGCCTTCCGTATCATGCACCGGTTTAGCATTTAATATAAATGCAGCCAATGTCACGATACAAAACCTCTATGTGACGGACTATCAGGATGCCATTCAAATAAGTGGCGTGGTGAATCCAACACTCAATAATCTCGGTTTGGTAGATTATTGCAGATTTGGCGTCAATTTTACCGGAGCCTTATCAACAAGTGTAGAAATTTTAAATACAACGATACTTCGCACATCACCGGTAACACCAACGATTGGTATTCGAGCTGGAACAGCTAGTGGGGTAGATGGACTTTTAGTAAATGGATGTACGATCAATGGAAACACACAAGGAGCCTTTATCGCTCAAAATGCGACCCCTTCTTTGTTTGATAACATTACATTTCAAAACAGTACCATCAGCGATAACTTCCAAAAAGGATTATATATTGAAAAATTGAGAAATGCCGTTTTGGAAAATCTGACCATGGATAATAATGGAACAGATCCTACTTATGGTCATAACAATGGTATTGATATTAACCTGAAGCATGATGATTATACCAATATCACTATCCAGAATTGTGATATAACTAATTCAGGTGCGGTCGGTACAGCCGGTGATCCGGAACATCCATCTGCAATAGCCATTAAGGCGCGTGATGATGCTCCTTCTTACGACGGAAATCCGGCATCTCTTGATCTTGTGATCGTTAAAAATAACCTGATCACAGGACCACAAAATGGTATTCGATTTGGAGAGTCAGGAAAAGTAAATATTGGACCATCCAATGTCACACTTGAAGGGAATGATTTGTCCTATGCATTTGCAAATAAAGCATTGATTCGCAGAACAGATGACAATGTCAATGTAGTTTGTAACTGGCATGGTAGTACATCGCTTCCAGTGATTTTGGCCACATTCGCAGATGCGGGAAGTGGTAGTACCATACTTTCAACTATTCTGGATTCCGGTGGAGATGCAAGTGGCAGTGTTGGTTTTCAGCCATCAGGTATGTGCGAATGTGCATCAGGCAACATAGTAACGAATACAAATACTACGGAAACCTTCTGTACTATACAAGCCGCAATCGATGATCCTCAGACGTTGGATGGTCATGTGATCGAGGTTGGACCAGGTACCTACATTGAAGATATCTACATGAACAAAGAACTCGATCTGCGTGGAAATAATTATGGGTTTGATCCAAATACAAGCGTACCGAATCAGGAATCAATCATCATTCCTTTTACTTCAGATCCAAATTATCTGACAGGTGGCTCCATCTTGTATTTAGGAGCAGCCACCACTGGATCTTCTGTTGACGGATTTACTTTCGATGGTGACAATCCAAATTTAACTTCAACAATGAATATCAATGGAGCAAACATTGATGCTGTTTCAGCAGTCGCGATGTATGAAGGAGCAGGTAGTTTGACTATTTCAAATAATATCGTCAAGAACGTTTCTTACTCTGGAATCGAACTGGCGAGTTATCCATTATCACTCCCGATCTCAACAGACAATGTGATTAGCAATAACCTTATTGACAATGTGGATGGATCAGGTTTTGGTCTCGGAGTTATTGTCCATTACAATGCTTATACACAGGTCATCAATAACGTGATGACAAATGTTCGAATAGGTGTACAAACCGGTAATTTTACAAAACCCAATACCGGTGCTGCCGCAAGTATTAGTGACAATGAGATCAACTCCTATAGAAGTGGTATTTTCTATAATGTGATGTACAATACATCATCGCCATTCACGATTGCAAACAATACACTTGCTGCCATTCCATTGTCCATCAATTCATGGGGACTTTCATTGGGAACGATCAGCGGTAATGCAAGTGCGATCATTCAAAACAATACCATTACGGGCCATCAGGTAGGTATTGACTTCTGGAATAACACAACCTCCAATACCATCACAGTACAAGGTGGTACAGTCTCTGGCTGTCGGGTTGGTGCTCGAGCAAATAACTATGACGGATACAATACCAATGCCGGTAGTGCCAGTGTTATCATGAGCGGTGTCACAGTACATTCTTGTGATACCGCTGTGTGGGTAAAAGACAATCCACTTAATTCAAATAATGCAACCATCACACTAACTATTGATAACGATTGCGAAATTTATAGTGCGGGTCAAACGGACCAAGGCATTTTAGTTTCCGGACCGGATGCTACTGCAATCGTTCAAAACAATGATGCCTCTATCCATGGTTTTGCGATAGGTATCGATGTCAATGCCGGTAATGCAACGATCACAAATAATCATATTTATGATAATGGTATCGGTGTAAGATTTATCAACGGTGGAAATGGCAATGCAAATACAAATAAGTTCTTCGATGCCTTGCCGAATGGTACAGATATCGAAGTCGCGGTGGATGCAGGTGGCGTAGTTGCTACACCTAATAACTGGTTTGCCGGATCCTCTTATGGAGTTAATAATTTAAGTTCAATTTCAGTAGATGCTACCTTATGTTATTGGGATGATGCCACTGGCCCGGGACCAGTTGGCCCTGGATCAGGAGCAAATGTGAGCACAAATGTTACTTGGTGCCCATGGCTTGGGGATATTCCTACTGCTTTTGGTGGATCAGGATTACCCCTTTCCTCACCTGTTGTGACCGTTTTATATATTGAGACAAGTGCCGGAACAAACGATGATGGGACGATATGTGCCGGTGATCCGGTGACACTTGATGCGACTACACCCGGAGCGCTTTCATACCTCTGGGGTGGCAGTGAAACGACACCTACGATCATGGTGAATCCAACCACCACGACCAATTATTATGTTACAGTTACTTTTGCCGGATGTTCGGATGACGCTGTAGCAACAGTTACAGTAGATCCAATGATTCTCCTGATCACTGATCCTGCTTCCCAGTATGCACCAGCCTCATTTGATCTCACTGCAGGAGCTGTTACTTTAGGTTCTACTTTGCCGGGAGGAACAACATTTACATATTTCGAAGATATTGCGTTAACTATACCAGTGGCAACTCCGACTGCGGTGACCTTGGCAGGTACTTACTACATCCTGGCCACTTCTCCTGCAGGTTGTATGACAAGTGCACCTGTGGTGTTGACGGTCACAGAAGATCCTTGCGGGTATACCAATGACTTTGATACAGGCTTGAATCTCAGCGATACAAATGGCTTTGATCTATGGTATAAGGATAGATATAATCCTTTTGGATTTGTCAGTCAGGCCACAGCACCGGATGCAACGCCTAATACACTTCATGTAACGATTGATGCGTCAGATGGTGCCTCAAACAGGCCACCTGCTTTTTCAGGTGCGTTCTATGATACACAAGGAAGGAAGTACAATCTATTAGGTGGCACACAAGCCATTCAAGCAGACCTTTATGTTCCTGCAAGTTGGGCGACCACAAACCGTCGTATGGCAGGATTGTGGGGAACAGCAGAGGATGCGGGTAATGTGATATCGGCTTATCCAATTATTGAGTTTTCAAGCGATGTCAATACGCCTAGATTCAGAGTTTGGGAGAGTGGTGGCGCAGGTGGATGGATTGACCTTGGACTGCCCGCAGGATTTGTTTATAATAATTGGGTGACTTTAAGGATTCAACTGCTTGCCTCCGGAGAGTTTCTATATACAATTATATCAGCACAAGGTGATCTGCAGTTTACAACAACAACTAGTGCTCCTGATGCTTCTGTGGAATTGGCAAATGTGATCTTACAAGGTCATAATACAAATGCCGGAGTCACGTATGATATCTATTGGGATCACCTAAAGACAACCTCTATAACTACACCAATCATTACAGCTGATGATGAAGTGTGTTACAATACAACCGGCCACCTTGCAAGTGTGCCCGCTGGAGCAGCTGCTTATGCATGGACCATTGATGGTGGTACTATAACAAGTGCCACCAATACTGAGGCGATTACATATGATGCGGGAACAGGAACACAGCTTACCCTTCATGTAGAAGTTACCTATGGATCATGCGTGACGACGACTTCTCACGTTGTAGTGGTTAACCCACTGCCGTCTGCGGTCATAACGACACCGCCATCGGTGGTAGAACTCACACCAAATAATCCTGCAACGATACCGGATGCCGGTGGTGGTGCTACCTATGTATGGACGATTACCAACGGAACTATTACAAGTGGTTCAGGTACATCTTCTATTCTTTACACAGCAGGATCTCCTGGGATTTTGACACTTAATGTTACAGTAACCAATTCGAATGGTTGTATCTCTACCGGTACAATAAATGTCAATGTTATTTCCTCCCTACCATCTTCGATGCAATGGGTACCGGATGATGTAGCACATGGATCTTGTGGAGCTTCCACAGATTGTTGCGCAGATATTATTTGTTTCGGTTTGGAATATACACCAGGTGTTACAGGTGATCTGACGACATACACCACTGGATTTATTTCAAATTGTCTTGGTGGTTTTCCTGCAGGCATGACACCTATTAGCTCTAATATGTCATGTGTCATGACGGACAATAGTTTTGAGATTGATGGTTGTGCTGCAATTGATTCAGTGCTATTTAATAGTTCTGGAAATTCAGGCATGGTACCTGTAATAGCAGGAACACCAATCATAATTCATAAAGTTTGTTTTGATCTTTCAGCAGGTGATGTCGTTGGCGTCGTAGAAGATGTCATAACTGATTTGTCTGCAAGTGTTGATCTTACGGGAGGTGGTCAATACACAGAATATCCAACTTACACAACGACATACCTCAGTAAAACACTACCGGTTATTCCGCCGAATGGATCTTCTACAGTGAGTTGTCCGGACGATGCGGTTTTGCCGGTGCCGCCATTGGTGCTCGATTATTGTGGAAATACAGTTACTGCACTATTAAGTAATACGGTTAATACGCCGGACCCACTTGTATGCGAAGGAACAAGAACCTATAATTTTACGTATACGGATTGTGCCAGTGAAACTTATCCATGGTCATACACTTATACGGTGGATTACTCAGGCGGGTTGACAGCTCCAATCAATACAATGGAGATTGTTTCATGCCCTGTCGACGCTGTTGACCCGGGAGCTCCTGCACCTATTGCGGATGCTTGTGGAAGATCAGTTAGTGCGGGACTTATTGGATCTCAAGAGACACCTGACCCGGTCACTTGCAATGGTACAGTAGTCTGGACATACCGATATACGGCATGTGATGGTGTGACTACCGTTGACTGGACGAAGACTTATACAGTCACTTATTCCGGAGGGCTAACAGCGCCTACAAGTACAACGGAAACAGTATCCTGTCCTGATGACGCCGTGGATCCAGGGGCACCTGCAAATATTACAGATGCTTGTAGCCGAACGGTTATTCCGATGCTTGTTGGATCTGAAGAGACACCTGATCCAGTGACCTGCAATGGTACTGTGGTTTGGACATATCGTTATACT
>JBBKXT010000279.1:0-2657 GCA_037969625.1 Saprospiraceae bacterium
TTTCATCACACCTCCGCCATGGAATATACCAATTCACTTTATCATATTGATGGGGTAATTGCACATCAGATAAATTTAGCCAATTCGAATATCCCATCAAATGTCGTATACAGCCTAATTTTGGATGAACTTAATAACAAATGGTTAAGCTCTGGAAGCAACCTTGTCAAGTTTGATGGCGAAACATGGACTGCAATTAATGCGAATATAGATTTCTATTATGGCAGTCCCTCAGGCTCTAATCAGATGGGTGGAATATGGGGCACTCCTTTAGATCGTTGGATATATTTATTTGATGGAGTCGCCTTTAACAAAATTCTATTGATAAGTGCTAGCGGAGACACGTTGACTCATTCCGATGCTTACCATGTAGATCCTAATGGACGATTCCTGGCATATGAAAATACTAAGGGACTTTTTATTGTTGACCATGGTCATATCTCACATATTGATGGGCCTACTTATGAAGATTCGCCTGGGCACATATATAAAGATTGGATTCTCTATATAACTACTGATTCATCCGGCCAGATATATGCTGTTGGCGCAAGGCTTCACAGGCTTGAAGCAGATAGCACCTGGACAACCTTTCCTCTTTGGGAAGGCGGTGAGTTTGGTTTTGTGATTTCCATTGGACCTGATGGTGACATCTGGGTCTCAGATTTTTTTTCTTCTCCAATTGGGAGCGAACAATATATCTATGATGGGCTTGAATGGCGTGAAGTTGCCTACCTACCTGGCAAAGCAGGGACTACTCCTCAGTGGGACACGAATGGTATCCCATGGATAAATAGCGATGCAGGATTATGTAAATATGTAAACGAAACCTGGCATTGTTACGATAGAACGAACTCTCCAATTATCCCCGAGAGGAAATATGCATTTGTTATTGACCAATTCAATAATTTTTGGTTGACACAATCTAACGGCGGCTTACTAGTGTTCAATGAAGATCACATCCAAGGCATCAATGGCAAAGAAAGACCTACACTGAACGGCCTGATCTATCGAGATCTCAATCAGAACGGCATCATGGATGGTGAGGACACACCGATAGGAAATCAACGCGTCTTATTGAAACCAGCTAATACAATTGCTTTTTCTGATTTCTCAGGAAGCTACACGCTGACAGGATCAACCGGCGATCATACGCTTGAATATCTCCCTTATGCTAATTGGCAAATAGACAATTCGCCTGCCACATATGATGTATCCGTTGAGCAAGATTCAATTTTTTATTTAGATTTTAATCTTGTTCCAAAACAAGAAATTATTGATCTGCAATTAACCTTTGTAGAAGGCTATCCAAGATGCCATCAATGGAGTACGTACTGGTTAAATTTTAAAAATTCCGGCACCGCTTCATCCACAGGAGAAATCACATTTATAAAAGACCCTTAAATTGAATTGGGTACGATTGTTCCGGCGCCAACTTCCCTTTCCGACGATACCATCAGATGGTCATTTGCTGATTTATTGCCCTATGAATCACGAATGATTAAAATGGAATTGTTCGTTCCAAATTCAGTTGATTCAGCCTTACTTTTCTCAGGATATCTGGATTTAATAGTTAATGATACACACCAACGTGTAGATAGTTTTACCACTGCGCAAATCATCAGGTGCAGTTATGATCCAAATGACAAAATCAGCAGAACTATTAATTCCTTCGGGCAAGAAAATTCCATTTTAGACAATCCACTTCTTTACACCATTCGATTTCAAAATACCGGGAATGATACAGCATACAATATAACTATTCGCGACACCCTTGATGAGGACCTTGACTTAAACACTTTGGAAATTCTTGGCGCCAGTCATCCCTATGAAGTATTATTGAAATCAGACCGAACACTTGAATTTAAATTTGCCAATATTCAACTTCCAGACAGTGCTGCAAATGAAATGAATAGTCATGGGTTTGTTAGTTATTCCATCAAGCCATTTCCCGATTTACAATTGCCCGCTGTCATAGAAAACACTGCATTCATTTATTTTGATTTCAATGCCTCTATCCAAACCAACACCACCATGGATGCCTTTGAAGACATGGGAACCGGTGTATATAGCGAACAAAAACTAATTGATATCATCACTGTTCATCCGAACCCTACGGCAGATGAAATCTACATCAAGGTCATCAACCAGGAAATAGGGTCCCTAGACTTTGTCATTCGATCCATGAATGGGCAGGAAATCAAATCCGGGAAAATAAACTCAGAAGGCAATACGCGAATTTCTTTGAAAGATCTACCTTCAGGCATCTATCTATTAAATGTCTTTGATCAAAATACATTTCAGACGAAACTCATCATCAAGGGGTGATTTAAAATCAATTAACAGGAAATAGGAGTATGCCAGTCGAAAGATAAAAGACGCTTGATTTCTTGATCCCAGATATTTTTTATTAAACTTACTCCCACCCCTCATCCATGTGGCACGGCTCACCATCCGTCCCATCACAGATCACTTTTTCTAACCTATTCTTATACAAAGCGAAGGATTTATGCTTAAATTTAGCTTAATACTTTACTGGAAAGCCGAAAACAGGACAGAGTAGGCATCAACTTCAAAACCAAACAAAATGAATGAACCAAAACCCGCACAGCAAAAAATAGTCATGATCCTGATTTGCTTTTTCCTTGGAGGACTTGGTA
>JBBKXT010000280.1:0-16065 GCA_037969625.1 Saprospiraceae bacterium
CTCTGGGAGCAGGTATACGGGTAACTCACCCTCGCCCCTCTCTTATGCAAGGAATTGCTGTTGGAAGCAGATTGCTCTGGGTGAGAAGAGAGGCATGATTATACATATTCTAATGTAGAAGCATGGAGTATGAGAGGGCACTGTTCCCATGCTCGCTAGGATAGACAAAGTCTATTGCAATATCAATAACCTACACAAATCATGCCTCCCCTCTTTTCAGGTGAATCATTTTCGTAAGAATAGCCAATAGGCTAAGAAAGGGGACGGGGGAGAGTTCTCCGTAAGTACTGTCAATGTAAAAACTATGGAGAAGGGGCGGGGGTGAGTTGCCCGGAGGAACTGCCAATACAAAAACCACACAGAGGGGGCGGGGGTGAGTTAACTAGAGAACAGTAAGAACCTGCTGTGCTTATTTCCTTGTCTTATGCCTAATCAATATCCTCAACCCCTGATCCATGGTGATATAAGACCAAACCCAATTTGTCAAAACAAGAATTTTATTCCTGACACCAAGGATGGATTTTAAGTGAACGACCAGCCATATAATCCAGGCAAAGAAGCCTTGCGTTTTGAAATAGGGGAGATCAGCAATTGCTCTATTTCTCCCAATCGTTGCCAGCGAACCAAAATCTTTGTAGTGAAATGATTTAAAGGTTTTTCCTTTGAGGTCACCATTTAAATTTCTTGCTAGTAATCTGGCTTGTTGGATGGCGGGTTGTGCAACTTGCGGGTGCCCCTCATATGGACCTTCCTCCATGTAAGCATTATCCCCCAAGGCATAAAAATCAGGATAACCAATGACTTGATTAAACTTGTTGGTTGTGATGCGATTTCCTTCCGCATAGACCTGATCGGGAATTCCCCCTATCCGTTGTCCAGTAATCCCGGCGGCCCAAATCACTTTAGTGGAATGCAAGGTTCTGCCATTGCTTAAGGTGATTTCATTTCCATCATATCCGGTAACCCGCACACCGGTGAGCACATCAACACCGAGGTCTTCAAGAAATTCTTTTGACTTTTCTGACGCCTCATCTGACATACCATAAAGCAATTCCGGTCTGCCTTGAATTAAGTGAACCTCCATCTCCTGTGGATTAAGTTCGGGATATTCCTTTGGAAGAATATACTTTCTCATTTCTGCCAATGACCCGGCCAGTTCTACACCGGTTGGACCACCGCCAACAATGACGAGATCGATCAGAGCTTTTCTTTTGTTGATATCTCTTTCCGTGAGTGCTTTTTCCAGGTCAGTCAAAATTGCATTCCTTAAGAAAAGTGCATCAGAAACAGATTTCAGCGAATAGGTATTTGATTCAATAGTTGCATTACCATAATAATTTGTGGTGACACCGGTAGCCAAAACAAGCATATCATAGTTGACTCGTCCTTCACTAGTGACGATATATTTCTTTTCAGCGTTTACTGATTCAAGTTCCGCAACACGGATATGTACATTTTTAGTTCGCCTAAATAACCTGCGCAGTGGGAAGGCAATGGAGCTCGGCTCAATACCGGACATCGCTACTTGATAGAGCAGCGGTTGAAATTGATGAAAATTGTTTTTGTCAATGATAACAATCTGATAATCTTTATTTGAGAGTTTACGCGATAGCGTGATACCGGCAAAGCCAGCTCCGACGATGACAATTCGGGGTTTGTTTATTTCGGGAAGATTAATAGGCATAGGGCAAAGATAGGAGGTTCAAGGATAAATTGCTGCCCGGTTATAGGAAGCCTTTCAATGGTGTTTTGTGTTTTTAAATTGTATTACACAATGCCCTTGACGCTTGTTGTTTAAACGTTTAGAGGATAGGAGAAGAAACCGGAAAGGGGTTTCCTCGTGGCTGTTTTTTTGATGGGTTATAAGGTAAACCTACTAAAGTGATTGGCAGCTTCATTTAATCACCCGCTCAAACTCAATTTTTTTCGTTTCAAGCCCTTGTGTAATCAATATTCTTATTGGTGCTATGGAAAATTACAAATAATAATTATGTCATAATGCGCTGATAAACAGTCGTAATGAGCGGTTTAACCAAACATAATTGGGCATTCGGTGATCCAATCCACCCCATCTTACCGTAACTGTATTTGAAATATTTATTCACAACAAAATCACGCTATCAATCATGAAAAATTTAAAATTAACCGTATTGGCTTCTTCAATCCTCGTTATTGGGATTGCACTGATGGCCGCAGATCATATCGATGCTCCTGCCGTTAAAGGCGGAACCGCCGATATCACAGATTTCTACGCCTTTCAAGGGGAAGACAACACGAATATTGTTTTTGTGGCTAACCTACAAGGTTTGATGAGCCCCACCGCTACAGCAGGTGCAACCTTTGATGAAGATGTGCTCCTCGAAATCAATATCGACAACAATGGAGATTATATTGAAGACCTAGTCATACAAGCGATCCCAAGAGATGGCAAGATGTACTTCTTTGGTCCTGTAGCTCCAGGCTCTACCGGAAAGCAAAGTACAATCATGAGCAATGCGAATCGAACCGTAGTCGATATTACTGAATATGGCCAGGCACCGATGATCGGTACAAATGGTTCCATGAAAGCATTTGCAGGCCCAAGAGAGGATCCATTTTTTATGGACTTCGCACAGTACGGCGCCATTATCGGTGGAACCGCCGGAGGATTTAATAATCCGGGTTCTGATACCTTTAAAGGAACTAATGTCATGTCCATTGTGATCGAAGTCCCAAAGCTAATGATCGGCTCCACTGGTACAATCAATACATGGGTCGAATCAAAACGAGGATAATTCCTTCAGCACCATTCAATTTCTTAAACAGCAATCTTAAATAAATAAACATGAAAAATATAAAAATAGTAGCCTTCGCCATTTTATCAGTTTTGTTCATCGCTTCATGTAAGGATGATAACGATCCACCACCGACTGATTTTTCAGGCACCTATAATCTGGCTGACCAGATGGGGCGTCCGGCCATCAATACGGTCTTTATTCCTTCAAACATGAAGGATGCCTACAACGAAACTCTCCCGGTCAATCAGGCAGCCGCATATCAATCCACGATCGAAGCAGGATTGAGGGCCCTGAGCCCAGCCTATGCTAATCCGGGTGATAAAAATGCACTAGGACTTGATGCTGCAACTTTTGCAAGTGTTTTGGCAACGGATGTGCTCAACGTAAGCCTGGATGGTACCACTTCCTTTTATGATGGTGTCAATGTGCTGACAGGAAGAGCCTTGGCAGATGACGTTATCACTGTAGAACTCTTATTGATATTTGGAGGAGAAGATTTTTCAGAAAACCCTAATCTTTCCGATGATCATGTGGATGCGAATGATAAACCGTTTTTATCATCATTCCCATATCTGGCATCTCCATTTTAAGAATTGTCAACCGGTCATGAATAACACCCAAGTTCATGATCGGTTCTTTTCTTTCACATAATATAAAATCAACATCATGAAATACTTAATCATTGCCGGTTTTTCTTTTTTTATTTTAAGCGCTTGTACCAAATCTGAAAGGGTGACGGATCAAAAGGATTATGATCCATTCCTTTTACAAACATCAGAAGAACAAGTGAAGATAGACGAAGCAGAGTATCATTTTTGGTCAGCAAAACTCGATCTTGCTCCGCATCAGTATCCGTATATGCTTAAAATAGCGGTTGCACAAAACAGACTCTTTATGCACACTGGTCAGATTGAGTATTTAAGTGAAGCCACCCGATGGATTGAGAAGGCAAATGATTTGACTAATTCCTCTGATGCAACCATTCTTCGTGCGCTAGCGAAAAATTATATTTCTCAACATCGTTTTACGGAGTCGCATACAGCTTTAGTAAAAGCAGAAACAATAGGCACTGGACTCGCCGAAACGGAGAAAATGCTTTTTGATATTCATATGGAACTCGGATCCTACGATCAGGCAGAATTGTATCTCGAAAAAGTGAGTATCGGAAAGAATGAATTTGACTACCTGATTCGTAAATCTAAGTGGGAAGATCATCAGGGGAATCTGTCCGAAACAATCCTTTACATGAATCGTGCACTGGAAGGAGCAGTGGCTGATGATAACAAGGAATTGATACAATGGTCTATCACCAATCTTGGTGATTATTACGGACATGATGGACAAATTCAGAAATCATACGATTGTTACCTGAAGGCTTTAGCGCTTGATCCGGGAAATGCTTATGCCAAGAAAGGAATCGCCTGGATTGTCTATTCGCACGAACGAAATTCAAAGGAAGCATCAAGGATTTTGGCTTCCATTGATAGCTATTACGACGCACCGGACAATTTGTTATTTCAAGCAGAAATAGCCGCTTATGATCAGCAACCGGAGAAGGAAGTACAACACATTAATACCTACCTTCAGCAAGTGGAAACTATTGAGGCCTATGGGAATATGTACAATAAGTACAATATTTTGCTTTATGCAGATATGCCTTCAAAGCAAAATCAGGCCTTGACACTCGCACAGATTGAAGTGGCGATGAGACCGACCGCACAATCGTATGGATTGTTGGCCTGGACCTATTTCAAATTAAGCAATGTAGAGGAAGCCAAAAGAATTGTTTTGGCGCACATCCACCATAAAACTTTTGAACCTGAGCCACTTTATATAATGGCGGAGATTCTTAAAACCGATAACTCTTTTAAAGATATGGCTGTTATAAAAGCAGAGTTGAAAGCAAGTGCTTATGAACTCGGGCCTATGACGGAGAAGCAAATTCTGGCATTGTAACGGAAGGATTTGGTATAAACTATTGTTGAGGTCCTAAGGACGACAGGAGAATATTCAATGGATCTCAGGATTTTAGTGAATTTGATTTAGTTTTGTCATTCGAAAGATTCAGGTAATTTTTCTTTAAATAATTTTTCACAAAATGGATGCAAGCCAAATAGTAACATTGTTGAGAAACAGAGATGAGCAGGGCATGGAAGTTTTGTATGACAACTATGCCGGTTCGCTCAACGGCATTATTTTTAGAATTGTTGGTTCTGAAAAGGAAGCTGAAGATGTTTTGCAACAAACATTCCTAAAAATTTGGGAAAAGATTGATTTGTATGAGGAAAAGAAATCATCCTTGTTTACCTGGATGGTTCGTATCGCAAGAAATAGTGCACTTGATATCCGACGTTCGAAAAAGTTTCAAAATGAAATGGTCACGGATACACTGGACATGCAGCACGAATCTTCTAGTATCACTTCTCCTTCGTATGAGATTATCGATGCCAAATCACTTCTTTCCAAAATTTCTGTAGAACAAAGAGTAGTCTTGGATCACATCTACCTTCAGGGCTATTCTCAATCAGAAGTGGCTATTAAATTGAATATTCCACTAGGTACTGTGAAAAGCAGAATTCGTTTGGGAATAAATGTCCTGAGACAGGAGTTGAAGTCTGAGCGAAGTTTATTTATGGGGTCATTGTTTGTTATCATCTATTTAATATGGTCGTTATGTCAATAGATCAAATCAGGGAATCAGGTATTTTAGAGTCTTATGTGCTGGGGGATTTGGAGGCCTCTGAAGTGGTTGAACTGGAAAAAGCATTGAAGACTTTTCCCGAATTGCAGAAAGATATTCGGGAGATCGAGTTGAGCCTCGAAAAGTATGCACAGGCACACGCCATCGCACCAGACCGTGCTATCAAACCCATGTTGATGGCCGTTTTGAATTTTATGATGCGACTACAGGCAGGCGAGAAGCCTTCTGATCCTCCTGCAATACATGAAGGCTCAAAAGTTGTAGATTATAAAGAATGGCTCGTTCGTTCAGATATGCAGGAGCCTGCATCGTATGAATCAATGTATCTGCGCATTATGGGTAAGACACAAGAGAAGACCACTATTTTAATTTGGTTAAAAGAGGGTGCTCCGGATGAGACACACACCGATGAGCACGAGTCCTTTTTAATCGTTTCCGGTACGTGTAATGTGATCATCGGCGATCAGGTCAATCCAATGCAAGCTGGAGATGTTATTCACATCCCCTTGCATATCAATCATCGGGTACAAGTCACATCTGACGAACCCTGTAAAATTATTCTGGAGAGAAAAGCAGCTTAGAAAACGATTTACATTTACTTCAATGTGAAACCCTAAAAAGGTTTTAAATTTTTCAGCCGGCATCCTTTTAAAATCTGGCAGGTTTATTTTCCTGTGGTTTTTAGAAAGCATGACTAACTTTTCTTTGGAAGCAATTGCCTCCATGGTTTTAAAGGTGCCCGGTTTGTTTTCCTATCTGCGATGAAGCATTATAAGGGTGTATCCTCTGGTTTACTCCACTCATATTTCATCTTATTCAAATTGCGTTTTGATCGATATTATGCATGAGCTAATTTGAAATCATGTGTTTCAAATTCTTTTCCGTTGAGAATGACGGCAATTTGATGCAAGCCAGGGTGAAGTTTGCGGGTAGTGATTATTTTGAAGGATTGTTTGCGCGAGATTGGTGTATTCGAACTCTTGGGGTATTCCTTTTCACTGATTTTATATACCTTTTTCGAAAGTGTTCCATTCGCTTTTTGATAATAAATGGCATATTCCAAACGGATTAACGCTGGTTTTCGGTCTAAGTTTAGAAGTTCAAAAGAGAATTCCAGGTAGCTCCCAATTTTAACTTTTGGTGTTAGGATCGTAAAACCTGAAAGCTTAAATTTCTCAGAAGCGCCTAATCCAAACATCTTCATTGCTGCCGGATTCCCTTGTTTTAAAAGTGTTCTACATGCATGTTTGGTTAGTGCATCTGTTTCGGTTGTTTGGCCTTGCCATTTTTTAACAATACTTATGATGGTAGTTGGATGATCTCTGGAAATGTCATTCAGGTTATTCGCCACACTTCTTCTCACAGATTCCGAGGGATCCTTTTTTAAATTTTCAAGTATAGGGAATATGGGTTTAGGGTTTTTCTTTAAATCTGGAATGCCCATAGCCCAGGGCAACCTAGGGCGACAGCCTTCAGTAGCCAGACGCCTGACCATTGGATGTTTATGATTTGACCATAAAAGCATCTGTTCCATCATTTGTTTAGGGTATCTGATAAGAAAGGGTCGAACTGCATATTCACAGGTCACAAATTGGGTGATTGATTCCAAAGATTTTACTGAGCGGTCATACTCATCCATCCCATAGACCTCAATAAAATCTGGTAGAAAAATAAACTCCAGACTATCCGGTTTGAATCCAATGCGTTTTAAAACTGGAATTAACTTAATAATAAGTTTTATATTTTTTGAGAAATCTCCTGACAAGTGGTTTCGTAGAGTAAGCGTTATATGTCTCATTCTTTGTTTGAGCTCTTTTTCTTTCCAAGTTTTGTCATAAATATCTCGCAGGAATGCCTTTTTGTTGAAGTCTGGTTTTACCTCCAGAACAGCCGAAGTAAATCGATCAAAGAATGCTGTGTTATAAATGTTTTTAAGTAGTTCTGCCATATGAAATGAAGTGCTAGGTCCTCTTGCAATTAGATTTTTGCTTTCAACGCTTTGTTATTGATGAGTTTTTTTTACTTCGGTTCAATGATTAAAAACACACCGGTACTATCTCCAATATTAAGCACTTCATGCCAAGCGATACCTTCATTCGAGAAGCTATAACCTGTAGGGACTTCTACCTCTCGTGTTCCTGTCGTATCCGTCATTCTGAATTTGCTGCCGGCAAGGGTATAGCCGAAATGCGGATTGTGGTAGTGTCTTTCATGGCCAACGCCTGGAGGGAAGGTGCACCTCAATACTCTTAGTTTAGGATTGTCTTCAAGTACCTCGCACACAGGCTGATTGTTCCAGCCTGCTTGAAGCGGGTCGGGTAGAGTTTGGTTGCCTTGACAACCTACTAGTAAAACAATGCCAATTGTTAGGTTAATATAGGATAGTGTCCAAATATTCTTGATCATCATCGGTTTTGATTCATTTCAAAGTAAAGGTGAAGAAAGAGTAAAGTGTTGAAATAGAAATTGATAGAAAGTTAGAATATAGTTAATGGCTAACCATGAATTTTAATCCAGTCAATGGTTGTGTTGTCCGCTTTTATTTTGACTACCATTGTTTTTTCATTTATTGACCAGGAACCAATACCGGTTCTGGATATTTCATAATACAAATGATTGTTGTTGATGCGATCTGGCTCTCCAAGAAGATCAATTAATTCCTTTTTATGTAAAGTTCTGATGGTATCGTTGTAGACAACATCTTTGAGCATTTGGTTTCGAAAAATATATTTATCCCCTTCTTTTTGTCCCCACTTTGTTTTGTCAAATACCATTTCAGTGACTACTTTTTGAGTTTTCTGAGCAGGGGTTTCTCTTTCTGCCTAACACGCAAAAAATAAATAACTTAACAATAAGAAGCTAATGACAATTTTCATATATAAATAAGTATTTGAGGTTTTTTTTCTAAAGATCAAAAGATTGATTGATTCCCGCTATTCGAAAACCGTTTATTAAGACTTGCTTTGCTTCTTCGCTATTAGGATTGATGACCGGATTCGTGTGGTTGAAATGAATGAAGATTACTTTTTGTTTTTCGATGGACTCGAGGCCTTGAAATTTCTCCATACTTTCTACAATAAAAGGGTGTGGGATTTGAGAGATATCGCGGTTGTTTAATTCTGCTCCACTGAAAAATGTAGCATCTAAAAATGCGTAATCTACTTTTTTAATTTCTTCAATGATGTCTATGTCCCACTTCTCCCATTTGTCTATATCAGGGATAAACAACGCACGCTTGTTAGGTCCTTGAATGCGATAGCCTACAGTTTCTGAATATTCGTCTCGATGGGGAACTAGAATTGGTGTAACCTGGATGTCTTTTGAAAGGACTATGGGTTGACCATTTTCTATGGAGACTAATTTGACATTTTTGCTTGCCACAAGCTGACTCCAGGGGCCATTGGTCTCTAGGAATGAAAGCATTTGGGGCATAACATAAACTGGAACTTCATGGGCATTGATAGCCTCTTTTCCTAAATACATTAAGCCTGTATAATGGCCTATATGGGCATGCGTCAAAAAAATGCCATCTGCCATTTCTAGATCAGTCGGATCTCCATATTCTTTTAATTGCTTCAACTGGCGTGGCATGTCAGGAGTAGCTTCAAATAAATACCTTTTATTATTTATAAGATCATATAAACCGATAGACACTACTTGCCGATCCGGATCCGGTTGATCAAACAGGTCTTTACAACAATCTCGAATACAACCAATATGAGGAGAGCCGCCATCCTGAATAGTGCCTAGGATCACCAAAGAAGTAGAGGGAACACCAATTGATTTTGTTGTGTCGGTAATTGATGGTTGTGTTTGTCCAATTACACATGCGAACACAAAAAGGATAAAACTAACGTACTTATGCATGTTAAAGGTAATTGATCTTTCAATCATTAAGTTTTCTCTGATCATTTTCAACACGAGGTATATCCACCCAGACCACATTTATTATTTTATTGGTTGTGTAGGTGGACATCCATTTGTGGAAACGGAAAGTTTAGCCCTTTTAGGTCGAATTCTTCGTACACCCTTTTATTCATATCAAAGAAGACATCCCAATAATCTTCGGCTTTTACCCAAGCTCTGACCGTAAAATTGACCGAACTGTCGGCAAGTTCTGAAATTGCAATGACGACCGATGGATTCTTTAAAATTCTTTCATCATGATCGCATAGATGTTGGATGACTTCCATCGCTTTTTTTGAATCATCACCATAGGCGATACCAATCGTCCAATCCACACGTCTGGTGGGTTCTATTGAATAGTTAGTGAGAGCCGAGGTGGACAAGCCACCATTGGGGATGATAATTGTTTTATTGTCCGGTGTTTTTAAAATGGTATTGAATACTTGAATTTCATGAACGACACCGAGGTAGCCCTGGGCATCGATCAGGTGTCCCACTTTAAATGGTTTCAGCGCTAGGATAATCACTCCACCGGCAAAATTTTGCAGTGTACCGGAAAGTGCTAAGCCAACGGCCAGACCCATGGCACCGAGAATTGCGACAAAGGATGTCATGGCGATGCCCATCATGCTTAGGACTGTGATCGCCAATAATACTTTGAGTAAAACGCTGACCAGACCCTTTAGGAGTGGTTTTATGTTTTCATCCGTTTGTCTGCGGTTGAGCATTCTGCCAAAGCCAACATTAATTAATTTTATGACCCACCAACCAATGATCCATATGACAATAGCACCTATGATTTTGGGTCCGTAGGTAAGTCCGATGTCGGATATAAATTCAAAAACTGCTTGCTTGCTCATTTATATTATTTTTCAACATAGTTTTTAAACGCTGTCAGGTACTTCATAGATTGCTTTTTGAAGAAGCCCTTCATGAAGAATCCCATGATTTTCATCATGCCCTTTAGTTCAAAACAACTGT
Source organism: Saprospiraceae bacterium (assembly GCA_037969625.1). Lineage (GTDB taxonomy): Bacteria > Bacteroidota > Bacteroidia > Chitinophagales > Saprospiraceae > Opimibacter. Next base: position 10,366 of record JBBKXT010000280.1, read on the forward strand.
TATTGATCTGTCTTACACTGTTGTCTGAAAGTTTTTCAAATTGCATTTCAACCTCATTATAACCCATTGGACTGACGTATGAAAACTTGATTTGCTTAGGTAGGTTTTCTTCCAGAATGGTTTCATGGAGAATCATCTCCTTGCCTTTATGTAAAAAGTGTAAGTCGCTTTTTGCTCCAACCTGACCAGGTGTCCCGGAGGTATGCTCAATTTTTTGCAAGCCTTCCATCCACTTTGGCAGGCATTCAGGATCTCTAAAATGAGCAATGACTTCTTCCAGTGGTTTGTTGATTGTATTAGACACGGTATATTTCATATTAATTGTTTTTCGCTTCCTTTATCCTAATTTACCAAAGCTACCGATTTTAGCCCAAATGCTTTGTTTGAGCAAATACTTTAAACTGGTTCATCCATTTCTGACTTTGCTTTTTAAACATGCCCGGAAATAGTTTCGCTATGAGTTTTGGTATAAACCCATTAAACTTTGTGTATTCCACAATTGATGTGTAAAGTGTTTTGTTCTGAGTCAGTTCCTCAAATCGGGTCACTTGGGTATTAGTCATATGAACGTGTTCATATAGCGCGGCTTTTTCAAAAGGCAGTTCATTGGTTAGAATCGTTTCTGTTAATTCTATTTTTCGGCGGCCCTGCAAAAGGGTAATTCTTGATTTCGCACCAACCGTATTTTTACTTCCTTCAAGAAGGTCTGTAGATAAATACCCATCTTGCCAATGGTGAAAATTGCTTTCATCGGACCAAAGAGCGGAAACCAGGTCAAGGGGTAGGTCAATTTCAATTGAACAAGTATATTTCATGTTATCATTTTACAACTCAGCATTTAACTGAGTTGTAAAATATTGTAAATAATTGTAAAGACAAGTATTTGAATCAGGTAAGTTTTGAATATTTGGGACAGTTAGAATCTCTGACATACTGTTTTGGAATTTTGAAGGGAGTTTCCAACTAAAAAAGTTCATAGATTTGTCAAACTATTATATCTCAGCACCACTTAAATTTCTGTTATGTTTCAAAAGACACTTATGTTAATGCTTATAGCAACGACCTTGACACTTAGTTTTTGCACTTCCACAAAAAAGGCAGTCTCAAAAGACGTTACGGATGTACCTGAATCTATGATTTCCTATACCAATGAGATTGCTCCTTTACTTGATACCTATTGTACACCTTGTCATTTTCCTGGTGGGGGCAAATTAAAATTTCTGGATACCCGAAAGGCTGTCGCCGACAATATTGATGACATCCTCTATAAGGTCAGTCTTCCTGTTGGTTCCGATGGTTTTATGCCTGCAGGCAGTGAGGTTGCATTAAGTGCCAGTCAGATTCAACGACTTAAGGATTGGAAGAATGGTGGGATGAAATAAACATTTAGTCATGGACAAGAGCGATGAAGGAATTTTGGGACGAACGATATAGCCAGTCTGCCTACGTATATGGGGAGGCTCCAAATGTCTTTTTTAAAGATCAGATTAGCCGTTTGCCACCGGGGAAACTGCTCATGCCGGCCGATGGGGAAGGGCGCAATGGCGTTTATGCGGCCACCCTCAGCTGGGAGGTTACTGCTTTTGACCTGAGCGTAGAAGGACAAAAAAAGGCCCTTGCCCTCGCAAGGAAAAGCCAGATGATGATTGAATATCTTGTTGGTCCCTTAGAGGGCATGGATTTTGAACCAGAGACATTTGATGCTATTGGACTATGCTATGCTCACTTTTCACCGGAGGTGCGCACAAGCTATCACCACAGACTGGCGAGTTACCTAAAGAAAGGTGGGCATATTATTTTGGAATCCTTTAGTAAAAATCATGTAGTCTTTCAAAAAACCAATCCAACGGCAGGGGGCCCGAAAGTGCCAAATATATTATTTTCACTGGATCAGATAGCCAGCGACTTTTGTGATCTTGAAACACTAATGTTAAGGGAGGAGGAGGTACACCTCGATGAGGGCCTATTTCATCAAGGAAAGGCTTCTGTTGTTCGATACTTGGGAAAGAAGATTTGAATTAACAATTAAATCCGAAAGCTTGGTTCACTATACATTTTCAACTAAGTGTTCGCTCAACAGTATGGCCATCCTGGATCCATTGGTTAGCAATTTTATCAAGTTGCCCAATCATGTAATAGGAGTCAACTTCAAAATCGAATCTATGGTCTTCGCCGTTTTGGTGCACAATTAAAAAATTCTCTTTTGGGTGACCCTTTACTTCCTGTGCCATTTCTTTTACACTGTCCATTGGGATTCCATACGCCTTTTTTAATGTGATCTTTTCAACAGCATTAAGCTCATATTCTTGCTTGAGTCTGCCTTTGATCCTGATGGCCGTATTGTCCACTTCAATTGTTGAAGAGCCAAGTAGGGAGGCTTGAAGTTTTTGATTTTTGAAAGCCAACACGAAAAGCGAAACATAAATTCCTGCAGAAATCACAGATGTCCAAAAAGGGAGTTCAAATGCGTTAAAGAGAAAGGCTCCAGGAATACCCAGTACAAGGAATAGTAAGAAAGCCTTTCTTCTGAGACCGTAGTAGGCCCTGTGTTCTATCAATTTAGCTTTAAACATTTTGTTTGTGCTTAGGCTTTTGGTGGAATTTTAATGAAAAATAAGAACGGCCAGAACCACGATTGCCAAACTGACGAGCAAAGAAACTTTTCCAAGTGGAGCGATTTTTTGAAGGTGAGTTTCTGCATTACCTGCCTGGGCTTTTCTGGCATGACCGCTAATCATCCCGATGAGCCCGCCGAGGATGACCACTAAGACCAACTTGGTGATCAGTAGGGGCATTTCTGAGAGTCCGCCCCAAAAGGGTGTCATTAAGTAAATACCGGACACGACAAGCAGTGTCAGACCGATATGCCCCATTTTGCTGAGAGGAAAAGATCTAATGGTAAACTGAATCGCCTCAGATTTTTCCATTTTGGAACTTGCTATGCCGAGAAACATAAAAGCCAGGCTGGTACCTAGGCCCATAGCCAATCCAATAAAATGAATTATTAACATAACATCACGCATAGCCATTCAATTTTGGTTAGAAAATCGATATCAAAGGAGTATTTTAATGTAAAATATCATTTTTTTAGATAAAATCCAACGACAGGTTTTCATTAAGCGACTGCACTATCGAACCTTATCCACCACCGCTTAAAAATTTAGTTTGTTTTGGAATCGCCTGTCTTTTCAGCGGCATTTGCTTGTTCCAGCAGATTCATTTGGTTTTCCAATGAGGCTAGTCTAATATTCATTTGATTTTTGAGCGATGCATTTTCTGACTTCAAGGCTTCGATTTCTTCGCCTTGCAAAGCATTTTGCGTTGATAGCTCCTGCACAGCTTTCACCAGTGGCACGGTAAACATCGCGTATCGCAGACCGTAGTAATCATTTTCATTTTGTGGTTTGTCTACACCGCTAAAATCATAACCTATGGCCTGGGCGCTTGCCTCCACCTCCTGCGCGATAAAGCCGGAATAGACAATTTGCTCTTTCTTAATTAATTGTTCTTCGGATCTTTTACTCGTATCCTGCTTATGGTTTTTATTCAGCGACTGGTCCAGTGCTCGTGCTTCCAGGTGATAGGTCACAGGTTGGAGTAGATTGATGAAATTGAGGCCAGGCACATCTGATTTTAAATTTGATTTATAGCGACCATCAGAAAAGTTGGTCCATGGTTCATGACCACCAATGGAATTTATGGAACTTCTCCCAATCATAACTTGATCTGATGCAGTACATGTTGCATGGTATCCTAAAGCGACGGAATTATCATATCCACCCGAAGAGGCATCTGCTCCAATGATAGTGTTATGGCTTCCGGAGGTAACCACAAAACCTCCTGCTGCATATCCCAAAAAAGTGTTATAACCTCCTTCCTCGAAGTATGGTCCAGCCCTTGCGCCAATCGCAGTATTGTATGAGCCTGATTCCCAGTTTAAACCTGAGTCGGACCCAAAAAATGAATTGGAGCTACCATCTATGGATTGTCCTGACCTGAAGCCTATGTAAGTCCCGCTGGTTGTTTGTGCATTTATAGCTGCTTCATAACCTATAGCTACTGTCCATTGAAGAGATGCCAGATTCCCAGCTAGATTTCCAATGGCCACGTTTTTATCGTAAATACTGGATGAGGCTACACCGTTTCCGATAAATACATTTTCACTTTGTTCGTTCATTAAACCTGTTCCTCTCCCAATCATGATATTCTCACTACCACTTTGATTGAATGTGCCCGTTGTACCACCGATATAGGTATTATTGATGCCCGTTGAAGCTATGTTAGCGCTATTTGCACCAAGTAAAATGTTATTGCCATTGTTTGGGAAAGAAAGATAGGTGCGATCTGATCCGGTGGTTTTGGCGATGTTCATGCGGCTTTGATTGCCTAAGCCAATGGTGATTTTATCATCATCGGGACTGCTTTCTGCTGTTAAATAGGTATCCCCGTCAGCATCTCTTACTTCCTGAAAAGGGAGATCTACGTCATTGCCATTTGAAATTTTGAGATTGTTTCCCGACAGAGTGAGGTATTGTATTTCATTTGTCGGGCTGGCATCTGCATCCTGGGTAAGGGATCGCCATACGCCATTGGTATACCCCTGAAAATCATTGTTAAAATATCTGATGACACCCGGCGAATTGAAATTATTGCTTCCAATTTTGATGGCCCCATTGACCGTCAATTTTTCTGTCGGAGAAATATCCCCTATCCCGAAATTGCCAGAATTGATCCAGCTGTGAAATCCATCCAGGCTGAATCTGACAATAGGAATCGTTGCACCGCTTTGAAATGTATCTTTATATAGACTAAATATGGAATTGGTTTGGTTGTTATCAGCATCCAGAAGAATGTGCATAAAATCACGATCGGTAGACAGAAAGTCATAATGATGTCTTAGGCGGAGCTTACCATTGTCCATAAGGATGGCATTCGTGTTGTCCAAGCCTTTTAAGTTAAGATAGTTGATGTCGCTCGGCACGCCGATAATAACTTCTTTTTGAGCATGAACGGCGACGTTTAATGTGAACAGACATATTAGTATTAGGCAAACTTTCATAGCAGGAATATTTTTTCAAAACTATGGCTGCTTTAAGTTCTGCACATCACCCTTTTGGGTGAGGACAGATATAGGCTATATGAAGGTTATGGTGTGTGTTTCTGATCAATTTGAATTAGAAATTAGGGTGTTTTGAATGGGTTGAAAAAGCCCAATTATACCATTTCAGTCCAATGGAATCCGTTTATTTGGCTATTTGAGGCAGATAATTGATGCTTAAATGGCGATTTTGCCAAATTCTTTTTGGCAAGTCCGGAAATTTGCCAAATCAGGGTGATCTCGCGTGGATTATTTGGCGTGACTAAAACCAGCCATCGAGAGGGGAGGTCGTTTCAATTTTGTTTAATTATTTTCTGTATCTTAATTAATAGAGAATCAGCCTGTTAGGAGTCTTGAGGTACAATGATGCAGAAATAATTTAAGATAAAAACTAACTACGGTTGTGAGATATGGAAACGCGTCTTATCTTTGCCGTCCCGTTAGAAGAAGCGTTGTAAAGAAATGTGAGATAATGGGCATGAAAAAAAGAAGTTCATTGACAGGTTGGCAGGACGTATAATCTAAATCCGAGGAGGATTGAGATGATGCGTTTTGGTAAGATTTATAGCCATGGTCTTTCGGGACTATGGCGACTAAAAAGC
>JBBKXT010000281.1:0-3220 GCA_037969625.1 Saprospiraceae bacterium
ATGATTTGACCTTCTCATCAAATCCGTTTAACGTACATAGCACCAGTGTAAGTGGTGTGCGAGGCAACCCGGGACGAAAACAGATCATCGAACTGGCAAATGAGTTTAGCATCAATAAGCCGGAGGAGATCATCCACCAGGTGCAAAGGGCGATAGGCCAATGGCCAGTGATTGCTCAAACGTGTGGCGTAAGCAAAAACGCTACAGAAAGAATTCAATCTGCGCTTGTACAACTTATCGACTAAATCGGCTAGGTGACCGGACAATTAATTACAAATTATTCGTTCACATCCAATTCAATCGTACTGATCGTATCACTTTCTTTTTTTGTTGTATAATTCACAACCAACCTGTCTATCAAATTTTTAAACGAATCCATATTCTCATAGTTTTTCCCATTCAAATTATAATGAAACAATCCCGCAAACACATACGCATTTAATGGATCGTATCTGCTCATGTTGTTCTTATAAAAAAACGCCTCAATGTTCTTTTTTTGCAATGTATCCTCAAGAACCCTAGATGTTCCTTCATAAAATATTTCAGGATACTTTTTATAATTAAGAACTGCAGAATCAAATGGCGTTGTTTTAAAAACTTGTATAGTTTTTTGTGGAATTGTCTGTTTTTCAATCTCTTTAAAAAAAACGTCTATTGAGTCGTCCCGGTGCTTGATGGAGCAGCCACAGATAATTAAAAGCAGGCTTAACCCTAAACATATATCCAGCTTAATCATCGGCTAATAAATTTTAATTGATTCTGGGTCAGTGGCCTTAATTATTTCTCGCTCACGCTCCTTACCCTTAAGTTTCTCATTAAAAAGATCAGGAGAGAACTTGCCGATGTATTTTGATCCAGGAATCGCTAAATAAAGGTCTACACCTTCACCTTCAGCATACTGAATATCTGCGCCAAAAAAAGGATTATTAGGGTCATCGGAAAACTCCATTTTTCCCCATCTGTGGGTATGAATTGTAGTTAAAAGATTCCACCCCTCTATAGGACTTACGGATGAAGAAAGGTTTAAAATATTACTACCTTGACTACCGCTTTCCAACGACCCTTTAATAAAAGCACTAAAGGTTGAACCATCTTTATTCGTCAATTCATGAGAATACAAAGACATTCCATACTCCTTGTTCCCTTCGGGACCTACAGTGTTACGGTTACCTAAATCTTTGTAAACCGATGCCCATTGAGCCAATATTTCTTCTTTTGACCTAATATGAAATGCTGCTAAACTGAGTTCAGGCAAACTCTCAATAAACGGCTTTGCTTTATTGGGAACGGGATATGCAAATGCAAATTTAGCACTTATCGCAACCTTGGCATCAGTAATTATTCGCAGTTCAGGTGAGTCACCATATTTTCCAACAAAAGAACCATCTGCCGCGTAATAGCTTTCAAGACCGTCTAGATCGATATTGGCAATTGAGCTATTGCTTGCAAATTGGTAAGGCGTCAACATTGGATATGACTTCGTCAACGGATCCACACTCAAAAACCTCCCGATCGCCGGATTATAGATCCGGAAGCCATAATCATAATGTGTCAATGAACCCAGAGAAGGATCTTTTTCCTTTCCATTAAACCCAAATCTATGATTTTGTGCTGACATTGTACGCCCGGGCATCTCGAGGCCGAAAGGATAGTAATCGGCAGTGGTCACTGGTACGGCATTGTAGTAGTCTGCAAAGTCAACCGGTTCATCTTGATCGTCTCCAAGCTTTTGGTCAGAAATAGTGGTCAGGATATTTCCGAGATGATTGGTGAGTTCGTAGGATCGCATTTGTCGCAATGAGGCGACTTGAATTGTATCCTCATCACTATCCTCGTCATAGATCAATCGGTCCGGCTTGATTACACCCAGCCGACTACTACCATAAACATTGAGCTCCAGGAGCCTATTGGTAATATTACCGGACATGTTGTGAATCTGCTTTTCATATATCGCAATAAGATTTCCGGACGCATCTCGTATGTATATATCTGCCGGCAGCTCTCCACCTCGACCCTTGATCATTCGATTGCCCTGAGCATCATAAATATATTCTATCAGTGCTTCAGGTACTCCATCTACCGATCGGAGCTTACCGAAGACATCCCAGGTCATGGTAGTACCTTCAGTAGCATCAGATATCAGGTTTCCTATTTCATCATACCCATAGTTGCCAAGTGATTGTGTGGGAATACCAGTTACGTCTCCACCTCCTAAGACACGATCTAAGATATTCGGCTGATCAACTTTGTATTTATACTCAAGAATATCAGTGTCAGTAAGTGCTTTTATTTCACGGTCCCGGATATTACCATTCGCATCGTAGATTATCTCAGGGATGGAATAAGAACTGACAATGCTTGATTTCCACGACGTGGTCCAAAGATAACTATTGGCAAACGTGATTCGGTGGAGCGCATCATATTGATAAGCCATGGCTTGGTTTGCCTTGTTCGCCAGACCATTGTGTGTTATCATCAAAGCGATATTACCATTAAACAAACCCTTCTTTCCGGACTCACCCAGGAGATCACTGTCCAGATCGGTGAAGCTGTTATTGACCGCGTCCGACAATAGGTTTGTACCACCTACAGGTTTGAAGTCGGCATAGTTATACCCAAGCGTATACATCATGGTGTCCCTTCCGAAGTATCGGTGTAGATTGGAGTGACCACCCACATAACCATCGCGACCTAACTCACCCGACGGTCCGTCAGCTCCTGGCATATTGACACCCTTGATCCACCCTTGAAGTGTATACATATAGTCATGTCCTTGTACCTTGTCCTCACCAAGCTCGATCCGAGCGAGAGGTCCATGGAGATAATAAAAATAGCGTGCGTCTTCATCAAAGACATAACCATCATCTGATGAGTAAGCAGAGGTGAGTCGATTGTCGGCATCATAGAGATATCGCTGAGTAAATTTATCAAGCTCTTCCTCGCCAGGTTCGTAGCGAAACTCATTGACGTTACCGCTGATGAGATCATAGTCGTACTGCATGGTGATCACATCATCATTCAATTCCGGAATAATGTGGGTAAGCTCTCTGACATTGCCGTGCGCATCATAGTCATAGTATGATTCCATGTGCGGGTTTTTTAGCTTGGCGACTCGTCCACGCGTATTGAAGGAAGGAATACTGCCCGGAGGGACGACACCATCATAGGTCGTGGTGACCTCATCCGCGATCGTTTCTGTCCCACCCGGGAATGTTTGGTC